>CAJUGH010000005.1 GCA_910586215.1 uncultured Acetatifactor sp. | reverse complement strand
CTGCCTGCGAATGGCGCGGGCTGAACGCTGCCTGCGAATGGCGCGGGCTGAACGCGCCCGCTTACTTTTCCCCCATATCCGGTATGACCAGTTCCACCTGGGTATCCCTGTAGATCACATATCCGTCCATGGCACCATACACCATCCAGCCATAATCATCCGGTTCCCCTCTTACATCTGCGTCTTCCCGCACGATTACATAATGGCAGCCTGCCTGCCTGGCCATGGGAACCAGGGTTTCCAGTACCAGTGTCTGCCCCACCATGGCCAGATAGAATTCATCCCTTGCCTCAATGATCGCATCCCTTCCATAGGGCATGCGCACCACCGGGGAATACTGGCGCACATACAGCAGCATTTCATAGGGAAAAGCAGCCATCACCTCCCGTCCGGGCACCTGGATGGCATCACAGATATCCACCACGCTTTGGGGGACATGGTAGGGGTTCTCTGCCCTGCTATAGAGGGGACTGCTGTACACCAGCTTCCCTGAGATGACCACCAGCAGTATGCAGACGCCCCCGAAGCATGCCGCCTTCTTTCCCTTCAGGTTGCCCCACACCTGCACCACTGCATAGGCAATGGACACAGTGACTGGAAGCAGCCAGCAGATGCGGAAATAAATCTCATTTTCTGTCATCTCCACAAACATCTTGATAAACAGGGGATTGAAATATAGCAGCAGCACAATGACCGGTGCATATACAAACAGGATCCTTTTCACCTTATCCTTCTCATGAAGAAACAGATAGACCAGCGCAACCAGGAACCAGATGACCAGCAGCCCTGTCCCCATAAACTTCTGAAATATCGAGATTGCATTTTCCCACATACTTTTCCCTCTCAGCGCATCCAGAAATACAAAAATACCATCCCCATGGGTATGATACAGCATCCGGCCAAAAGCGGCAGGCTCTTCCACCGCCTAAGACACACTGCCCCGCAGAGTCCCGCGATCCCCACAAACAGGCATGTGAGAAAACTCCCAAGGGTACTGCACAGACATCCTGTCACCATGGTCAGTGCCAGCAGGAACCAGGATCCCGCACCTACCCGCACTCCCTCCTTCTGTCTCTCCAGCAGCAAGTACAGCAGCAACAGCAGGAAAGGCAGCACAATGGCGGCCAGCACCGCCTTCCCCTGGGCCGTCCGCACCAGCAGGAAATTCTCCACGGAATAAGTGGAATATCCGCCAAACAGTACCAGACACTCTGCCATCACCAGGAACAGTGGCAGCTTCCTGGCATCTCCTCCACACAGCCTGTTGCCCAGCAGGTATATACACCCATATGCCATGACAATCAAGATGACTGGCAGTGCTACCTGGGCTGTTGTAGCCGGATGAATGCCCGTGAGCCTTGCTATAAGTGCGACCCAGACAGGGAAGGGCGCCAGGGCATGCCTGGCATCCAGTTCCACAGGGCCTCCTGTGTACGGATGCTTCTGGTACATGGTATCTGCATCCACGGTGCTGGTGGATATTGCCACATAGAAAGCGTCATCCCCCTCCTCATAGGCCAGGAAGCAGGCTGCGGCAAGCTGGAGCAGAAGCAGGCATCCCGCACAGCACCAGAGCACCACAGCCACCTTGTCTGCTTTCCTGCCAGTCTTCTCCCTTTTTCCTGAAATCCTGCTGTCGGTGCCCATGCCCTTGTCCCGTCTGGCCAGGGACGCCAGGAAGCGGATCTGTCTGGCCAGAGACAGCAGAATCAACGCTGCCATATAGACCACATAGACCTTCACCACATCCCCAAAGCTTCTTCCCCGCAGGATAAAGGGCACACAGATGATATGGAAGCCTGCCCAGAGACACATCTGTCCGCCAATCCATCTAAAGAGAAATTCCGCCAGGCCTCTGCCCTCTGCGCTGCCCCTCTTCCCTCCGCCTCCCCACGGCAGTTCTGTAAAAATCCCGCCCGCCACCACCGGGATGACCACTGTCATAAACAGCAAAATCAATATCTGTACCACCACAGTCCTACATATCCTTTCGCATAAAATATATCATGTCCCCATGGGGGCCTTTTTCCCGCATGCCCATACTTTCCAGCCTAAATCCATACTCCTCTTCCAAAAGTTCCAGCACCTGCAGGTCATCGTAGCCATTTCCCGGCTTTACCAGCACCGCCACTTTGTCCAGTTCCCGGATGCTCTCCCTGTCCTTCCTGTTTTCCAATTGGCCAAAGGTAAGAAGCAGTGACCTTTCATAGACTGTAAACTCTGGCAGATTTTCATAATACCCCACACCATCATAAATGCAGATGCAGGAATAATCCGGTCTTGCGATACCTGACTGCAAGGCATATCCCCGGTAAAGGTAACTCCCATCATATTGCCAAAGCCCCCAGACCTGCAGCAGGACTACAGCCAGGAAAATGACTGCGTGAATCTTCCTGCACCGCAGGGAAGGATAACGCCCTTCCAGTGCCGATAACAGCCCGTACAGCAACAGGACGCCCCAGAGAATCACAAAGGGAAATACCGGCATCATATAACGGTCCACCAGATAAGGTGACATCCTGGCCGCCAGCAGGAAATACCCTGCCACGGGAAGGACAAGCATCCAGATATAAGCCCCCTTCCCGGAAGACGGCCCTGGTTCTCTTACTGCTTTCTTCTCCCGTTGGAAATCTAATTTCTTCTGCCCTCTTCCCGCCAATACCAATACCGCCAGGATACACAACAGCGCCCAGAAGGGCACTCCGAAAGTCCTCTCCTCCAGGATTCCCAGAAAAGCAGCCAGCCTCTCCCCATAACCGGCAAAGCCTGTTCCCAGGTTCTGCAAGGCCTCCACCCCTCTTCCGCTGGAGAACACATCCTGGATGGCAAAAGGGAACACTGCCACTCCCACCACAGCCGCTATCGCCATGGAACGTACAAAGCGTAACAATTCCCCCATCCGCTTCTCCCGAAACAGCAGCACGCACACTGTCCCCGCCAGCAATATACAGTAAAACAGGAAAAAATACTGCGTCCAGAAGCCCAGAAGGGTCACAAGGACCAAACGGATATTGTGCCTGTCAAATGCCCTGTCCCGCCATTTTTGCAGAATCAAATAGAAATATGCCACACACCACAGTGTCAACAACCCATACATGCGGATCAGCAGTGTCGTAGCCACTGCCCCGCAGGACAATCCATACAGAAGTCCGCAGCACAGTCCTATCATCCGCTTCCTTCCTTCCTCCCTACATCCACCTGCTTCCGCAAGCATCCGGCCTAATCCCATGAGCAATGCCATCACCGCCGCCATTGCGGCCAGATTGATCACACATCCCATCCAGGGCTTTGCCTGTCCCCGGAACAGGGAGGATATGGTATGCAGCACCATAAAATGCAGGGGCGGGTGGTTGTCATCCTTCACATTAAAATAGACTGAAAGATACTGGAAGGCATCCTTTTTATCCACAGTGATATAGTCCTTAAACTGCTCTGCCGTGATCCACACCGGCTCCTCATAGACATCTGCCTGGTAGGTGAGAAGCTTGCTGGCTCCCCGGTTCTCTATCACATCCTTCACTGTCTCCACAAGATTCCCAATGGTCTCGCCAAATGTCTCCCCATCTATTTCGTTGCGCACAAATTTGGCCAGGCGTCCTTCCGGCTGGGTAGTGACAATCCAGGGATTGAACCTTGCGTTTGCCAGTTCAAAACTGAGCAGTTCATCCATATGGAACCCTTCCTTGCAGGATACAAACAGGCCAAGAAGAAGCAGGCACAGGCAGATTGCTACACTTTCTGCCCACTTCCCCTTCCAGATGCTCCCTGACCGGCCAGAATCGTCCTGGCCCCGCTTTTTCCCCGTCCTGCTTCCTACAGACATCTTCCACCTCGCAGTCCCCTGGCAACCCCTACTATTTTGTTCCATACTGTTTTTCCACGGTCCGTCTTCTCAAGAGGGACATACCCCTTCTCATCTGCTTATCCCATATACAAATATGCGGTAATAACTTCCTTCTGTCTCAAAAGGCTCCTCCCGCATCAGCACAAGCCCCTGTTCCTGTGCATTCAGGATAGGGGCTGCCGCAAACAGGTAATTCCCTCCCAGTTCCTTCAGCGCCTGAACATCCAGTTCATAAGACTGGAAAGCGAAACCACCCTTTTCTATGGTGTAATAGCCAGGGCATTCGGCGCTAAACAGATAACACCTGTTTCCCCAGCCGTCAAAATAATCCCTCAGATACTCACTTTTGTCCAGTTCCGGCTCCAGGATCCTGCGGAACTGATGTTTGTAGGCCAGGGAATAATGATTGGAATACCCGTCCAGACAGTAAAAGCCATGGTACAATGCCGCTGCAGGATCCACCCCCAGGCTCACCACACGATAGTCTGCCATCTCCTGGCCGGTACACTCCCGCAAAAAATCCTCTACCTGCTCCATCACGCCCAGTCCGTAATACTCCCCAAAACTCATAAGGCCATATTCCGGATTCCGCAGCTTCTGGATGTTGGATTTCACATCTCCTGCCAGAAGGATCCGCAGGGCTGTGATTCCCACCACTCCACAGACCGCCAGCGTAAGGCCACAGGCTACCAGCCGCCGAAGGATTCTCCTGTTTTGCTTCTGCCCTTCCAGTTCCTTATCCGCTGGCAGGCAAAGTCCCCATCTTACAAGTTCTGCCAGCAGGCAAAGGGCAGATCCAAAAGCCAGATACCACAGTGCCGGTGAGATCCAAAGCAATCTCTCCAGTTGAAAGGCTCCCAGAGCAGACAGGGTATTCCGTATCCCCACCCCCAGGGCGCTATCCCAGAAGGCCGCCGCCAGGGAGAAAAGCAGGTTCCAGCCCATACAGCCTAAGACCACCCTTGCCAGGCGCTCCACTCCTTCCGGAAATGGCGCTCCCCCACATTCCCTCCTTCCATGTAGAAGCCATACCAGACAGCCTGCCACCAGGATCCCTATGGTCACCAGCGTAAGCAGGCCATGGTAATCTACACTGTGCTGCCCACCCTGTGTGAGGCCCTGCCAAAAAGTCTCCCAGAAAGGAATCGCCGTCCGCACATACTCTGCCTTATGGGATATAACTGCTTCCCCCAGGCCAAGCATCTGTCCCAGCAGCCGGAAATTCATCACAAGGTACAGACCCAGCATCAACTGCCATGCTGCAAACACATGGCACAGCCCATTCCGGGTTCCTCCCATGCTTTTCCTCTCCTGTAACCTGGTTCCCCAGAACCGCCGGCCAGCCAGCCGTCCTATCATCCATATCATCCCCATGCCCAGCAGTCCGAACCCCACCAGGACCAGGGAAGAACACAACGTGTATACAGCCGTATATACATAGGCAAAAAACCTGTGTTTCCCCTTTTCAAGCTGGAGCACACACCAGAACAGCAAGGGAATCCCGAACTGGGACAGTCCATATACCGGCAGGAAGGGCAGACTGCCGTACAATCCCCCTGCCACCATACCTGCCCAGGCCTTTCCTGTAAATTCCCGCACCAGCAGATACATGCCCAGATATCCTACTGCATGGCCCAGCAACATCATGGCCATCAATCCCCCAAGGCCGTCTCCCCCCAGGAAAAACAACACACAACCTGGAGCCGGCATGGTAAGTGCCGTCTTGGAAGCACCATTCATGAATTCCGGCAGAATATCCCCCTGGAAAAGGTGCCTGGCCTGGAGCAGATACGCTATCAGTTCCCCGTCAAGCTGGTCATGGTAGGTAAAGATTGCTTCTTCCTGGAGCACCAGACAGGGCACCAGCAGGAACAGCACACCACAAAATCCTGCCCAGAACCAGAACCTGTCCCAGCCCCTCTTCCTCCCTGCATGCCTCCAGCCAGCTTTCCCTGCCAGAACCAGGCCTTTCCTGCCGGACCTTCCTGTCTTCTTCCTGTTACTTTTCATGGCTTCGTCCCGTGGAACAACAGGATGCACCCAGATCTTCTCTTCCCCCATCGGATACTCCCATACCGGACAGCACCCAGGCCATCCATAATTCCAATATTGACACCGTACACTTGTAATCCATCATACCTGCCCCCCGCATGGTATAGGCCAGGATCATGCCCCCGGCAGATACCACACACACACCGGCAAAGTACAGCTTTCCCCGGCCTGGTCCCAGTCTCCCTTCCAGACATCCTGCCACGCCTGCCAGAAGCCCCACACCCAGCGCCGCCACAAACCACCAGCAGGCGTAAGCCACATAGTATTTCGCAAGGACTGGTGTATGCAGGAACATAATCTCATAATTCCTGCCAGAGTAAGAATCATATCCCCTGGCGGTAAGCTGCAATTGTAAGATTGCAGGTGCTGCCCCATATCCCAGCACATCCCAGACAATCTCCTTCATAATCCGGGTCTTGTCCTTCTGCCAGGCAATCTGTGCCATTTTCACATAGAACTCTCCGGCCACTTCCCCGGCGGCTTCGTCTATGACAGGAAACAAGATCTGCTCCATCTGCCCAGGTGTAGCGGAAGCTTCCCATACACAATTCCCGGCGGCCTCTGCCAGATCCGACGGCCACGCCTGGGAATCATTCCACAGATTGGGCCAGGCAAAACGGCTGGCCAGGGCCTGCTCCCATGTGACCTTCCGCCCGGCAGGGGCAGGAAGCAGTCCCTGTAGTCCTCCCAGGATTCCCCCGAAGGCGGCCACTACCAGACACCCTGCCACCACACGTTTTCCTTCCCCCGGACGCATCCCGCACTGTACCAGCAGTGTCAGTACCAGGGGGACCGCCCCAAACAGTCCATACTCCGGCAGCAGTGCCCAAAGGATCAGCCAGCAGGCTGCCCCTGCTGCTGTTTCCCTTACCAGATTACCGCCCTGGAACATCTTACGGCAGGAACACAGTTCCAATAGGAACAGGGAACTTACGGCTGAGTAAGGCAGTGCCGCCATATGGCACTGCAATGCCATGGGAATGGTAAGCAGTGCCAGACTACCCCAGATCCTCCAGAAAATCCCCCCAGGGAGCAAAGGCGCCAGGAATCTCCTGGCCGCATAATACGCCAGGCCTAGCTGCAGAAGATACAGTATCCATACCCCATCCCCCACCACCCGAAGCAGGAACGGATAGAGCCAGCCGGAAGGTGCGCCAAATTTCTGTCCTTCTATAATATTACAGCACATCCAGACAAGCCCCAGGATTATCTGGATGCTGAAACCTATCAGCAGGATGCCCTTTCCGGCCCTGCAAAATACACCGGCCACTTTCTTCATATACCCTATCCCCGCCGTTTCATCAAGTTACCTGGGACTGCCATAACCTGTTTTCCTGCTTCCCGGCATATGTCGGGCATACCACAGCCACGCTTCCCAGGATCTTTGCAGCCTACCCTGCACCCCTTAGCCTGTAACCGGGCAGCCATAGAACTTCCCGATGACACTGCAGATCTGATCCACCTGATCCTCCGTCAGCCCATAATACATGGGAAGCCTGGCCAGGCGCTCGCTCTCCTTGGTGGTATACACATCCTCCCCGTGGAACCTTCCGAACTTCAGTCCCGCAGGCGCAGTGTGCAGCGGAATATAATGGAACACGGACATGATCCCGTTCTCTTTCAAGTACTCTATGAACGCCGTTCTCTCCTCAATATCCTTTGCCTTGATGTAGAACATATGGGCATTGTGCACACAGCCCTCCGGCACCACGGGAAGTTCTATCTTCCCTGCCTGCGCCAGGGGAAGGAGGTTCCCATAGTAGCGGTTCCACAGGGCCAGCCTGGCTTCATTGATCTCATCTGCAATCTCCAGCTGGGCATAGAGATAGGCCGCATTCATGTCGCTGGGCAGATAGGAAGATCCGTAATTCACCCAGGTATACTTATCAATCTGTCCCCTAAAATATTTGCTGCGGTTGGTACCCTTCTCCCGGATCACTTCCGCTTCCTCCACATACCGTTCGTCCCGGATCAGCAGGGCACCTCCCTCTCCCATGCTGTAATTCTTGGTCTCATGGAAACTGAAGCATCCAAAATCCCCGAATGTGCCCAGGGCTTTCCCCTTGTACAGGGACAGGATTCCCTGGGCAGCATCCTCAATGACCATCAGATGATGCCTGGCCGCAATGTCCATGATGGTATCCATCTCACAGGATACCCCTGCATAGTGAACCGGGACAATGGCCTTCGTCCGCTCAGTGATAGCTGCTTCTATCCGTTTCTCGTCTATGTTCATGGTATCCGGCCTGATGTCCACAAACACGGGGACCCCACCCCGCAGCACAAAGGCATCTGCCGTGGAGACAAATGTAAAAGAAGGCATAATGACTTCGTCTCCTGGTTGGATGTCACAGAGCAGTGCCGCCATCTCTGTGGCATGGGTGCAGGAAGTGGTCAGCAGGCATTTGGCCGTGCCTGTCCTGTCCTCTATCCACTGGTTACACTTTTTCGTATAGGCGCCGTCCCCACATATCTTCTGGCTCTTCACGCACTCCTGGATGTAATCCATGGCTGTCTCCACATAAGGTGGCCTGTTAAATGTTATCATGTTTTTTCCTCCATCGATTTATCTTATTATAAATGTCTTACCTGGGCGGGCGCCTTTTCCAGGCCCCCATCACATCCCCCTGCACATTCTCAGTGACCTGGCTGATAATATACTTGGGCCTACCCTTCACCTCCTCATATATCCTGGCAATATAATGTCCGATGACCCCCAGGCTCAGCATTAGGAATCCCCCGATGATCAAGATCAGCAGGATCACCGTGGTGAACCCCTCCACAGCCGTCCCTGTCAGGAACTTGACCAGGGTCTGGATGGCCAGGACCACACTGAACAGGATGGAGATCACCCCCATCACCGTTACCATCTGCAAGGGCAGGGTACTAAAGGAGGTGGCATTGGATATGGCATATTTCATCAGACTCCAGAAAGACCACTTGCTCTGGCCAAACTGCCGCTCCTGTACCTCATACTGCACCGTCTCGGTCCGGAAACCCGCCCAGAAGCTCAAGGCCCGGAAAAATGTGTTGCGCTCCGGAAGGGCCAGAAGCACGTCTACCACCTTCCGGTCCAACAGTTTGAAATCCGAAGAGGCATTCATGTCCATCTTGATCAGTCTGCTCATAATCCTGTAAAACAGGCCCGCTGAAAGTTTATGTCCCAGACTTTCCTTCCCCCGGCTCGTCTTGATGCCCTCCACCACTTCGGCCCCCTGCCGCCACAGTTTCCACATCTCAGGGATCACAGAGGGTGGATGCTGCAGGTCACAGTCCATGACGATCACTGCATCCCCCTCTGCCAACTCCAGTCCGGCGAAAATACCTGCCTCCTTGCCGAAGTTCCTGGAGAACTCTGCCCCCTTGACCCGGGGATTGGCCTCTGCGGCCTTCCTAATCTCCTGGAAAGTGCCGTCCCTGGAGCCATCGCTGATAAACACCAGTTCATAGGCAATTTCATGTTCTGTGAGCAATTCATCCAGGACCATTGCCGTATTGGCTATATTCTGTTCCTCGTTATAAGCCGGCAAAACAATTGATAATACCGCCATCGCTTTCTCCTAACCAATCCCGCGCCTTCCGTGTCAGGTCAGCGCTCCCGGTTTTCTGTTTTAATATACATAATTCCATCGATAATCCGTATGGAATCCTCGCCGGGAAAAGAATCCATGTCCACATATTCCTGCGTATCATACATCTCAGCCATAGCCTCCGGGGGCAGGATATTCAAGGTAGCCCCCAGATAATGCCGGATGAATTCCCGGTAATTATCCCCCCTGTACAGCAGAATATCTCCCCCGAGCCCGATCATATTCCCTGTGACCGGCAGGGTAATATCCGTCACCGGATACGGCTCATCCCCCACCACCCCTACCATGGCAATGGGTATCCCCGTGTAATACCCTTCCGTCTGCTCGATCCGGTCCAGCAGGCGCACACAGTAGGCATATGTCTTCTCGTACCGCTTCTGCAGGTTGGAATATCCGATATTGTCCGTAACCCCATAGAAAAACACCAGGACATGCGCCGCCACAAGGGCCGTCCATTCCCATAGAATACGGCGCATTCCCTGGCTGGATATTTTCCCTCCAGATACCCGCTTCCCTGTTGTCCCCTGTTCAGATGCTTCCCTGGATGTTCTCCCCTTCCCAGTCTTCCCCGTACCCAGTCCACCTTCTGCGCCTTCTCCATCAGGATCCTTCTGTCCTACAATTGCCACCAGTCCTATGGGGAAAAGCACCCATTGGTAGCGCAGCAGCAGATGATAGGTCACATCCGGCGATATCAGCAGCACAATATTCGTCACAAGCGGCAGCATCACAAGCGCCACTCCCATTATAGCGAAAAATCCCGGATTCTTCCAGCCTTTTCTGCTGTGGAGGCTGGCAGACCCCCAGAAGACAGCCGCCACCCCCAGCAAAACCAGTGCTGCCAGGGATATCCAGTTGTGAAAGACCACATTCCCCTTTAGGCTGAAGGCTGCAAAGTCCCGGTACATCCCCGCCAGTGCAGGAAATATTCCCCCTGTCCGGGAAGCGATGCCTAGTTCCATGCCGTTTATGCCCTGGTAAGTGTCCAGTTCCTTTCCCTGGAGTACCAGAAGCACCTGGAGCAGCCCATAGTACAGAACTGCCCCCAGTACCCCCATATAAAGATAATGGAGTGTATGCCTGACCTTCTTCTGCCAGGACTCCCCGCCTGCCCACCGCATCACCACCGCATACAGGGACAGAATCATGGCAAAGGCGAGATAACCCTGGTAGATCCCCAGGCTGAAAGCCAGGCAGACACCACCTGCCAGGAACCCTTTTTCATACTTTTTGGTACATAGCACGGCAAGCAGGGCAAGCAGCAGGGCCATCATATAACCGTCCAGGGTAAACACATAAGCAAAGGTGGAGGCCAGTGCCGGGAAGGTTACCAGCAGACCGCTACAGGCTGCCACAGCCCACCCCTTCTCCACCTCCAGCAGTTCCACCAGCACAGCGGCAGCCACCCCCAGGAACAGCAGCCCCAGCAGGCCAATCAGCCAGGGCAGGGTATAATAGGAGGAAAAACCGCATGCCACCGACAAAAACCACCGGCCTGAGGTAATCATGTTCTGATCAAAATACATGCTGTCCAGGCCGTCATGGTTGGGTATGTCCGACAGCATGACAGGCATGTGAACCAGCAGTCCCACACAGACTGCTGATAAGAAGGCAAGCTTCCACTTACGTTTCACTTTTTGTTTTACTTCCCCCCATATTTCCGATGGCGTCATCCGTTTCCCACTCCTTCGTCCTATTCTTCCCTGTGTTATCTTCCATAGATACCTGCACCTGCTTTGTCCTTCGCTTACCAGATGCCCCTATTCCCGGTTCCCCAGGATATGATCCGCTATCTTGCCGGCGATCTTTTCCCTCCCCGCCTCATTGGGGTGCATGCCGTCCCAGGTATACAACTCCCAGTCCTCCCATGTATCATGAGGGAAAAAATCATGATACAGATCCACAACTTCCAGTCCGAATTCCTCTGCAATCTCCATCTGGGCCCGGATATAGTCCTCCTGTATCCCTCCCCCTCCGTCGTACTCCTCGCAGGTCAGCCCCAGTTCCCTGTGCCAGGTATAAGTGGGGGTCACCAGCACAATCCCCATATCCGGGTTCGCCTTCTGCAGGGCCTGGAGGGAACTGCGCAAAGCCCCGGAAAAGGTATATTCATCATAAGGGTCTGCCTCATTGGATATGGGAACCCCGTCATAATAATCATTCAACCCATGGCAGATCACCACCAGCTTCACAGTGGTAAAATCGATCCGCTCCAGTTCATCCACCACATTTTCAAAGTATTCCGTATTGCTCTCCCTAATCCGGAACGCCTGCTGGACACCAAAATCCCTGGCCATCACAGCCTTTGTCAGTCCTGCCAGGGACAGGGAATCCTTGGCGTAATCCAGACGGCACTCCTGATCGATCCGGCTGATACAAGTACCGCCAAGCGCCCCGTTCAACACAGACATCTGTGTCCGTTCACTTAACTGATCCGTTATCCCAGTCTCATCCCGGATGCCGCCGCACACACTGTCCCCGAAGACCACTATGTCCACCCATCCGGGCTGTTCCTTCAGTCTCATGCGAAAAGATACGGCCAATAGCAGTACAAACAATACCAGTGATACGATTCCATTTGCCCACTTTCTTTTAGGAAGCTGTCTTTTCATGTGCCGTTAACCCTCACCATTCCTGTCCTTTGTCCCTACATCCTTCCAGACATGCCGATGCCATCGGCACAAATCATTCGCCTTATATGCTTCAGACCAGTCAGCTTTTCAGCAATCCGGTCCGCTCCCTGCCCATCTACCAGTTGCCTTAACTTATCGCTATAAACAGTCCGCAAACCAGAATCTTGTCTCAGTACACCAATAGCATTTACAATTTCACTTATCATGGACCGTCCTTGTCGCAGGTAATCTCCCCCATATGGCACAATTCCCCTGCGCTTAAACCCTTCCACGATTTTCTCTTGATTATCCACGAATGAAAAGCAGATGATTGGCACTCCTATGGCACTCAGTTCATACATGGTAGATCCCCCTGCAGTCACTGCCATGTCGCATCTCCTCATCAGTTCTGCCATCTTTGCCACATTACTGTAGATATGCACATTGTCATGTCTCTTCTCCAGTTCCCTCAGATAAGGAGAATGTACATTGAACGCCCCATCCACCACATCATATTCCATGTCTGCCGTCTCCGAATGTTCCAGGGCTTCTGCCAGAATCTGACCTGCCAGGTTATACCTGTCGCTTCCCCCGGTAGTAATCAGCACTCTGTTCGCCTGTTTCCGGACTTGATAAGGTACCTTGCTAAATTCCTGCCGCAAAGGGGCATACCTGGTGCCTAGGAGCAGCCGGGGGGACAGCTTTTCCCCTTTTTGGTACAGGGATTCCTCTGCAAAAATATTATAATTTACCAGCAGATCCACCAGGAGATCCGTCCTTCCCATGTCATCCAGGAAAGCTACCGGCATCCTCCTGCGTACACCCTCCATATACGTTGCAGTTACAAAATAACTGTCTGCCAGGAACACAGCGGATTCCGTGCCAGGACCTTCCTGTTCCAGAATCCCGGCCAGTCTGTCAAGTTCCTCCTCCATCTTCCTGTAATTGCTGGAAAGTATCCTGTAGGAGAATCCCTTCTCTTCCAGAAATGCTGCCACAGAGTCATCTGCAAGCAAAAAGCAGATCTTTTCTCCCCTATTTTTAAGAGCTGTTCCAATGGCAAGGCATCTCATGACATGCCCCATACCAATCTCCCTGCCCCCGTCTGCCCTGATCCAAATCATAGCCCGCTCCTGTCTGCTGCCCTGGATTCCCTGGCAAAAGCCAATTACCTGTTAACCCTTGTCTTCCTGTCCAAGTCTTGCCTTAAAGTCTGCAATCCTATCTGTCCATTGGAAGGGATATTGTTCCCGAATCTTCTCCAATTCCTTCATTCTGTGATAAGTACCTGCCCCCTCCTGCTTTCTGGGTGTGATCTTCCCATCCCGGATCCCATCCCAGTTCTCCATAAATAAATGTTTTATCTCCTCTAACAGTCTGTCATAGGATGATGCAAACGTCTCCCTGTTTTCATCAAAAACTACATTTCTCTGACAGAGTATGTCTCCTGTGTCAAGCCCTTCATCCATCAGATGTATGGTAACACCTTTTGGTGTATCCCCAAGGAAACTGAAAAAATTGGGGCTGGAACCACGGTTGAAGGGGAGCAGGGATGTATGCAGGTTGATAATCCGGCCAGGGAGCAATTCCAGCACCTGCCTGGATATCATATGTCTATAGTTAAAGCTGATCACAAAAGATGGTTCCAATTGTTTTACCATTTCTACCGTCAGTTTGTTTCCAATCCGGCAGACCGCCACCTCCCTGTCCTTAAGCCACTGATACAGGTCCTCCGTATTCCTGTTATTTGTCAGAAACAAAATGGCACCCTTCTCTAACGCATCAAAGCAAAGCGGTGTCCCCCTCTCCAGGAACCTGTCTGCTTTCATCCCCAGGATTTCCTCATAATATTTGGGTTTCAGTCCATAGCCCGGACGGATAACACGGATGTTTTCCTCCGTGAGGGACTCTCCTTCCAAGATATCCTTTACACAGAAAATGGAACGTCTGAACACCACACTGCTTTCCTCTTTCTGGCCGATACCGTAATATGGTATTCCCACTGCCTGCTCTGCCGCCCTGACTTCCTCCACCATTCTGCGGTATTCTTCCGGTGTCATGGAAAATGAAGCATCCGGATTTTCAATCTCCCGGCTGATACAGAAATGCTTTTCTATAATAGAAGCACCCAGTGCCACAGAAGTTACCGCACTTAGCTGCCCCAGGGAATGATCTGACAGTCCCACAGGAATCCCAAAACGCTCCCGCATGTCCCGGATGGTGGCCAGGTGCATGTCTGCCGGGTCTGCCGGATATACGCTGGAACATTTCAGCAACGCCAGCTGTCTGTTGCCAGTCTCGTATACGGCCTCCGCAGCCTCCCGTATTTCTTCCAGTGTGCCCATACCTGTAGACATGATAATAGGCTTCCCTTTGGCTGCCACATATCTGATCAGTGGCAGATCCACCATCTCAAAAGATGCTATTTTATAGAAAGCAAGCCCCAACTGTTCCAGGAAGTCCACCGATGTCCTGTCGAATGGCGTGGAAAGGAAGTCAATGCCGACTTTATCTGCTTCCTCCTTCAGTTCCCCCTGCCACTCCCACGGAGTATACGCCTGCCCATATAGCTGGTAGAGATTCGCCCCCTTCCAGGTGCCGTCCTGCACCTGGAAATACTTGTTGCTACAGTCAATGGTCAAGGTATCCGGTGTATACGTCTGTATCTTGATACAGTCTGCCCCACTGTCTTTGGCAGCATGGATGATTTCTTTGGCCCGCGCCAGGCTTCCGGCATGATTGGCTGACATTTCCGCGATCATATACACCGGACAACCTTCCCCTATCAGCCTGTTCCCCACCTGGATCTTCGCACCTATGCACCTGTTATCCATTTCCTGTTCTCCTTCTCATACTTCCCTGCCACGCAGCAGGGAAAACTTCACTTCTGCCAGTTTCCAGTCTTCTTCTGTATCAATATCCTGTACTTCCATCTCCGACAGGATAAGTGGAACCGTATGCTCCATAATCAATACACCCTGTTGTACAAATTGCCCTGTATCCAGGCAATAAAACTGCCCTACATCGTGATAATAAGGTTCCAGATCCTGGGACCTGGCATTGCGGTGCTGTGGCCACTTAAACTTCACAAATCCATCCTCCACCACCACACAGCGCTGGGGTGGGAATCCGTACCGGACTACAGGAAGCACACAGTCTGCCTTCTTTCCCGTAAGAACCCCCATTGCCTCCCGCAGCCTGTCCGCCGTGAGAAAGGGCGCTGTAGGATAGATACAGCAGACCTGCCCAAAATGTTCTCCCCTGTTTTCATATTCTTCCAGCACTTCCCGTAATACCTGTGAAGTCACTGCATAATCATTGGCTGTCTCCTGGCTGCGGAAGAAAGGAACCTCTGCCCCATACTGCCGCGCCACCTGGGCAATCTCTTCATCATCCGTGGATACCATAACCGTGTCAAACACGCCTGCATGAAGGGCTGCCTCTATGGAATAAGCCATGATTGGTTTCCCGCAGAACTCCTTTATATTTTTCCTGGGGATACGCTTGCTGCCTCCCCGGGCTGTGATCACTGCTAATTTTTTCATGAAACTGCCTCCTTATCCTGGCCGGCAGGCATCGGTCTGCCGCCTGCAAGCCATTTCCACTTACTTGCTTTCCTCACGGTGTCATCTGCCCCGAAATCTCCTGACCCACAGTTTCATCCGGTAATAAAGATAGAACCTTATGTCTGACCTGCACTGCATGGCCACCAGCCGCTGCTCCTCCTGCCCTATGTTCTTCTGATAGTATGTGTTCTCCTGAAAATCCGGGAAATATTCCTGCACCCTTTGCCGCAGTTCTCTCACAAAAGCCAGCCGTGGGTGTCTCGCCCCCTGCAGATAGGAAAACAGAGTGGTCACATAAAAAAGTTCCACAAAACGAAATTCTATCTCCTCCCTGTATTCTTCCAGCATGCCCCGCTTCCTGCATTCCATGTAAAAGGTCTCCTCCGCCTGCATCCTGTTCCTGCATCTGTCCTCTGTAATATGATGCACCGTGGAGGTCTCATGTTGAAAATAGTAATAGAGCGGCTCATCCACCCGCTCAAACCGCGTAAAGTACAGGCTCCACAGGGAACCGGCACAATTGTCCTCATAAAATATGCCTTCCGGGAAACATAAATGGTTGTCCCGGATCACATCTGCCCTGTAAACCTTCAATACCATACTGCCTGGCCGCAGGATATGCAGTCTGTGCTTCTCTTCATCCAGGATCCCGGTCTGCTTCCGGGTATTGTTCTGCACTACCTTCCCCACCTGGAAGGTATGCTCCGTCACCAGGCTGTAGTCACATCCCACCATATCAGCACCGGTCTCCTGCGCCCTGCCCAGCAGCTTCTCATAGTAGTCAGCCGTCACCCAGTCATCGCTGTCGATGAAGCCGATCCACTCCCCTCTGGCCGCCTTCAGGCCCTCGTTCTTGGCCCCGCCCTGGCGCCGGTTCACCGGGTACGTAATCACCCGCACCTTGTCCGGATACCGCTCCTCATACCCCTGCAGGATCTCCAGGGAATTGTCCGTGGACGCATCGTTGACGGCAAGGATTTCATAATCATCTATGGTCTGGTTTACCAGAGAGTCCATGCAGAACTCCAGTTTTCCACCTGCTGCCATATTATAAACAGGCACAATAACACTTAACTGCATCTCATATATTCCCTCTTTCCAGTGTTGCCTTCCCATTCTCCACCCGGTACACCAGGTCGCATTTTGCTATGGTCTGAAGCCTGTGGGCAATGATGATCAAAGTCTTCCTGCCATGGAGCATGTTGATGGATTCCATGATGGCAGCCTCGGTATCATTGTCCAGGGCTGAAGTGGCCTCGTCCAGTACCATCACCTCCGGGTCATGGTAGAGGGCCCTGGCAATGCCGATCCGCTGCCGCTGTCCGCCGGAGATACGGATTCCCCGCTCCCCGATGCTGGTGTCAAGGCCCTGGGGCAGGGATTTTACAAATTCATCCAACTGAGCCTCATGCAGTACCTCCCAGACCCTTTTTTCATCCACTTTCTCCCTGGGCACACCAAAGGCCACATTACTGCGGATGGTATCATCCAGCATGAATATCATCTGGGGAATGTACCCGATGTTCTGTAGCCACCCCCTGTAATGTTCCTTGACAGGTTTCCCATCCGCAAGCACATAGCCCGACTCCAGTTCCAGCAGGCCCAGCAGGATATCCACAATGGTACTCTTGCCTGCCCCGGAAGTGCCCACCACCCCTACGGAGGCTCCCACAGGTATGGTCATCCGCGCATGGTGGAAAATCCGTTTTTCGGTGCCGGGATACGCATAGGTAATATCCTCCAGGATGATATCCTTTTTTATTGGCAGCTTTTCTTCCTCCAACGCAAAGGACATGTCCACTTTATCGTTTGCGATCTCATCCTGGAGATTGTCGCTGACCTTCATAAAGGCAGGTTCACAGTAGGCGATGGCATTGATCTGGTTGCTGATCCGGTTCACACAGGGCAACAGCACAAAAGCCGCCGCTGCCAGGGTAGAAAGCACTCCCAGCATATCCTCAGTGGATACCCCTGTGGCTACCTGGAAGATCATATATCCCACCATGGCCCCGATACAGGCTGTCTCCAGCAGCAGCTTAGGGATCTGGTTGTACAGGCTGTACCGCTGCACGGCACTCACATATCCTCTGCCGCATTTGATATATTCTTCCACAAAATAGGGTTCCTTCCCCCCCACCTTCACTTCCTTGATGCCCTGGACGGTCTGGGAGATCCATTTGAACAGGCCGCTGTAGTAATCCTGGTTATCCTTGCCCGCCCTGTGCATCACCGGCTCCAGGACCTTTTTCACCAGCACCAGCAGTACCAGCAACACCACAGCCAGCAGCATTGTCATGGTACCGTTCGTGATAAAACAATAGCTTACAATAAACAGGGACACCACTCCGTCTGACAGAAGCTGCAACAGGGACAGGATCAGCGCGTACATATTATTTACATCGGAAGTGATATTGCGCTGCACCACCGCAGTATCCGCGTTCAAGTAGAACTCATAGCCCCGCCGCAGATAATTACGCATCAGCCGCTCCGAGGTACGGAACTGATTGGTATACACAAAGGCCAGGGTAAGCTTCTGCTGCACAAAAAGGAAAGCATTTTTGACCACAAAGGTTGCAATCAGCAGGGACAGCATCACAATGGAAAAGCTCTCATAACTCTCACACCCCATCCATTCATAGAGGGCTGCCACGATCCTGTTTTTCTCCATGGCTCCCGGATCGATGACCAGGCCCACCGCCTGCACCAGCATCCCTACCCCCGCTGTCTGCAGGAAAGCCCCCACCACCATCAGCACCACCAGCCCTGCCATGATCCTCTTCTGTTTCTGATCCAGCAATACCCGAAGCTTTCTTATGATCTGCCCCACAAGATTTTCCTCCCTATATCTGTTCGTTCTGCCGGTGGATCAGCGGATCCTCATAGGCATCCATGAAGTCTGCCCCCAGCCGCACCGTCTCCTCTGCAAAGGGAAGTCCCTTCACCTCCGTGAATACCCCCACCACCTTCCGGAACCGTAAGCCCGGGAAGAAGCCCAGCATCTCCATGGGAACCGTGGCATCAAACTGGGGATACTCCGGGAAAAGCTTCCTATAGTCCAGGGCATCCCTGGGATGGGGCTTGAGAAACACCGTCCCTTCCTGCTCATACCTATGGATAATGTCCCGGAAAATCTTCTCCCGCACCTCCAGGGTACACAGGGGATCCGTGAGAACCAGGATCTTGTCCCCCACCTTGCTGCTTTCCTCTATCTGCCGCTCCAGCCCCTCCTTGTCCCGGATAAATGCCTTTAGGAGTATCTCCTTGTCCTCCGCTGTAAGCCGGTCCGTAAGGGCTTTCCTGGGCAGTTCGATATACCTGGGGCAGGGATACGCAATGGCCGAAATGTCATTGACTTCCATATCCAGGCAGTACTTCCCATACCCGTTCTGTACGAAAATCAGATTCAGGTACATGGAAAGGAATACTTTCAGTTTAAAATGCCCTCTGTTGTCATACCGGGCAGCGTCAAAGTTCTTCAAGCAGTTCAGCCCGTCCTCCACCGCATGATAATAGATCCTGTTCTGGTTCAGGTAATAGCCGATGGGATCCGAATCACAGTATACATAGATATCTTCATAGTCCCTGAAATCCACCGGCACATAGGGTGCTTCCAGCTGTGCATACAGCCTGGTGAAACGGATGCGGCAGTACAGATTGCCCAGAAATCCGCCTCCTCCTTTTCTCCACTTAGCCAGCTTGGGGAAAAAATCCTCCCGCTTCTCATCAAACTCATAGACATGGGCAAAAAGTCCTGTAGCCTCCACCCGGCTCTTCAAGTCCTCAAAATCATTGGACATCCGGGAAAGCACAAGATCTGCCTTCCCGGACGTGTCTTCCAGCTGTGCCTGCCCGCCAGAAGATGCCTTCCCGGAGGCTTCCTCCTGCTGCAGACTCTTAAGGCGCAGTTCCTTCAGAAAAGTCACATATACATGATAATAGGTGTGACACACATAGATCCTGGGCCGTTTTGCCCTGCCTTTCTTTGCTTTCCTGGAATCACCGCGCATTCTTTTTCCTCCGACTCCCTAACCTCAAGAATAGAAACATTCTACCATAACTTCCCAGATTCGTAACATTTTCTGCACAGAATTCAAAAAATTTTAAGAAAATTCATTACTTTACACACTTCACATATACAGTTCCCCCGAAAACACCACCCCGAAATAATCCACCCCACATACCACATGCCATGCAAACACCCCCCACTGCACTGCCAGCATCCACGCGGGCTGCCGCCTGCTCTTGGTATCCTGCAGCAGCATGACCAGGCTGGCCAGGTAAGTGAAAAACATGCCATACATATACCCCCATGCGAAGTTCATATGCTCCACCCTGGTGCCTTTCTCATACAAGAACAGAAAGCTCAACAGGCCTACCAGATACACCTGCCAGGCAAGCCGGTACCAGCCCTGCTCTTTCCCTTCCTGTCCATGCCCCGGACACTTTCTTTCCTCTCTCCCCCTGTCCCTGCATCCCCATTGGAACAGCAGCACCAGAAGGGGAAAGGCCATCCCCCGGAGGATACACAGCACTACATTGTCCCCTGCTGTCTCCCAGGCTTTCAGGAACCCCAGACCAATTCCCTGGCCCGTTCCATCCGTCTCCCCGGTAAAGACCCCCTTGTACTGGTACAACAGATCCAGGAATGTGGGAATAAAATAGATCCCAAACTGCCAGAAGGCTTTCATGCCCCGGAACCGGCCGGCCACCAGCCTCCAGACCATGAGGATGCCGCAGGTGCATACCAGCACCAGGGTAAAGCTGGGCTTGGTCATGGTGGCAACCAGCAATGCCAGGGAAAACAGCAGATACTCCGGACAGAACCAACATTCCTTTTTCTCATATTTTTCCAGACACACCACTGCCCCCCAGAAAGCCAGCACCGCAAAGGGCCTGGCTGCCAGATAGGTGGCATTATGGAAAGGATTGGGGGAGAAGGCACCGCTATACCGGAACAGAAAATGCTCTCCCAAAGGCTCATACCTCCCCAGCCAGGTAAGGGGATACAGCATGCCGGAAAACAGCAGCAGGAACACCGCCATGCTGGAGATTGCCTTCCATCTGCCATCCTGTGTGCCCAGACCCAGGAGGTGGTCAAATACCACCTTCACAATCACCGCGGTCAAGGAGTTTAATGCCGTCACTGTAATCGCCATAGCATGCTGGGGCGTGGTAAACTGGGCCAGGAACTGCCCCAGCCAGAACATCACCGGATAGGGATAGACATATTCCGTGGTAATCCCCTGTATTTTCTCTATATAGGTGGGGATATCCGACATGTATCCGCCGCCATAATTCACAGACTGCCTGTGGAACAGAACCATATTCAGTGCAGCATAACACAGGAACAATATCCCGAAGGACAGAATATTACCCCACTTTTTCCAGAAACGTTCCATCTGTCATGCCCTCCTTTGGCTGTCTAAAAATGCACCACAATGCATTCCCCCACATCCACAATGGATCCCTCCTGAGGAAACCGGGGCAGATCCAGGGAGTATAGTTCCAGGTCATAATACCGTTCTTCCTCCCTGTAAGGCACCAGGCCATACCCATGCATGGCGAAAAAACGCACCAGTTCCGAGTCGTCCCCAAAGGCATACCGTCCCCATTCTATCACGGACAGAGCCGGGGTCTGGGCCACCCACACCCCGTACTCCCGGTAAAACTTCTCCAGCAGATGTTCGTCTATTGGCTGTGTCAGCCGGTTCATCTGATAAAATGTTTCCGTACCATATCCCACATAGGCATCTGCTATGATACTCCTGGGAACCTGGTAGCTTCCTGTGAAAACCACTGGTTTCCCTGTGTCAAAACCTCTTCCCAGTTCATAGGCCACCTGCCTCATGGTGTCCTTGGCAGATTCGTATTTCAAGTAATCCACATAGAACCATCTGTTCATGTCGTAGCACTGGTTCCAGAGGATGACAGCAAGGATGCACATTACCATTCCACGGACCCCCTTGCACAAAAGCTTTCTCCCTATCTGTGCTCCCGGCCTGCCAGGATGTCCTTCTTCTTTATATCCTTCCCCCTTGCTGTCCTCCCAGCCTGCCAGGATGCCCTTTCCCTTTACATCCCTCCCTCTTGCTGTCCTTCCCTCTTGGTGCCCTTCCAGGGACTCCCTTTCTTCCATAGCTCTGGTGCCCTTTCCACCTCCACCTGCGGCAAACGCTGCCAGGAAGGCCCCATACCCGCATATCACAGGCAGGAACTGGGCAGACCGGTACAAAGTAGCCTTTCCCTCCACCACCACCAGCAGGAAGGACACCACAAACCCGCCCAGTGTCAGCAGGAAGATCCATCCATCCTTCTGACGCAGGCTCCTGTATATCCCATAGAGCAGGAGGACTGCCGATGCCAGCACAAACACATAAATGGGATAATAGGCATAGGCAAATACCCCGTACATCACATAGATCCGCTTCAACACCATGGCAAATTCGGACAAGGCCCCCGGCTCCAGCATCCAGGAAGCCATCTCCGTCACAGAGCGCTGTACCGCCTCGTCCCGCATGCCGCCCAGTCCAAAGACACCCGTCACTGTCTGGATCATCAAGCTTCGCAGCAGAATAGCTGCCACTGCCACCACTGCCCCGGCACCCAATGCCAGGCATATTTTTCTGGGTACTCCCACATACCGTTCTGACAGCAGCACCAGGCATATCCCCAGGAGCCACACCACCATAAAGGATTCATAGCAGCCAAGGGCCATCCAGAGAAAGCAGACACAGCCTAGTCCCGCCCAGAGCCTTTGCCGTCCTGATATTTTCCGTTTTCTATCTTCCCGGCCCTCCCCGGTCCTCTCTGTGCTCCCGGACTCTTCTGCCTCTTTTTTGCTCCCCAGCATCTCTTTGTAGAAGCACAGGCTCACCCCCGTACACAGGTACCCAATAGAGATCCCGTTGTGCAGGTAATAAGGATATACCTCACTGATCAAAGGGCAGGAAAGGAAGATACAGGAGAAGAACAGATACCCCCACCTGGGTACCCTTTCCTGGAAAATGGAATAGAGCAGAACCGTCCACACCGTCACAGCCCCCATGAAGAGCAACACCCCCGCCAGATCTGTGAGAAAAGGCGAAAAGTCGGAAATATGGCATATCTTATTCAGCAGGAACAGGAACCATCTGCCCACAATGGCATTCAGCCCCTCCTCAAAATAATAGGCATAGGGGGTGTCATCGATACCCACTGTCTGGTGCGTGATGAGAAAACCATAGCTAAACAGGGCTGTCAGGCTTAAGGACAGCATATAGGCTTTATTTTTTATGAAAGCTGCTGTATATTGTTTCCACTGCTGCATACCAATATCCTCTCAGACATATCTCAATCCGTAAAAGCCTGCGAAGAATTGCCATAAGGCAATTCTCCGAGGCAGAACTTAGATTTTCACATACATTCATGCCAATGGTTCCTGCCAGGAAATCCAGGCAAGACATCTGGCAAAATGAAAGTGAGACAGTATACCAGGCCATCCTATTGTAGTATACCCCTATCTGCCTGCCCATGCAATGTTTTTAGGACATTACTTGTGACCCTGGATACAATGTGATACAATACCCATGATTCCACACCCAAAAAGGAGTACCCTGCCATGAAAAAAACGCATCCCTCTCCCAGATACATCCTGCTGCCCGCCATTATCCTCCTTATCCTGGGAGCTGCGGCCATCCCGTTCTACCTGTTGCCCCGCACGCCCCGTGCCATGGAGGAGGATCTCTCCCGCATCTCTTCCGGGGACTACAATGCCGCCTTCCTATCCACGTACCCCATAGAGACCTACCAGGAAGAAGACTTCTCCTACTATCGGGGACTTTCCCTCTTCAAGGCCTCCTATTGTATCCCCAGCCTGTCTGTGCTGCAGGACTATATGGAAGCAATCGTCACATCCGGCAGCAACATTGTCATTGTCTACCTGGGTCTGGATCCAGACCTCCTGTCTGCCCAGGAAGTGCAGGCGCTGCTTGCCCAGTATCCGTCTGTTCAATTTGAAATCATTCTGTCCTACCCATCGGCACAACATTGGCAGGAACTGTCCCAGGATGCTTACGAGACATCCCTGGCTGCCCACCGCTCCTTCCTCCTTGCGGCGCCTGGCCTGGGCGCAAATACCGCTGTCTATTTCTACGGCACCCAGGAATGGCTGGTCTCCAACCCTGGCAACTATGGTGGAACAGCCGGGCAGTTGACGGAGCCTATGGCCCGCACTGTCATGCTGCACAGTGACCGGGATCACGGCTGCCAGGTCACCGGGGACAATGCCGCCATCCTGGCAGAGGAACTGGCTGCCTTCACAGGCAGGCTCCGCAATGCTCCTGTGGCCTTCCCGGACCTGGCAGATGATTGTTTCATCTTCTTCGGGGACAGCGTCATCGGCAACTTTACCGACAGCACTTCCATTCCCGGAGTGGTAAATGGCCTTACCGGGGCTACTGTCTATAATCTGGGACAAAGCGGAACCTGTGCTTCCCAGCTGGATGCAACCATGCTCTCCCTGCCCCTTGTGACGAAGGCTTTCCTCCAGGGGGATCTGTCTGCCATTCCACAGGACTCCAATGTATACCAGGGACTTTCCTCCTACCTGGCAGATCCTCCCACAGGGAAAGCCTTCTGCTTTGTCATTAACTTTGGCATCAACGATTATTTTGCAGACGCTCCTATCTCCTCAGAAGATCCTTACGATGTGGCAACCTACTGTGGTGCCATCCGCTGGTCCGTAGATGCCATCCGGGCGAATATGCCCAAGGCCAGGATCCTGCTGTGCGCCCCAACCCCTATCACACGCAATGAGAACGGCACAGAGCCACAGGGAACTACCGGGAACGCCCTGGCAGATTATGCAGATGCCCTGCTTCATCTGGCCCAGGAACTGGATACGGATGTGCTGGACAACTACCATGAACTGCATATCACATCTGAAAATGAGACCTGGTTCCTGTCGGACAAGGTTCATCCTACCCATGCCTTCCGTTACCTGCTGGGTACCCGGATCGTGGAACTCTTCCGCTAAGAAACCGCTCCGATCCGTCCCAGATAAGCACCGCCAGCGCTACGGACCATTGCCCGCGGGGTCAATACCTCCGGTACAACACCGCATCCCCGTCCCGCCACAGTTCCTCATGCCCTGCCTCCTCACACATTCTGTCAAGCTCTCCTCCTGACAGGGTGAAGAGGTAGCGGCTCTGCAGTTCCTGGAAATTCTGTAGCAGGTATTCCGGCATGCAACAGCTGATGCCCATCCCCTCCGGCAGGCCATAGAGCAGCTGCCAGGATGTATTGATGCTCTCCGCTTTCTGCCCCCTGCTGTCACTAAATGCCCATATCACCACATTGCCATACCCTGGCTTCTCCTCGGGCGTAAGGGCTATCGCCCCTCCCAGGGCTTCCTGCCACGCTTCCACCTGCTTTTTACGCCCTGCTTCCACAAAGGGCACCTGGTAGTCATAAGGGTCCACCGCCTTATAGGTATAAAAATAAGCAAAGGTCACTCCCACCAGCACAGCCTTCTTGAAGGCCACTGTCTCCATCTGTGCCACCACGAAGATTCCTGCGGCCAGGAAGGTCAGCAGGTGCTTGCTGCCCTCCGTGAGCTTGTACATCAGCAGCAGGGCGAACAGCATGGCCACAAAGCTGAAGGCCAGGTGTACCTCTATGACCAGCCGGTTCCCCAGTCTTTTGGAATGTTCCCGCCTCCAGCGGAACCAGTCTCTGAGGCTCTGTACACACAGCACGCACAGCATCACCAGGTATCCGGCGAAGAATGCCCCGGAAGCTAAGCCGGTGCGAAACCCCTGGAGGGTGTGTCCGGCAAAGTCCCTTCCCATGCGATAAAGCTTACCCAGGGTAAAGCGGAATCCTCCGAACAGCCCCTTTTCGAAAAAAGCCTCCACCCAGTCCGTGAAAAACAGGGGGGCAAAATATTCTGCCCCCAGGAAATGTTTGATCCCGGCATACAGTCCAAGAACCAGGGCCAGCACCAGGCCAGAGCCTGCCGCCCCCTTCCAGCCGCTCCTTTTCACCCAGAAATAGGCCGGCAGCAGCAAAAACAGCAACATATAAGGCCGCATCAAGGTCATGACCCCGGCCATCAGGAACAGCAATACCAGCTTATACCCCCTCTCCTGGTTCAAGTAATTGACCGCCAGGGCATAAAATGTGATCAGCATGGAGAAGCAGATCACCTCCGGCATCACCGACAGCATATACCGCACGAAGGGCGTATAGAGGCAGAACAGCAGTGTCAGGATCCCCATCTGCTTCCAGGTAGGCTTACACAACCACACAAACAGGAAACAGCACAGCATCATCAGAAAAATATTGCAGAACACCGGGGACATCAAGTTCCAGCCAAACACCAGGCCCCACAGGATCCAGGGCCACACCAGCACCGGACTCCAGGCCGCAAAGGACAGCTTCAGCGCATGGCTTTCGTTAAAGCCAAAGTATCCGTAAGGATACCCATATTTCACGATGCTTTCCACCTGCTTGTAATAAAAGAGTTCATCGTTCCACTCCGAGCCAGGCAGATACACCTGTCCGATGGTTTTCCCCTGGGAGGCGCAGTACACCATACAGCACACAAGGGGCAGCAGTGCCAGAAGCACTGCCTTGCACATTGTCAGATATCGTCTGTCCCGTTTCCACCAGTCCAGGAATCCATTTTTCTTATGAACCATAGATGTAATCCTTTCTTTACTGTTCACGGCCGTTCACAGCAGACCTGTGTCCTTCCCTCCCGCGAAGTCTTCCCCTCCCGGGCCTGCCATCCCTTTGCCTTCCCCGCCGATCTTCTCCCGGATCACATACTGGGGCGAATTGTTAATGCTGATATAGATCCGTCCGATATACTCCCCGATCAGTCCCAGCATCAGCATGATCATGCCCCCGAAGAACACCAGGGCAGACATCATGGAGGAGAATCCCATGGGCACATCCGGCCTCACGAACCGCTTGATCACCGTGTAGATCCCGTACAGGAATCCGGCAAAGGCGCTAAATGCTCCTATGACAGTAGCCACCCGCAGAGGCTTCACGGAAAAAGCCGTGAACCCGTTAAACCATAGGCCCAGCAGTTTTTTCAAAGTATAACCGCTCCTGCCCTCCTCCCGCTCCCTGTGATTCACCACCACATTGGTGATGTTCCTGGTGGCCCGCAGCACCAGGCCGATCACATAGGGGTAGGAATTCTCATATCGGACCATGTCCTCCACCACAAAGCGCTTCACCGCAAAATAGCTGGACACATACAGGTCCGCAGGCTTCCCCAGCATGGTCCTGGTCATCCGTTCATTGACATGGCTGCCAAAATTGCGGAAGGCAGAATGCTGCTTGTGTTCATACCTGGCATACACCGCATCATACCCTTCCTCCAGCTTCTCCAGCAGCCTGTCCACCTCGTCTGCCGGGGTCTGCCCGTCGTCATCCAGGCACACCACATAGTCCCCGTCCGAATGGCGCAGCCCTGCCATCAAGGCCGCATGCTGTCCGAAGTTCCTGGCAAAATCTATCCCCACGATGTTCCCATGCTCCTGGCAGAGCCTTCGGATCACAGACATGGTATCATCCGGGGAACAGTCATTGACCAGGAATATGTCATAGGCATATTGTCCCAGTGTCTCCATTATCCCTTCAATCTCTGCCACCACATGGGGCAGGGTATGCTCTGACCGGTAACAGGGTATCACAAAACTTACCTTTTTCATCTATCTGGCTCCTTTTCCTCTGTCTGGCTCCTTTTTCCAGAAAAACAGTCTAACATCTATACCGGCTTCCCGGCCTCCCAGTCTCTTTTTATGACCCCCATCCACACCATATCCTGGTATTCCCCCCGGACATAGACATCATCCCGCAGGATGCCCTCCTGCCGGAAACCGGCTTTCTCATAGCACCGGACTGCCTGTCCATTCCTTCGGTAGGCCCTTAGGTACACCCTGTGCAGGCCTGCTTCCTCGAAGCAGTACCGGAGCATCAGCTTTGTGGCCGCAGTCCCCACGCCCCTGCCCCTGGACGTCTCCTCCCCAATGAAGATGCCGAATTCCGCCTTGTGGTGCTGCCTGTCGATATCCCGGAGGTACACACTGCCCAGGGCGGTGTCTGTCTCCTTGTCACAGATCATCATCTGGACTGCCTTTCCCGTCTCTATCTGACTGCGGATCCAGTTCTCATGTCCCTCCGGTGTGAAGGCCTCCTGGTAGACAAAGTTCCTCCGGACTTCCTCCCTATTGCGCCAGGACACGATCCGGTCCGTATCCTCATATGTCATAAGACGCAGGTAGATCCCCGCGGCAGGATCAAAATAAACAGGTTCACTCTGTGCAGGATTGTTATATTGCTCCATCCCTTTTTCTCCCTTACTCCTATTTTTACTCCCATTCCATTTCCGTCTCGAAACATCTCTCCCGGAGAAGAAAACATCCATGTCCTCTCACCGGAAAGCGTTGCACAATGCAATCACCCTGACAATCTCTTCCTCATACATCTCTGGAAACAGAGGCAGGGTCACACAATGTCTGGCCAGGGCCTCCGCATGGGGACAGTCCCCCTCCCGGTAGCCCAGTCCCCTATAGGCTTTCTGCAGGTGACAGGGCACCGGATAATGCAGGTTACACTCCACGCCTGCCTCTGCCATGTACCGGACAAACCGGTCCCGCTCCTCCACCCACACCACAAAGAGGTGGAACACACTCTCTGTGTTCTCCGGATGGACCTGCATGGTGATCAAGGGATTGACAATCTCCCGCAGGTACCTTTCCCCGATCTCCTGGCGCCTTCTGGTCCACTGGGGCAGGTACTTCAGGCTGACGCTTAAGACCGCCCCCTGGATCCCCTCCAGACGGTAATTATATCCCACTTCATCATGATAATAGCGCACATCACACCCCTGGTTCTTCAGCCTGGTCATATGGTGGAAATAGGCCTGGGACCTGCAGGTGATACTTCCCCCCTCCCCAAAGGCATACAGGTTCTTGCCGGGATAAAAGCTGAAACACCCCAGTTCCCCCAGGGAGCCCACGTTCCTTCCCTCATACCTGGCCCCGTGGGCCTGGGCACAGTCCTCCACCACGAACAGCCCGTGCCTGTCTGCCACTTCCTTCACACCCCCGAAGTCAAAGGGCTGCCCGTAGAGATGGACGCCCAGAATCCCCTTTGTCCGGGGGGTGATCTTCTCCTCCAGGACTTCCGGGTCCAGTTCCCAGGTATCTGCCCTGCAGTCCGCAAAGACAGGAACTGCCCCTGTGTAGGACACGCCCCAGGCCGTGGCAATGTAGGTATTGGCTGGCACAATGACCTCATCCCCGGGCCCTACCCCCAGGGCCAGCATGGCCAGGTGCAGGGCAGAGGTGCCATTGTTGACGCCGCAGGCATAAGGTACCCCCACATATTCCGCAAACTCCCTGTCGAAACGGTCCGCATAGGCCCCGCCGGAGTAAGCCGTATCCCGGCACACTGCCTCCATGGCCTCCAGGTATTCCTGCCTGTGGGCCTCAAAATCCCTGCCTATGTCAATCCTTTTGATCTGCATATCCCCCATATCCGCTCCTTTTATTCTCCCCATTTCTTCCCATTCCAGCCTGCCAGTCCCCATTTCCGTCCCACCAGAGGCCTTCGGAAATCTTTTCGCCTTACTCACTTTTTCCATGGAATTCCCTATACAGCCTGGCGATCTGCACCAGATAGTCGAAGATGGTCTTCCACACCTTCACCGTAGTGTTGTAATCCTCCTGCCACTCCACCGAATAGTCCAGGATCTCCACACCGCCCCGCTCTGCCCGCAGCAGGAACTCGATCATATAGAACCAGCCATTGTCCTGGCTGCAGGCCTGCACCAGGCTGCAGGCCGTATCCCTTCGCACAAAGGTAAACCCGCAGATGGCATCTGTGGACTTCATCTGCAGGAACAACTTCAAGAGCACCAGCAGACCTTTGGATGTAACCTTCCGGTACCATTTCCGTCCCCTGGTATGGGATTTCCTGGCGAAACGGCTCCCGTTGATATATTCCACATGGGGAAGGGTCTGGAAGATGTGGATAGCCTCTCCCAGATGCCGGATATGGGTGGACAGGTCTATATCCATATATCCTACCACGTCCCCATGGCTTAAAGCCACTCCCCTCCGGAAAGCGGCACCCACCCCCCGGACACCGATCCGCTCATAGGATACCCTTGGGTACTTATGGCACAGCTTCCTGGCGATCTCAGGGGTCTCATCCTCCGACCCGTTGTCCACTATGAGAATCTCATACTCTGCAAAACCAATGGATGCCAGGTAATCCACGGTGCGGGTCACACCACTCTCCAGCCGCAGCCGCTCATTCAGAACCGGGAAAATAATTGTCACCATCATTATGTCAGCTTCTCCACCCCTTCTATCACATAGCGCTGCCTTCTGAAGCCCATATTCAATATCACAGACAAATATTTGAATATCAAGGTCAGCATCACCGACAGCATGAAAAATCCAAAGGAAATCAAAGTCATCAAGGACATCCAGCCTTCCACAGGGCGGACAGCGCTGAAAACGGAATATACGATCCAGCCAAACATCAATAGCAGCACCCCGAACAGCACCAGGCTCACCAGCATGGAGAACCGCTCCATCACATTGGTGAAGATAATCAGCGTGTCTACCGCCAACGTGCTCCTGTTCTCCCACTCCTCACTGCTTTTGCCCCACTTCACTGTGCCCTTATTGTCATAAAGTATGGTATCTGTCTTCAGACCGCAGTTCTGGTACAGGGCCTTGCGGTAGGGGACATAGGTATTCATCTGGTTCACCCGGTTCACCGCCCGCCGGGATATCACCCGGAACCGCTCCTGCCGAAGTTTCACCCTGCCCCGGTTGCCCCAGTTATACACGGTATAAAATAATCTGGAAGAAAAGGGCACTCCATACCTGGGGGCCGCTGCCACAATGTCATTCCCCTCCAGGGCCCTGTGGTATACCTGCAGGATCAGTTCCGGCGCAAAGTCCATCTGACACCTGTCAAACTCAAATAGGAAATCCCCCACCGCCAGGTCGCACCCTGCATTCATGGCACTCTCCATACCCTGGTAGAAGCTTAGATGCACCATGCTGACCACAGGCCTGCAGGAAGTCTGGCCCAGGAAAGCTTTCACCTGTTCCACCGTGTCATCCGTGGAGCCATCGTTGACACACACAATCTCATATTTCTCGAAATTCTCCTGCATCACCTGGCAGACCTGTCCCAGAAAAGCCCCTACAGCACTGCCCTCATTGTGCAGGTACACCACACAGGAGACGAAATTCTTCTCCCGGTTCTGCACCAGGGTGTCCTGTGGTCCGGTGGCCTGTGCCGCCGATTCCCGTCCCCCGGTGTTTTGTAATCCTTCTTGCTGTAGTCCGACCTCCTGTACGCCCATATCCCACACTTCCACGTTCCGTGTTACAGCCTCCTGTACACCCATACCCTGTTCTGCCATGGCCTGTACCCCGGCTTCCTGTATGCCCATATCCTGTACATCTCCTGCTTCCTGTCCCCGTCTGTCCTGCATCATATCCGTATCCCTGCATCCTTTACTTTTCTTCCCACATCCCATAGAATTTCTCCTATTGGATTTCTTTCTATTCCGGCTGCCAGGCCTCACCCGGCCCGCCCTCCAGCACCTCATCCAGGTCATACACCGTGTTAATCTTGCCGGACAGCACACTGACAAAAGTGGGAGCCTTGGACAGATACCGGATCACCGTAGGCCTGGAATCATCCACCTCTGAAGCCTTCAGGATAGGCTTCATGGAAAACAAGGATTTCTCATAGGAAAATGTATATTTGTCCTGTACATACTTCCTGGCCAGGGCAGACATATACTCCCAGGCACTGTCCGGCCTGGCCGGGCAGTCATTACAGTTCCCCAGCCAGCGCTCCGTGCAGAGTCCCCTGGAAGTACAGGGAAACTGCGGCACTGCCTCATAGCTGGCCTTGTGAGGTGTGAAAGTCACCGAGGTAAGGGAATGAAGCCCTGTCTTCCCAAAAGGCATAATGGAGAAGAAGGGACCATCCATTACCGTAAGGCCCACCTGGCGCAACGCATCCCCCGCCTGGCAGAGAATGATTTCACACAGTTCATACTTGATGCCAAACTCCTGGGACGGCACACCCTCCACGCACTGCAGCACCTGGTTCACGGAGGCATATGTGGCATTCAGCACAAAAGGGGCCTCATACCGCTCTTCCTTTCCTGTACCCTCCCCAGCTGCCTCTTCCTCCCGGCGCAGGGCAGTAACCTCGTACTTCCCTTCCAGCCTTACAATCCTCTGGACCTGTCTGCCACAGAGGATCTCCACGCCCGGATACCCCTTCAGTTCCTCCAGGAAAAAGTCCCGGAGGATACGGGCATCATAGGTGTATTCCTGGGTCAGGAAAGCCCCGTCGCATACCCCTTCCTTAAAATAACGCCCCACTGGCAGCGGCTCGCAGGGAATCCCTGCATCCTTACAGAACTTACTGAATTCCACTGCGTCCGTCCAGGAAAAGTTCTTTGATGTGGCATATACCTGCTGGAAATCAGACAAAATGCAGAACCCATAATCTTCCACAAACCGCCGGAAATACCCGGCGCTCTTCAAGGCTGTGGACAGGGACCTGGGATAATGGTACCCCATATGCACCCTTGCCTGGTTCACATAGGTGGCCCTTCCAAACGGTTCCCTGTCAATCTCCAGGACCGTCACACACTGTCCCTTCCTGGCACAATATAATGCGGCATACAGGCCGTACAGCCCGGCGCCAAGAATCAGTTTATCTATCATGGGTCACTCCCCTGCTTCCTGCTTTCCCTTTTCGGATTGCTCTCCGTCAAAGGCTTCCACCTGTTGTTTTGTTTTCTGCCCCTGCCCTACACAACATCCAGACAGCGCCAGAAAGGGGAACGCTGCCATGGCCGGATAGATATACCGCATCTGTACAGCCGGTCCCAAAAGTAAAGTGACAAAATACCCCAGCACCAGCACCAAAGGCAGACACCTTCCATATTCCCTCCGGATCAGATGCCAGCCCAGGAGCAGCAGATACAGCCACAGCCAGACTCCCGGCACGAACAGGTATTTGACCACCGGCAGCTTCAAGTAGGTGTTCTCATCTGCCCAGCGCTCCATGGCCCCGAACAGCCAGGGCCACCTGGAATCCTTATATATCCCCCTGCCCCGCAATGTCTCCTCATCCCAGCGGGTCTGTACATATCCTCCCCCGGGACGTTCGCTGCTGTAATTGATCCAGGCATGACTCACATCCCCCGGATACAGGTACCCGGCATTCAAGGCCAGGAATGCATTGACATAATCCCCTGGGTACCGGACAAGCAGACGCAGATACGTAGTGATAAAATCCTTCGCCCGGTACCTGGCCACATACGTGTTGGTATGGCTCTTCACCGGATCCGCAAATTCCGGACGGTACCCCCTATATCCTTCATTTAAGATGAAATCATTGACCAGGGCTTTCTCCTCAGCCCCCATGGTGTTGTCATCCTCGGGAAGAGCCCCCACCCCGCCGTGGTAAAGCATGGTCCTGGCAAACTGCTGGATGGGCACACTGAGCATCTCCCGCTTGTCCCCCTGCCTGGCGCCAGTCACCTGGAACAACAGGGTAAGAAGCACACACCCGGTCAGGAAAGCCCCGGCTGCCCAGGCAAAGATGCCCCCCCAGAAACGCCTTCTTCCCTTTCCGCAGGCTACCCCCAGAGCCAGGATCACCAGGAATACCGTCATTGCATATTTTCCGTTGTTCCGAAACAGGATCATTCCCACCGTGGACAGGAAAAACAAGAACCGCATCCCCCGTCCGCGCCCCGTGTCCTTCCCGTCTGCCATCTCCCACAGGGATATGACCTGTAACAGGAAAAAGCCGGCAAATACGGTATCCTTTGTCATGGTCACGCTCATATAGGCATGAAAGGGATAAAACATACAGACAAGCTGCACCGCGCACAGCCACACCCTGCCCAGGCCACGGGCTTTCAGCCTATATATCCCAAAAGCAAAGACTGCCGCCAGGAACAGCATCTGCGCCAGCCCATAGAGTCCAACACCTGTATTCACACTTCCAAAGACGGCATCCCCCAGGGACATAAACCCTTTGATCAGCAGGGTATGCGCAATGGGATGATGGTCATTCCAGGCCCCATCCACAATCTGCCCCGTCTGGATGGGAACATCGTAGGCACAGATAGCCGGATAATACGCCAGGTATACCGGCATCCACGCTGCCGCAGTCAACAGGAAAGAAGCCAGGAAAACGGCCGGACACACCCCGGAGTCTTCCGTTTCATCCTTGCCTCCCAGCTTACCTGCCAGGAAATAGAACAGCCGGCACACCCCGGCACCGAGAAACACGCCTGCCGCCAGACTGACTCCCAGTATGCGCACCGTGGTTCCGGGTGTCCACAGCAGGTTCCCCCAAGCTGCCAGTTCCCGCCCTGTAAGCATGCAGAACAGGAACAGGGTGCCCAGACAGCCAGACAAAGGATATGCTATTTTCCCGGAGAGCAGTATTCCTCTCCCTTTACATTTCTTCATCAATCACATTCCTCATGTACATCTGCGTGCTGACCCGGTTCAGCCTGTACTCAAAGTCGCGCCTGTCCTTCGCCGCCATAACCTCCAGGATCATCCCGGAGAAGAAGGACTGGATGCCTGCCAGCACCATGAACCCACAGACAATCAGCGTGGGAAACCGGGGCACCAGCCCCGTGTCCAGGTATACCTTTACAATGGGAAACATAAACGCCCCTGCCGCCAGTACAAGGAGCAGACAGATGATCCCGAAGAACTGTAGCGGCTTATAATTCCGATAGAGCTGCAGCATCTTGCGGATCACCCGGAACCCGTCGCTATACGTATTCAGCTTGGAGACACTCCCCTCAGGCCTGTCCCGGTATTCCACCACCACATTTTCCACCTGCATATTGTAATTCACCGCATGGATGGTCATCTCCGTCTCTATCTCAAAACCTTTGGAGAAGACAGGGAATGTCTTCACAAATCCATAGCTGAAGGCCCGGTACCCTGTCATAATATCCTTGATCTCGCAGTGGAACAGCTTGTTGATGCCCATCCGCATCAGACTGTTGCCAAAATTGTGGAAAGGCCGTTTGTTCTCCGTGAAATATGTGGAGGAAAGCCTGTCCCCTACCACCATGTCCGCATGGTGATCCAGTACCTTGTCTGTCATCTCCCTGGCACAGTCCAGAGGATATGTGTCATCCCCGTCAATCATCAGGTAACATTCTGCCGCAATCTCCCGGAACATCCTGCGGATCACATTGCCTTTCCCCTGCTTATATTCATGGCGGATCACGGCACCAGCCTCCCTGGCCAGTTCCACCGTGCGGTCCGTGGAATTGTTGTCATATACATAGACCACAGCCTCCGGCAATGCCTGGCGCACATCCGTTACCACCTTTACAATTGTCTGCTCTTCATTGTAACAGGGAATCAACACTGCAATCTTATCCATGTCCTGTATCCTTTCCGTATCTTTTCATTGCCTCTGCCTTATTTGGGTCCTCTTGTGTTCTCAACTTATTTCCATAATTCGTGTTCTGGCCGGAAGACAACACACTATGGAAAGTATAACACAATTCCTTTCATAATGAAAACGATTTTTATCAGCCTTTCCAATAGCCCTCATAATCATAGTCCCGGGCAAATTCATACATATCCTGTATCCTCCGTTCTAAATTATCCTTTGTAATCTGACAGTCCCCATTTTTTATGCACTCAAAAATGTATCTATTATATTCCGGCCTATGATGTGTAGTATCCCGGTAGTTATCCAGGTTCGTTATGATTTCTTCCGCATCATGAAAATAGAAGACAGAGACATTATCATATTCCAGAAAACACTCTATGGCATATTTATAAACCTGCATGTAGTTCGCCAGTTTCTGTTCCAATACCTTCTGCTCCCAGTATAACATACTATATGGTGGAAAAAAGACGATGAATTCCGTTTCAGGATGTTCTTCCATAAATGGAAGAATGTTATCCAGGCTTTCCCTGCACACCAGAAGCATCTCCTGTAATTCTCCCCCTGCATCCGGTATCTCATTCCCTGCCTTCATCAATTGCTCCCTGCGTCCCCTGGCATCATCAAGGGCGTAGGCAGCACCAAATAGTCCTGGGTCTTCCCATGTATAAGCCACATCCCTATTGTCTCCCACTCCGCACAGGCCATCCAGGACCCGCTTCCATCCCACAGCCAATACATCATGATTCAAGAGGTAGGCATAATCATCCCAGACCGAAGTGCTATAGAGATACCCTGGGCGCTCTACATAAGCTGTCCAGCTTGGTACGGTCAATTGATAATCATTGATATTCATAAGGACATGGTTCACCGGCTCCTTCCTGGTAAAAACCTGTGCGAAAATCGCATTTAGGTCATCACTTCTGGCTCCTGAGTAGGATAGTTTCAAGGTATTCCATCCAAGGCCTTCATCAAACCAGCTCGTGTGAAAATTCTCTGTCATGGAGGTTCCCACAATTACGTCCGTATATTCCAGGTTCCGGGCTGCACCTGGTGTCTGGTAGACCGCATTATCCAATATCACCGGAATACCAAGCCAGGGACTATGATATTGGTAAAAAGGATCCATAACCACTACTGCCAAAATTGCTACAGAAATAACACTAATTAAAACACTTGCGAGTTACCAAAAATTCTTCTTGCAATCTTTCTCCATCCGGCCTGTAGCATCCCCTCTCCAAGGAACCTCTCCAGGATAATCAGCCATATACTACCGTCACACAGGGCAGTTGTAATGGCCGTATGAACCCTGCCGCTTCCCCCTCCCAGCAGCCGCCCCAAAAGGCGCCATGGCTGCCTGAAATATTCTGCCCGGAAAAAAACCCATGCCACATTCACAAAGCTGAAAGTCCCCAGCCACAGAAGCCATTTCGGAACGCGTTCCAGCCACTTTTTCCCCACCCGGGAGACCACCATGGCCATCCCATGGAACACTCCCCAGAGTACATAGGTCCACGCTGCCCCATGCCACAATCCGCTCACGGTAAACACGATCATGGTGTTTACGCAGGTCCGCAGCAGACCCTTACGATTCCCTCCCAGGGGAATATATAAGTATGCTGTCAGGAATCTGGTAAGTGTCATGTGCCATCGTTTCCAGAAGTCCGAGATCGTAACTGCTTTATATGGGGATTGAAAATTCACCGGAATATGGATGTTAAAAAGCCTGCCCAGTCCCACTGCCATATCACAGTATCCACTAAAGTCAAAATATATCTGTAGCGTAAAAGCTGCTATAGTCAGAACCGCACTAAGGGAATTCAACTCCAGCAGGTTGTCATACCCGGCATCGCAAATCCTGGCAAAAGCATCTGCCACCAATACCTTCTTGGCAAAGCCGATCATAAAATATTCCATGCCCGGCAAAAGATTCTCAAATCGAACCTTACGGTTCCTAATGTCTTGAAACTGCGGAATCATTTCCTGGTGAAGCACAATAGGACCCGCTACCAGTTGTGGGAAAAAGGAGACAAACAGGCAATAGTCCAAAAAGGAATACGCCCCCATCTTCTTCCAATAACTATCTATGACAAAAGACATCTGTTGAAATGTATAAAAGCTGATTCCCAGGGGAAGCACGATATTCCTAAGCGCGAAATCCATGTGAAAGATGCGGTTCACATTATCTATGGTAAAGTCCAGATACTTAAAATAATATAACAGCCCCAGATTCACCAGAACCCCCACAGCCTGCCTGTCCGTTCCCTCACAAGTCCCCTGTGAAGTATATAGTTCACTCCCATGCTGAAGGCTAACAGGAAACAAAGCCGATAATCCTCATACCCATAGAACAGAAAAGAAGATACAATTAATACACACTGCGCCAATCGGAAAAACCGAAAATGGTTCAGCAAAAAATAGCATCCCCAGACCACCGGCAAAAAAAGCAAAAAAACATAGGAATTAAATAACATTTTAGGAATCTCCCAGCACAATTATCTTTGGACAAAAGTCATTTTAACATAACTTATGGGAATCAGCCACTGTTTTTGTCATATAATTTATGCTATACTAACACAGGGATGCCAGAATTGCGGGAGCGCAAAGCGCGAAACAGTCCGTGGTATCATAGGAGTAAAATGTCTTCTGCCCCTATATCATACAAGAAAGATAATGTCCCTGATCATTCCATAAAGGAGTTGCCCATGCAAAAAATAGCCCAGGTACTATATAAGTTTTCTACCCATTTTATACAAGTATTCAGCTTTCTGCTGGTTCTCCTGCTGTTCCTTGGCAGCTTCCTCGCCACCTGTTACAGTACAGATATGACCTCCCAGAAAGTCCTGACACGCCTGGATCATCCCCTGTGGAACCTGGCCGGTACCGCCCTGTTTGTCTTTCTTGTCCTCCTGGCCGCCCGGTTCCTGGACAGCAACCGGAAGACATCCATCCTCACCATCACTGTCCTGCTATGGAGTTGCACCATTGGCGCCATCCTTATTGTCTTCGGCCGGACAGTGCCCGCCGCAGATGCCATGTCTGTATACGCAGCGGCTGAAGAACTGGCCGGCGGAAGCACTGCCGTCATACATCCCACCGGCTCCTACCTCTCCTACTATCCCCAGCAGGTGGGACTGGTAGCTTTCTTCGAGCTGCTCATCCGCCTGTGGAATCTGCTGCCTTTCCAGGTACCAGCCTACCACTTTATCAAATGTATCTATGTGCTGCTGGCCTGTGTCATCATCCTGTTCCAGAAATACACGGTCCGTCTGCTCTGGCATGACAGGCAGGCAGAAAACCTCTATCTGCTGCTGGCCGCCTTGAATCTGCCCTTTTTGATGTATACCTCCTTCGTATATGGGGAGATACCCTCCTTTGCTGCTATTTCCGGCGGTCTCTATTTCCTGCTGAAGCTATTCGGCCTTAAAAGGGTACTGTCCGCTCCGTTCACAGAAACGGTGTCACCAGGGAACAGCAGCCTTAAAAGTGCATATGCATGCGTGCTCCTTTCCCTGGCCCTGCTGACCCTGGGTGTGATGCTCCGGAAAAACAATCTGATCCTTGTCCTTGCAGTGCTGATTGTACTTCTGCTCCAGGGACTGCGGGAAAAAAGAACCGGGCTTCTGCTCTTCGCACTGCTCTGCGGACTGTGCTGTTTCTCCATCCTGCCCCTGGTCCAGAAAGCCTACGAGAACAGGGCAGGCAGCACTTTAAAAAGCGGGGTTCCTGCCATGTCCTATTTTGCCATGGGCATGCAGGAAGCCCCCAGGGGAAACGGCTGGTACAATGGCTTCAATTTCAACACTTACCAGGACACAGGAATGGACACGGAAGCCACAAATGCCTTGAGCCGGGAAGCCATCCGGGAACGTCTCTCTTATTTCCAGGCGCATCCCTCCTACATGGCAGACTTCTATCTGCATAAGCACCTGTCCCAGTGGGCAGATGGCACCTACGCATGCAGACAGGCCACCCTTGCCACCTTTGGCGGCAGGAGCAGCCTGTTCCAGTCCCTGTATGAAGGGCCCTTGAGCCGATATCTGATTGAGTACTGCAATCTGTTCCAGGTTGTTCTATATCTGGGCACGGTATTGTTCTGCTGCAGGCCCTGCTTAGAAGTCTGGAAACAGCACCGGCTTCCTGCCCCGGAGGTCTCTCCTGGCACAGGGAATATGTGTACAGCGGAAATCTCTGCCCCTGCCATACAAAACTCCCTGCAGGGCCTTCCCCTGTACCTGGGACTCATTGGTGTCACAGGCGGCTTCCTGTTCCACATCATATGGGAAGCCAATTCCCGCTATATCTTCCTCTATAGCCTGCTGCTGATGCCCTATTGTGCCATGGGGCTTTCGGACCACCGTTGGATCCCCATGAAAAACAGATTCAAGCCTAAGTCTCAGTAATACATGTGTCCCATCCAATACACCCGAAAATAAAAGAGTCCGCAAACCAGATGGCATAGATATGCCATCCATTGGACACCTGTCAGAATGTACTGCCTTATGGCCGCTTTTTCTGATATTTCCTTTGCCGTCATCCGTATCAAGGTTACCAGTGCCCCGAAGTGGCAGAAAAAAATACCATACATATACCCCCAGGAAAAATTGAAATCAATCTTCCGAAATCCCTTCTCATACAGGAAAAAGGCCATGATAAATCCCATGACATAAATCTGCCAGGAAAACCGGAACAGCGTATTCCGTCCAAGTTCCTTAAAATGCAGCACCAGCACCAGCAGGGGAAATCCTACCGCCAGGCAGACAGCCAGGGGAATATTGTCACAATAGCCTCTCCAGACATCTCCAAGGCAGAAACCTATTCCGCCTTCTTTACCCTCCTCCGGCACAAATACGCCCCGGTACTGGTACAGCAGATCAAGGAAAGTAGGCACAAAGCAAAGCCCCAGGCACAGGGTGGGCACCAGGTTGCGGAACCGGCTCCGGAACAGGCGCCACACCATGACCAGGCCCGCCGCCCCCACCAGCACAATGGTGAAGCTGGGTTTCGTCATGGTAGCTACCAGGAGAAACACCGCAAAGAGCACATAATCCCGGAGTCCTCCATGAAAACCTTTTGTGGTACCCTTGCCCTCCTGACCGCTGTCCCCCACAGTTCCCCCCCTGTCTGGCCTGTACCCAATGCCCTTTTCATACACAGGAAGCAGCTTCACGAACCACAAAAATGCCAGGATGGCAAAGGGCCTGGCTGCCAGATACGTGGCATTGTGGAAAGGATTGGGAGTAAAAACCCCTAAATACTTCGCTTTGATTCCCACCAGGAATTTCCCTCCAGGGGTATACAGCATGGAAATGAAGAATAGGGAACCTGCCAGCAGACTGAGAAGCGGCCCTGCGGCCCATCCCCGGCCTGTATTCCCCTCTCTTCCCAGACAGCCCTTCAGATCCTCCAGCACCAGGTAATTCAGCGCCACCTTGGTGACCACAATGGCCAGGCTGTTCAGCAGCATGGTGGCAATGGCAACGGACAGTTCTGCCGGTGCCACCAGATGGATCAGGGCGGCAAGCTTGAAAAAGACCGGATAGGGAAAGTTATACTTGCTTTCCAGTCCCTGCATCTCCAGGATATACGCCTTCATGTCGGAATGATAGGACTGAGGGCTCCCCAGGGTCTGTCTGTGGAAAAGAGTCAATGTAACCCCGGATACCACCGCCAGAAGTACTGCAAACAGTATCCAGTCAATGGCCCAGTCCCGGTCTATGGGCTTTCTGCCTGCCTTTTTCCTCATCGCCATATAGATACCTTTCCACCTTCCCATGTGATCCATGTGCATCTATCTCCTGTAATATTCCACTACCTTCTGCACGGCATGGATCACATCTTCCACATCCTCATCCGTCATGGCATAGTACAGGGGAATGCTCATGGAGGACTCGTAGTAGGCTTCCGCATTGGGACACAAGCCTTTCCCATATCCCAGCTTCTCATAATAGGAATGCCAGTATACCGGCAGATAATGTACCTGCGGACAAGTGTTCTCCGCATACAGGGCATCGAAGAACTGGCGCCTGGTACAGGTCAGTTTCTCCAGGTTCAGACGCAATACATAGAGATGCCTGGTGGTATCTGACTCCGGGATCTCCCTCTGTACGATAAGCTCCGGCATCTGGGAGAACGCCTGGTCATAGCGCTTCACAATCTCTTTCCTCCGGGCAGAAAATTTCGACAGCTTCCCAAGCTGGCTCAGCAACAGCGCCGCCTGGAAGTCTGTCATCCGGTAGTTGAAACCCAGTTCCACCTGTTCATTGTACCAGAGGGCATCCGTGGGATGTGCCATCTCCTCCTGTCTGCGGGTGATTCCATGGGTCCTGAGACGCATCAGCCTACGGTAAAGCTGCTCATCATTTGTGGTGATGGCACCTCCTTCCCCGCCTGTCACCGTCTTCACCGGATGGAAGCTGAAACATGTCATGTCCGCAATGCTGCCTATGGCAGTCCCCTTATATCTGGTACCGATGGCGTGGGCTGCATCCTCGATATAGACCAGGCCATGCTCCCTGCAGATCTCCTGCAGGGTATCCTGTTCCACTGACTGCCCGGTGAAATCCACCGCCACGATTCCCCTGGTGCGGGGCGTGACCAGCCTGCGGACAGCCTCTGGATCCACATTGTAGGTCTCAGGATCAATATCTGCAAAAACAGGCTTTGCACCGCAATACAGCACACAGTTGGAGGAAGCTGCAAAGGTAATGGAACTGACGATCACCTCATCCCCCTCCCCAAAACCTGCCGCCAGGGCTGCCAGGTGAAGGGCCGCCGTTCCATTGGCAACCACCACGGCGTATTTCGCCCCTGTCAACTCACATAGTCTCCCCTCCAGTGCCTCCACCCTGGGGCCACTGGTAATCAAATCACTGCGCAGGGCCTGGGCCACTGCGTCTATGTCATCCTGCTCAATACACTGCCTTCCGTAATAGATCGGTGTCCCCCTGACCGGAGTACCGCCAAATACTGCAAGCTGTTCCATACATACTCCTCTCTGTCTGTTTCATGTGGTAATACCCTCTTCCATGGCAGTGCCACCTTCCAGGGTACTGCCATTAGAAATGGCACAAACCAAATGCCCCACAGAAACCTGTGGGACACCTGACTTCTGACCCTATATAGTTTAACAGGAAAAGCACCGCGTTACAAGGTAATTCTCTCCAAATTTGTTACTTCTTACCATGAAAGCCCCTGATGGCAGCCATATGGATGGCATGCTTGCATGCACAGACACATGGTCATCGGACGGGCATGCCGGTCTGGTACTTACTCCTGGCTTCTCCTGGCCGGCAATCCTTCCCGCCCGCAGTATCCTGTGGCGGCCTGCATACCACTGTATGACGGGAAAGATTCCTGGTCCGGCCAGGGCAGCAAGATCAGAATGACATGATCTCCAGGATCTCTTTCAACTTCCTCAGTCTGTCGGTATCCTCATCGTACAACCCTCTCTCGTATTCCACCAGTTCGAAGATGGAACGCATGTAGTCATACTCTCCCTGGGTCAACAGGATTTCCCTGTCATAGGCGATATCCTTCAGGAATACCCTGTTCAAGTTGACCTTGTCCATTAGGTCCGTAATGATGTAGCTGTTCTTCTTCCTCCTGGCATACTCCACGATCATATCCATGTTGTAATACCGCTGCTGTGTACGGATGGAATTCTTGATGGCCAGGATCAGCTTCACCGCCTGGGGACTTAGGATCCCTGGATACAGACAGCCTGCCAGTTCTTCCATCCAGTTGCAGACCTCATAGAAGCTTTTCTCTTCTGCTGCCAGTTCGCCACGCTTCCGCTGCATCTCGGCATCAATCTCCTGCTGGTTCCTCCTAAGGTCTGTTGGCTGATTCCTCCAGTAATCCCTGGATGACCTGTCCAATTTCCTGCCACCATGCCCCACATACATCTCTGTTTCATTCTTTTGCATATTGCTCTCTCCTCTTCAACGTTATGACTGTCGCAATCCATAATTGCTTTTATATTATAATCACATATTCGGGCCATCTGTCAAGTACTTTTTGCAAATTTTTTTAAAAAATGTAAAAAAATATAATTTACGGCGCAAAACCCTATCATTTTTTTTGAATACCATTGACTTAGCGCCATTTTACGTATATAATGCTGTTTGACATAAAGTTTTCACATACGCATAAGCATAAAGGAGGCAACTATGGCACAATTAAATCCCAGAGAATTAGATGTCTTAAATATCCTGTGGCGTACTGGAGAGGCTATGACGTCCACAGATATTGTGAATGAGCAGAGGGGCCTGACCCAGAGTACTGTTATCGCTGTTCTGCGCAAGCTCTTAAAGGACGACCTGGTACAGGTAGATGGTGTAACCCACAGCGGCAAGGTGTTAAGCAGGACCTATCGTCCCACCGAGAATTCCAGGGAAGTTATCATGCGCAACTTTGCAGATGACTATGCCAATTTCAAGAATGTCATTTCCAAGTCCGACTTGTGTGCTGCCATTCTTCACATTGAGCAGACTCCTGAGCAGATGAAGGAAGAGATCTCCAAGCTGAAAGACATTCTGGCTGAGTACGAAGCGAAACTGTAAATAGCGTCCCACAAAAGAGAACACGCACACATGGTACATTATTCCTTTTCAACAATCTTAATGACTTTTATTGCAAGTAATTTGATTATTGTTTTGATTACTGTGTGTTTTCGATGCGAGAAAATACTGCTGTCCATTGGTTATAAACTGGCGGCAGTATTTTTGGTTCTCACTGTGCTGCGGGTGCTGTTTCCTTTTGAGTTGCCGTTTGCTAAAAATGTATATCTGCCGGTCCTGCTGTCCCTGCTGGTAGGAACAATACGTCATCCCTTCTGGGAGTTAGGACGAATCAGCATATCCCTCTGGTTCCTGTTTGAAATAACCTGGATTGCAGGTTTCCTAGTCAACCTGTATCGCAGGCATCAGAAAAATCGTTCTGTGCGCATTTACTGTAACAGATATGGCATTGATGTTACCAACAAGGAGCCTTATGTCTCCATCCTTGCCAATGTATGCGGTAACCGCAAAAATCATTTTCGAGTACTCATCGTTCCCGGCATTGATTCTCCTACCCTTTTAGGCTTTTTCCATCCATGTATTCTGCTTGTGCAAGACCAGGATCTTACACCAGAAGAGCTTTATTACACCTTCCGGCATGAAACTTTCCATCATTATCACCATGACATTCTTACAAAATGTGGCACCAATCTGCTCTGCATGTTTTATTGGTGGAACCCGGCCTGCTCCAAATTGCAAAAGCAAATGGACAAGGTCTTGGAAATGCGTATTGACGACAACGTAGTGAGCAATAACCGCCAAGCTGTAAACCCATACCTATCTACCATGATACATGTCCTGGAAGCGCCTCGTCCTGTGATGCCTGCCCTGTCTCTTGGAACTTCAGCTTCCCTTACACAGGAACAGGCCACAGAACTGCAGCAGCGTTTTAGCATGTTATGCAAACGACGGGAACGGGCGCATTGGCCATTATTTCTGGCGCTATTTGCTGTAATGGTCGGGATATATTTGGGGTCTTATGTGTTTATTTTGGAAGCCGATTATGACCCGAAAAATACGCTTACCCAGGATACATCTTCTACTTCAGAAGAGTTTTATGCTATCTTCAATGAAGATGGTACATATGACATTTATTGCAATGACCTTTTTATAGAAAATACTGTATCTCTAGACTATTATCCACCCAGCATGACGATTTATGCTAAATAGATTGTCGTGTTTTTCAGAATGCTTAAACACGCATGTACTAAAACTTTGTCCCTCGACAGTATTTTGCCTCGAAGAAGCCATCCTTCTCTCCATTTTTACGGAAGATCACGAACATAAATCCAATCCCCTACCCAAGAAATGGTTGAGTAATTAAACAATCTCTTATACAGCTTATTATCTTCCACTTTCCATCGCCATTCAATTTTGTCTGAATAGGGTTGGATCATTTCATCTCCAAATCCAGCCTGTACTGGCATAGCCGCAACAGGAGATGTAAAAACAGACAACGCAAAGCAGAATGCACCACATAAAGCAACTAACTTCCTAACATTTTTTTTACTTCTCATTTTTAAAATCTCCTTTTAATTATTATATACAAGAATATCCGAAGGATAATAATCCAACGTATCTGTATATTCTATAAGAACATCTCCGCAAAATATTGTATAAATACCATCTTCATTAGAAATTGCATAAAATTCTTCTGTTGTAGGCATTGTATTTTGAATTACCACCCCTGCGGGTTCATAATCTGCCTCCAAAATGACCATATACGAACCCAGATATATCACCACCATCACGGCAAGCAGCGTCAAAAACAACGGCACATGTACTTTTTCTCTTCTGCCACACAGCATACGGAACCTCTGCTGCATCTTTGTACTTTCTTCATCAGACAATGATAGTCCAGAGTCCAATGCAATTTGTTTTCTCGCCCATAACACCTCCATAATGTTAATCATGGATGCCATATAGCCTACAGCCCGCCGTTTATCATGTTCAGCTACATTCTCATCTATGCGCATTTCCAGGATCTGTTCTAACTGTTCTTTTAGTTTCTTACAGGCTGGATTCCACCAGTACACCATACCCAATAGTCCGACCCCAAATTTTACCAGTATATCGCGATGGTAATGGTGAAACGTCTCATGCCTAAACGTGTAATAAAGTTCTTCCCGGCTCAGTTCCTCTTCAATCGGAATCATGATGCAAGGTTTTCTGATTCCTGTCAGCATAGGCGAATTCAAGGCCGGTACACGCATGATGCGAAAATCATTTTTACGCTCCCCACATACCTCTGCCAATATAGAACAGTATGGTTCCTCCCTGGTAACATCAATCCCATACCTGTGGTGAAATTGCCTTATAATCCTGCAGTCTTTCTCATAGCGGTACAGGTTAACCAGAAAGCCGATCCCCCAGACTACTTCCAATCCTGTCCATATAGAGATTCCGATCCCTTCCAACTCTATAAACGGATGCCGGATTATTCCCACGACAAGAGATAATAACTTAGGGAGATATATGTTCTCGGAAAAGGGCATTTCAAAAGGAAACAAAATCCTTAAAAGTGTCAATATCAGAAATACCGCAATCACCTTATACCCAATGGACAACAAAATCTTCTCATGGTGGAAACACATTGTGATTAACACGATAATCAGATTGCTTGCAAGAAAGGTCATCAACATTGTTGAAAAAGAATAGTTTATCATATGGTTTTCTCTTTAGCCCCTCTATCTCTTCAATCCTACTATCTACTGTGTCCCTGTGAAGATTTTCATCTTATTAGCTTAACTGCTGAATAACATTATAATTCCAATATCTGGATAAGTCAATAGGGTATCTGAAAATGATTCCGATAAAATCAAAAAATGGGGGCACTTGTCCCAGGCCACCATCCATGTGGCCCGGTTGCCTAAAGCATTGCTGCATACCTGTCCCGGTCTGCCTGTGGAATTTTTATAGCTTCCATTGCCTGGTCTGCAGTCCATTTCATTGTATCCATCAAGTTCCTGATGGCCAAAAGCGTTGCACTGTCTGACCCCTTTTCCCTTCCTTCTTCCCTTCCTTCTTCCCTTCCTTCTTTCTTTGCTTCTTCCCGTCCTTTAGCCACTTTCTCAGCAATTTCCGCATCAATCACATCCTTCATTAATTCTCTCAAGGCTTCGCACATACCCAAATCCCTCCTGACTTCCTGATATAATCCTTCATTGGCTGCAATGCTGACCTGCAGGACTGCATCTGCATTATCCCTGTCCCCTGGTTCCACCAGGCACTTGACCTTCTCTATAAATGCCATTATGTCTTCTTTTCCTGCATTCTTAGAAAGTACCCTAAGGCCACTGTGCGCTTCCTTCCCCAGGCGGCTGGTCACTACGACCTGGGTATCAAAAAGCACATTGCCATGGACATAATAGATCCCCGGATAGCGTTCTTCCACCATCCGGCCGGACCTGCCCAGGGCCTGGAACAGTTCCCGGGGATATGCCTCACGGAAGACGGATATCGTCAGTTCTTCCTCCCGTACCTGGTTCACTGTACTGCCCATTCCCTTGTACAGGCATGTATATCCCAGTGTCTTAAAGTAATCGTCAATGGAAAGCCCATCCTCCGGGCTCTTATATACCACAACATTATATCTTTTAAAAATATGTCCAATCTCATTTTCTATGCGCACGTCTGCAAGTTTTTTGATGATCAGCAGATCCATGCGCAAAGGTTCCTTGCTAAGGTTGTATTCCCGCTGGAATTCCAACACATCCTTGTTGGATATCAGTTCCAGTTCTGCGGCGCCATAAAAACCCGGATGCCACTGTATGGATGTCTTCTCCATGTGCTCCCCCATTGGCATCACCTCCTGTTTTTCTTTATCTGTATTTATTATAAGGGAATATCATACTGCCTGTCAAGATACTGTTTCCCAGGGTTGTTTCATTGCCCACCCTGTCCTAACATAGCCTGGTACATAGGCTTATATCTTATCATTCATATGTTGCTTTCGCAACATATGAAAAGTTTTCCTTTTCAAATCACGGGCACATGGTGTAAAATACATCATATATATAATTTGGCATATTTGAATGGATAACATCTGGGAATAAGCCTCCAGATGTTTATTGGTATGTCTGCTGAAACGGACCCAAAGATCCAGGTGTCAGTTTGGAAGTAACCTTTCAATGCCAGACCTGATGGTCTGGCATCAGAGGGCATATACGGAACTAAGGCCCACCAAACGGGGGATAAATATGAGATATTTTCGTAACTTATGTTCACATAATAATCAGCTTCATATTTTTATAAAGGCATTACTTCTTGCGTCATTGCCTGCAATATGCTGTATACTATACTGCAATTCAAAGGGATTTATGTTAAAAGATGTATACTTACCATGTTCCAACTGGAATGATGAACTTTTCTACTATAAACAGGTAGAGGGTGTCCTGCATTACGGATATCCCCTGGGCTATTTTGGCTTTAATGAGAGCCATGCATTAAAGCTTTCTTTTGCTGCGTGGAGTCCTGTATTAATGCTGCCCTGGATTATATGGGGGATCCTATTTGGCTGGAACATAATGTCCCCCATTTTCTGCAATATTGTGCTTCTATCCCTGACCTGCTTCCTGTTCGTCTACCTCGTAAAACCGAACTGGGTACAATTAACCAGCCTGGCATTGCTATTTTGCCCATATATACCCTTTATCCGTTACATGTTGTCCGGAATGAGTGAGATTACCTGTTTTTGTACCTTGATTCTTTTTTACGCTTTTGTCTTTCAATATGTACACACGAAGCGTTCCTACGCACTTGTCTTCTTATTTTTGCTTTCCTGTCTCATGACATTAATGCGTCCTTATCTGATATTGTTCCTATTTCTACCTATTTATTTCTGGCTTCATGAAAGCCACGATAAATCAGGCAAATATAAACGTTGGGCCTGTTCCTTTCTTATTCTGGCAGGTGTCTCAGGTTTATATTTCTACATTAACCATTACTTGGGAGCAGCCTATTTTGGTCCTCTATTTTTCACGGACTGGATCACGGCATTTTTCGAGCAGGGACTACTTGATGGCGCTTATTATACCTTAAAAGCCCTTTATTCCAGCGGGCGAAATTTCTTCTCCTACATCATAGAAGCCTTCCGTTCCGGATTGTCTGCCGGAACCTTTTATGCCGGCTATTCCATATGTTTCCTTGCACTGTTAATACAATGTTCATGCCACTTGTATCAGCGTCATCAGCGGAAATCTTGCAGGAAAAAAAGCAACCTACCTAAATCCCTGCTACGACAGCCCCCTATTTCCGGCGATATTCTGGCCGTTGAGATACACTTATTACTTAGTTCCATGGTTATGCTTGTCGCTGTACTTCTAATGTATAAACTTCCTGAAGGCGGACGGCACCTGTCCATTTTTATCGCTGCCGAAATATTTGTTTTTGCCACCCTTGTGAGGAAAAAATTCCCCCTCCAGATAGTGATTATCGCTACATTGTTCACGTATCTTTATGCCTATAAGGCACATTATCAGATTCCTTTTACACAGCCTGAACGTCATGCTTCCATAGAACATTGGCAGGAAACATTGTCTAAGAGCCTCCTTCTAGATCAAGAAAACCCTTCCCCCAATTATGGAAATGTAATTATATGGGTGTTGGGAGATATGGTAGATGGCCAGCCAGCTACCACAGAATGGCAGTTCTTATATGCACTGCCAGCGGGATTTGGCATTAGTTGTTGCACTTATGATTATGTCATGGAACATTTTACCTCTCTTCAAAGCAAATATATCTATGTAGTATCTGGTGGAGAAATCGAAAGACAGTGTATAGAAGCAGGATATACCTGCCTTCTTGAAAATGACGGTATGGTACTATATGCAAACAATCACTTTTAAGGATATACCTTATCCGTCATCTCACACATCAACACTTTAGGAGACTCCACGGAAACTGTCAGTTCCACCTGCTCCAGATAGCCGCCTTCCTCCCCTGTAGCACGAAGTACCGTCACGGTATAGGTGTCTTCCCCCATGGCTGTTTCCCTTAGCCGGCTGAACTCCTCGAAATTGTGGCTGGGCGTACCGTTGACTGCAATGATCACATCACCGATCTGATAGGAACTGTTCTCCTGCTGTTCCTGCTCATATCCGATTACCAGGAGGCCATAATCAATGCCCGTCCTGCCTGCATTGCGGATCAGCCGGACTGCCGCCTCACAGTACTCCTCTGTATGGGGATCTTCTCCCTGTGTCTTTTCCCTATATGCCTCCACACACTTCTCTGCCTCATCATACAGCCCCAGGTTCATAAAGCGGCGCATCTTGTTCCACAAAGTGCCTGTACCGTCCTCCTCCCGGGGTGCAAATTTCTGTCTGGCTTCCTCCAGCATTTCCTCCAGACGCTGTTTTTCCTGCTGCAACTGGGCTTTTTTCTCTGCCAGAAGCTGGCTCTTTCCCAGAAGCTGCCCTACCTGTCCTTCTGCCTCTTCCAGGGACATGCCGTCCTCCATCAGATCCCGTATCAGTCCGGCCCTCTCCTGCAGTAGTTCCATGTTGCTCTCCCCGATCAGCAGGCCCACCCGTTCCATGACCCTGGAAATGGCATTCCAGCTTTTCTCTGCCTCACTGGCAAGAAGTTCCTTGTCAGTGCTCCAGTGGGATGCCTGCAGCGGTATGTAGTACAATTGTGGCAGGAACTCATATTGGAATGATTTCAGCACCTCTGGATTCTCCACAGGAAGCAGCAGGTTATTGATGTCCCACGCCATGATCTTCATCTCTTCTTGAAGTATCTCCCTGTAATTCTGCAGGACATTCATCTTGGTCTTCCAGTCAAGGTATGTGTCCGGATCCGTTAGGAACTCCAGGAAATAGATACTGCCGATACTGTTTTCTACAAACAGTTCCAGATGGTCGTACAGTGCCGTGGCATCCGCCACAGAGAACGGGGAATCCTGCAGCCCTGTATACAGTTCCTCCGGCATCTGGCTTATGCTTACATCCATCTGGTAGAGCATTCTTCTCTTTCCCTGGAGTTCTGCCAGAAGGGCCGTCCGATCTCCCTCTTCCGGATGGTCCAGGTACTGCTCGCAGGCCAGGTATGCATCGTCCAGATATTCTACGGCCTGCTCCATCTGCACCATATTGTTCTGCACATAATAGAGCAGGCTGCCTGTTAAATTCTTCTCGCTGGCTGTTTCCGGATATAATGGCTCCTCCCGTCTGCCCCATGTGGTGATGCCAATGCCAATGGCTGCTGCCAGTACCAGAAGAACCAGGGATGCTGCCACCACGCCATACCATGGCCTCCAGCGCAGCCGCCCCGCCAGGCTGGGTTTTGCATACAGGAAGCTCTGCAGTTTGTCTATAAAAGCATCAAAAAACTGGAAATTGGATTCTATTCCATTTTTGTACCGCAGGCCTTCCAGGGATGCCGGAAGGCTGTCCGGAAAGGCAAATCCCCGCAGCATGACAGGGATCACATTCTTCTCCCGTTCCAAGGCATACTCTGCCTCCCGCCGGACCCAGTCGTCCTCGCTGCCACAGCGGTCAAGGCCTCCAGGCGGCAGGATCAGCAGGAAGTCTTTGCATTCCTCTATGACCGAATACAGCTTCGCATTGAAATCCCCGGACCGCAGGGACTCCACATCCAGGAAGACCCGGTAGCCCTGTTCCGTGAGCTTGTCCCGTATAATCCTGGCCGTGGATTCCCCGCCGTCCCGGCGGTAGGAAATGAATATGTCGTATTTCGAGGTCATATTGTCTTTGGCACCTCCGATTTATTAGGTAATTCTTTCTCCTTTCCCACAAGGCAAAACATAATGCCCAGCAAAGATAATGTAATCTGTCCCAAAACAACTGCCATCTCAAAAAAGCCGAATACCAGAATAGCCACCAGAAAAACTACCTGCACTTTACTCTCCCAGCCACAACATTTCAAGGTCCAATATATACTATAAAGATAAAGATATACAAACAATATTCCTGCCGGAATCCCATAATCATATGCCATCTGCAGGAACATATTATGTGCATGCACAACAGGCTCACCCTCCGATATATAAAATGCCCCAGCAGCACGACTATGCCCCAGCAGATTCAAGTGCCTGCAATAATATGTGTATATTACCTTCCGAACCCCCACAGAACTACTGTAATCAATTCCCTCTGGTCTGAAAGGATTCTCCGGTGTATCTCCCGGTTCTCCTGCCTCCTTGGCAAAAACCTTCATTCCCCACGGTGTATACTTGATCCTGTCCTTCCATTCATACCAGTTTATTCCCAATGCAGACAACATCCTGCCTATATTCTCATCGAATGCTTTTTCAAAAGAAATATATCGCTCACTATCCGGCGGATCAAATGACCGGACGCTTTTCTCCTCGCTGTACTCTCCTTCGAACCAGATCGGATGGTGCAATATTGTGGGAAAATACCGAATGGCTTTGTATACCACCGGAAAAGAAATGGCAATACATAGCACAAACAATATACCACGTCCCAGCAGCCTGTAGAAAGATTTCCTGCAGACAAGGTAATACCAAATATACGCAACAGCAGAAGCCATTCCAATGCCCAGAACAGGTGCCCTGCCGCCAGTATATAATGTGAAACTGACGCACACTGCTGCCATGAGAAAGCATCCGCACGCCAATAATCTGTTCTTTTTTTCCTGTTTTAACCAAAGCCATTTGCATATAAAAGCACAATATGCAATCATGTAAAACAACCCATTCTGGGTCTCGCCAGCATATAATCCTCTATACCTCACATAGTCATATGGCCTGAATCCGAAAGCAATACCCTGCTGAACAAAGAACCATAAAATAGTCCCGTTCAGCAGTCCTTGAAAATAGTCCCTCCGATTCTCTTTTGGAATGCCGATTATGTACCAGCATACATATAAAAGCAGGTACCATAAAGGTACAATCCCCTCGTGCACGGAGACCGTCATCCATAACAGCATTGCACATATACCCAGGGGAAAAGGGCGAAGCAGCTTTTCTTTCACGGCCAGTTCCTTCCATCCCCTTATCAGGTAAATCACCAGATAGCCCCATACAACTACATTGGCTACCCCTGTCAGCCATTGGCCTTTATACAGCCAATTCTGCCAGCCCCAGGCCGCCGCCAGGGTTCCTCCCAAAGCGGCAAGCGCTGACCAATACATGTATATCCTGTGCCTAAACCTGTCCTTATCCAAAGAGGGAACCAACATTGCCGCCAATACAATGCCCACCATATTGGCCGCCGTCATCTGGACCGCTCCCGCAGCGCTTCCTCTCCGCTGGTCAATAATGCCAAGGGCCAAAAAGCATACCATGTACCATATCCTAAGCCAATATCCTTTTCTCCCTGCCCCAGACTTATCTCCCAACCTGTTCTCCTCCACACCAAAGATTATTCCACTACAATGCCGCCTAAGACTTTAATATTCTGTCTCTCTAACAGTTCCAGTTCAGCAGCGATCTCACTATAGCGCGTCTCGCCCGCCTGTTCTACCAGCACTACGCCCTTCACACTCTCCAGTTTCTCCATGGCCTGCACATCATAGAGCACATTGTTTATTATCCCCACCTGTATCTTATCTTTCCCCAATGTCTCTCTTATCGTCTCACAGACCGTCAGAGACTGTCCCTGTAAACCACACCCCATTAGGCAGATCTCCCTGTCCACTTCTTTTTGTGCCACCAGTTTTACCGCTGTGGTTGCAAGATCCAATGCCCTTGCAGCAGAAAAAGTACGCTGCTTTCCCTCCCGCAGACGCAATATCCTCTTATCCACAAAGCAAAATAATCTTCTGGATTCGTTCTGGGCCGGAATGGTACCAAGCTGCTGTATGCCATAGATTTCCTGCAACTGATCCGTAATACGCAGCCTGGTATTCATCACATAGCATGCAACAATCAGAAGCATATATACAAAGGCCGCCAATCCCATCCCCAGCAGTATGTATTTTTTACTCACCATAGGGGTTCCTGGCGTGTCCGCTTCCGTGATACTCTCCCCTGTCTCATTCTGTCCATCGCCTAGCAGATATTGGTAATACAACATTTCTTCTGGTGAGAATGCATCTTTATTCCTCACTACAATATCTTCCAGGGCATCCATGTCCTTCCGGAATTCCCTCTGTCTCTCCAGGATATCCAGGTCAGCCACCACAGTAAAGGCCTGGTTGATGACCTCTATCCTGTGATCTCCTAATGTTTTTGACAATGCATCCTGCTTCTCCCCCATATAGGCAATCAATGCCTGGGCAATCTTCCGGCAGTCTTCCTCCTTATAGTGGAATACTTCCACTTTAAAACTATTTGTTCCACCCATGGCCTGACTTCCATTCCTGTCTATGGTTACCACTTCACTGATATCCACAGAATCACCATCCATCTGCGTTGTGATATACTCCATTGCCTCACTGCTTTGTATGAGTTCTTCATACACTTTCTCGATGTCATAACTTTGCTGCCTGTCATCACAAGCCACATAACAAGTCAATTCTGCTTTTCTGATGTCATTGGGATCCAACAGCATCAGAACGGAATGCTCCAGGTAATTTGCTTTATCCCTGTATAATTTCTCATGTGTAATAACATAATTCACTCTCCGCAGTTGCAGATCCGTCAGTCCGGCACTCAACTGATTTCCCAGGATTATTCGTTCCTGTTCTGACTGGATCTGCAAGGCATTTTCTTGATCCGCCTGTTCCTTTAGGACTTGATACTCCCGCACATAACTGAGTGCACCCAGCAGTACCCCCCCCTATCAACATTGCCACAATGATTCCTCTCCAATGCAGCAGAACCTCTGCCAGCAAATCTATTAGATTAATTTCTCTATCCTTACTTTCTTCTCTCATCCTTATATCCTTTTCTTGCCTTAGAAAATCTTCATTCCGTTCACTCTTCCCGTCATGCCGCTTCAGCGGCACAAACAATACGTGAGAAAAACGCTGCCCTTGCGTTTTTCAGAGTGAGAAAGGCGCTATTTTGCGCCGTAGAAGTTCTTAGCGTACGCATTTTGGACACTTAGAACTTCTTCTCACTCTTTTCTCCACACCATCTTATTCACAATCCCTGTATAGCCCTGGATGATTTTCACCACTTTCGTGCTGACATTTTCATCCACATAATTGGGCACATCCGCGCCAAAGTCTCCCGCCGCATTCATCCCTACCGCCATGTCCACGGCCTGGAGTACCTGCCTGGATGTGATTCCGCCCAGGAGAAAAATCCCCTTGTCAATGGCTTCCGGACGTTCCGTGGAAGTCCGGATACACACTGCTGGAAATGGTATCCCTTTTGTGTTAAAATAGGCGGCTTCCTCAGGCAGGGTACCGCTGTCAGACACCACGCAGAAGGCATGCATCTGCAGATGATTATAGTCTGAAAACCCAAAAGGCTGCAGGCTCCTCACCAGGGGATGGAACTGGAAATGCCTCTGTTCAATGAACTTCCTGCTCCTGGGATGGGTGCTGTAAATGATAGGCATCTGGTAAGTTTCTGCCATAGCATTGACTGCTTCCATCAATGCAAAAAAGTTCTTCTCCTGGTCAATATTTTCCTCCCGGTGGGCAGACAGCAGGATATACTTTCCTTTTTCCAGGCCCAGGGTCTCCAACACCTTGCTGGCCTCTATTTTCCGCAGATTAGCCGAGAGCACTTCTGCCATGGGGGAGCCCGTCACATAAGTTCTCTCCCTGGCGGTCCCTTCTGCATTCAGGTATCGCCGGGCATGCTCGCTGTAGCAGAGATTCACATCCGCTATGTGGTCCACGATCCGCCGGTTGGTCTCCTCCGGCAGATTCTCATCAAAGCAGCGGTTCCCGGCCTCCATATGGAAGATGGGTATCTTAAGGCGCTTTGCGGAGATGGCCGCCAGGGCAGAATTGGTGTCCCCCAGCACCAGGAATGCGTCCGGCGCCAGTTCAGTCATCAGCCTGTAACTTTTTGCAATCATATTGCCGATGGTCTCTCCCAGGTCTCTGCCCACTGCATCCAGGTAGTAATCCGGTTGTCGCAGTCCCAGATCTTCGAAGAAAATCTGGTTCAATGTATAGTCATAATTCTGCCCGGTATGCACCAATACCTGGTCAAAATATCTGTCGCACTTTTTGATCACCTCGGACAGCCGGATGATCTCCGGCCTGGTGCCGATAATGGTCATCAGTTTTAATCTTTCCACTTTTCTTTCTCCCATGAATCCCTGCCAGGAACTGCCAACAGGCCATAAATACCATGTCCACTTATCCGTTGCAGGATGGCAATTTCTCTATCCTATATATTGCATATGATCCCTCTGGTAAGACTGTCTTATCTACTCTACAGCCTCATATATGGTATCCGGCCTGCCCGGGTTAAAGCACTCATTGCACCACATCAGTGTCACCATATCGGTATCCCCCAGATTTACAATGGAGTGGGTATAGCCGGTGGGAATATCCACCACCTCCAGCCTGTCCCCACTGACAGGATACTCCAGGATCTCTTTACTGCCATGCTTCCGGAACCGGATCAGGCCCCTGCCGCTGACCACTATAAATTTCTCATTCTTGGTGTGATGCCAGTGGTCTCCCTTGGTGATCCCCGGCTTTGAGATATTGATGGAAACCTGGCCCCGGTCTGCACTTTTCAGTATCTCCGTAAAGCTTCCCCGGGCATCCTCGTGCATGAGAAGCGGATAGGAAAACTGGTCTTCCGGCAGGTAACTCAAGTAAGTGCTGTACAATTTTTTCTCAAAGCTGCCCGCGGTCATATCCGGGATCATCAGGTTCTGCCTGCTTTCCCGGAAGCTGTACAGCAGGTTCACGATCTCGCCCAGGGTAGCCTCATGTACCACAGGTACATAGCAGTAGCCATCACTGTTCACATGGGGATGACGGTCCAGGGCCTGCAGCAGTTCCTCCACCACATCATCAATATAGACCAGATGCATCACCGTGCTTCTGTCGTTCACCTGGATGGGCAGCCCATGGGCAATATTATGACAAAAAGTAGCCACGGCGCTGTTGTAATTGGGCCGGCACCATTTACCGAAGACATTGGGGAAGCGATAGGTGTAAATGGGCGCACCCACCTCCTGTCCATAGGCATACAGCATGTCCTCCCCCGCCTTCTTGCTCTGGCCATAAGGATTCTCCAGGGCGGCCTGGATGGAGGAGGAATTCATGATAGGACAGTTGTTGCCATGGCGCTTCAGTGTGTCCACAAGAGTGGTGGCAAAGCCAAAATTCCCTTCCATGAATTCTTCCACATGCTCCGGGCGGTTGACCCCTGCCAGGTTGTAGACGAAATCACATTCTGCACAATACTGGTCCAGAAGTTCCCGGGGTGTATCCACCTCATAGGGCAGGACGCTGACGCCTTCCTGCCGCTGTAGTTCTGTGATTAAATTCCTGCCGATAAAACCGGCAGCACCGGTGACTAAGACTTTCATCTCGCTTTCTCCCACTCCCCAATCTCATCCCGGATATAGGACAGGGTCAGCAGCTTCTCCTTCACCTGTTCCACATCCATCAAGGTGGTATTATTCGAGTTAAACTCCGATAATTCCGTCCGCTTCAAATTGCCATCCGTAAAATACTTATCATAATTCAAGTCACGCTTATCCGCAGGCACCCGGTAAAAATGCCCCATGTCAATGGCATGGGCACACTCCTCGTTGGTCAGCAGTGTCTCATACATCTTCTCCCCGTGGCGGATGCCGATGACTTTGATCTCATTGTCTGCATGGAACAACTCCTTTACCGCCTGGGCCAGCACCCCGATGGTGCAGGCAGGTGCCTTCTGTACCATGATATCCCCGCTCTCGGCATTCTGGAAGGCATAGACCACCAGTTCCACGGCCTCCTCCAGGGACATGACGAACCGGGTCATGGACGGATCCGTGAGGGTCAGCGGCTTCCCTTCCTTGATCTGGCTGATGAATAATGGTACCACGGAGCCCCTGGAACAGAGCACATTGCCATACCTGGTACAGCAGATGCTTGTCTCCTGGGGGGAGACTGTCCTGGCCTTGGCCACGATCACTTTCTCCATCATGGCCTTGGAGGTGCCCATGGCATTGACCGGGTAGGCCGCCTTATCCGTGGACAGGCAGATGACCTTCTTCACCCCCGCATCCACGGCGCACTGGAGTACATTCTCCGTGCCAAACACATTGGTCTTCACCGCCTCTATGGGGAAAAATTCGCAGGAGGGCACCTGTTTTAAGGCAGCGGCATGGAAGATGAAGTCTACCCCGTGCATGGCCTTGGCGATACTCTGGGGATCCCGGACATCACCAATATAAAATTTCAGTTTGTTGCTGTATTCGGGATACTCCCGCTGGTAGAGATGGCGCATGTCGTCCTGCTTCAGTTCATCCCGGGAGAAGATGCGGATCTCCCCGATGTCAGTAGCCAGGAAACGGTTGAGTACGGCGTTGCCAAAAGATCCGGTACCACCGGTAATGAGTAAGGTTTTGTCTGTAAACATGGTTGTCCTCCGTCTGGTTTGTTTCTTGTGATTCTCTAGATTATCTGCTTTCTCATAGATTACAATACCATCCTTGTCAATTTCTTTCTGTAATTCGACCTTAATCCCCTTATCAAATTCCACAATATCAAAAGAAAGCACAACCCCACAGCAAGCTGACGGGGCATCAAATTTGCAAGATAAAGATATGATACCAGCAATTACAGGGAAATGCAATGAAATCCTTTTCCCCCGATGAAGCTCCCGGATCCATGCCTGGTAGTGCCAATGGCACATAGGAATTCAGAACCATAAGTATTGATACCAACTACCCCACAAGGCTCTCCAGGTCATAGCGCCGAATGCTGTCCCGCACGATTTCACTGGCGGAAATCGCCCGGTCTGCATTGTCCAGGATGCTTTTCTGTATATCCGCATAGGAATATCCTTTTTCCTCCAGACTCTGCCGCATCTTCTGGGTCTTTTCCCCCACTCTCCGCGGGGGAATGCCCAGGTCCACACAATGGTATTCGTATTCTTCTGCCAGGACATTGTCCAGCAGTTCCCGGTCATGGAACAGGGCCTTTGCATACAGCACGCACCACTGGTCCCGGATCTGCTCCCGGCAGGCAGAGGCTTCTATTTTCCCCATCACATCTGCCAGCAGATCCAGGTACTCCTCGAACCGTCTCCGGATGTAGGTATCTGCCAGTGCCCAGTCCATCCCCTCCGGATCCGAAGGCACCTCACCCGAAGTGGTAATTTCCCGCAGAAAGCGCTGCAGGACTGCCGCCTTCCTCCTGGTATAATACTTTTCCTGGTCATAATTATGGCAGAACCAGGCACGCAGTGCCGAGACCGTCCCGTAAAAATCCCGGATGTCCTGATGCTGCCTTCTGCTGATCAAGGAATGCTTCTCGAACAGGCCGAACAGGCTCTCCTTTTCCTTGACCTGTATCCTGTCACAGTCACAGAACAGGCCATAGATATTGGTAACATCCCGCCAGAACAGGGCCTCCTGTGTCTTCCCTTCCGTCTTCTTGGGCAGATACCTTTCAAACAGGTTCAGACTCTTACAGAGGCAGTGTACGGCTTCCACAATTTTCTCTATCTTCTTGTCCATATTCACCCCTCTGTTCCCCTGTACACCTTCACAGATACATCACACAGGCCTATTTCCAGGTCGTCAAAGACCCGGCCTTCCGTAAAATCAGAGGTATGCAGGTGGGGACCATGAAAATAGAGCGCATATTTTCCAAATTCATCAACCGCCATCTGTCCTTCCCGTTTTGCCGCGTCATAGCTTTTGATCCGGCCGGAAAATTTCACCGTATTGCCTGTCTCATCGCATATCATATGCTTTGTCATGACCCTTCCAATGCCGGCCGTGGAATCCTCCTCCATGTCCCGCAGGGTTGCCAGGCATTCCGTATACTGCCCCACCTGGGCCTGGCATAAGGCCCGCATATACTGGATATTCTTGTTCACCCTGTAGGCCCCCACGGAGTCATTGCTGAAATTGTCCTGGTAATTGGTACAGATTGCCAGAAGCTCTTCCCATACATCCCGGCTAATGGAGGTATGCCAGCATTCTCCCTTCTGGTAGATCGGTTTCTCATTATGCATCAGCCACAGGATATTCAAGAGCATGTACTGGCAGGGTTCACTGTAGGTGACGACCATATGATATTTGTCCTGGCAGAGCAATTCGTATACGGCCTGGCATATTTCCTTCTGCTCTTTATTCTGGATGCCAAGCCGGAAATCAATATCGCCATTCTGCAGACGCTGCCGGGCCATGGCATAGATGCCGGCCGCAGAGCCATTGTCTGCCAACTCATCCACATAGGAGGCCACGATCATGGTATCCTGAAGATAGCCATAGATCACTGTCACCTGGCTCTGGAAATACCGGGAATCTGCAATATCCGGATTCTCCAGCTTGATCTCATCCACGGCCGAACACATTGTCTCTAACAGTTCCAGCTTGCGGATCCCCTCCGGCTCCTTTTCATATTCAATCCTGGATCCCTTCAGCAAGGTGACATACGCATGGAAAGGCTGGTTGTCATAACGAATGATCTCCCGCAGGTCCCTGCGCAGTTCCCGGTACAGCACAGGATCTCTCGTGTCCCGCAGTTCGCACAGCAGGAGCTTGCTGTTGGCCGCTTCCACAATGATCGAATTCCTGGTGCCAACCGACATACCTGTATGTTCTGCCTTGATTAGGATCTGGTCTGCGATATCCAGCGCCCGTCCAAGCCACTCTATCCTGTCAGCATCGCTTCTCCAGGTATCCCTATTCCTCCCATAGTACTCCCGGATATACACGATCTCCTGGATCACCAGGATGGGTTCCCATATTCCCTCTTCTTCCCGCAACTGCCTCAGCTTCTGGATGATTTCCTCATAGTTGTTCCGATATCGGTTCCCGTACTGGACATTGTTGGGCCCTATGATCCGAACCAGGTTCTCACAGAGCCTTACTTCCTTCTGCTGACCGTATTCGCCTCCGGGATTCAGATGGCCCAGGATCGTCTGGATGTACCCAACCTGCATCCCTGTGCCTATCTTCTCCGCATTGAGGAACATCTGTGCTTCCAGGGGTGTCCGGATGGAGATCTCCTGGTTCCCGTGGAAATCTTCTGATATCACAAAAAAGGCTGAACGCGCCAGCACCCTTATAATTTCAGGATGGTATGTCCCCAGTATCCGCAATGCCATGTCATAGGGCATCTTCAGTTTAAAGAGGCTGCACACGGCTACACATCTGATGAAATCATCGCTGGCAAGCTGCAGTTCTTCCCTGCGAAGCTCTGACGCACTACGGATGGCACCGCCAAGCCCGGCGGCTTCCAGCTCTTTCCCAACCTTCCCAAGCGCATAGGAAAAGAGATTGCTCACCCCGTCCTCCGCATTCCCTGCCCTCTGTGCCTCGATCTCCCGCAGGGTGCTGTAGGCTTCCCGGCTTACCCCACGGGACAGGCCCCCCCGCAGTACCTCGAAGATCTGATAGAGCAGGACTAGGAAACTACTGTCACCACGGGAATATTTGTGCAGGATCTCTTCTGCCTCCTGCTCTGGCATCTTACATTCCTCTGTCAGAATCTTCCGAAGCTGCTCTATCTCGTCCGTAATTTCCTTCTTTGCTTCACAATATACGATTTTACGTTTATAAAGGCTATCCTCGTCCTCCACATCCACATCACCTGCAGGCTGCTCCCGGTTCATCTCATAGGAAGTTCCCACCATATAGATCTTGCGTCCCCGGGCCAGAAGCGCCTGGTACAGCCCATAAAATTTCTTCCTCTCAGAGCAGTGACTGGCAGAATCCCAGATAATCAGGGTGGCCTTTGCCCCTTTATTGTCCAGTATCTCCAGCAGGTTGTCCAATGCCTTGAAAGCCGAGGAATCCCGCCTCTGTGTCTGCTTCTGCCTGTGCTGGACATCCGCATAGAAATTAATCTCCGGGTCATTGATAAAGATCACCGGATATTTCTTCTCCCAGAAGATTCTCCTGGCCAGGGCCCCGATGGCAATGCTTTTGCCCGTCCCTGTCTGCCCTGTCAGAAGCAGCGGCTTATTGTTCTGGCGACCCACATTTTCCAGGCCTTTCTTTACCTTTTTGTAAAGATCCTCCTCGAAAGCGCGGTGCAGGTTAAACCCATATTCATACCCGAACCACTGGGGGCCGCGGATACTATTCTTCAAAAATGTGTAAAAATAATCTGTTTTCATCCCATTGGGAATCCGGACTTCCCGCATCAAGTCTATGTGGAGCAGCTGGGCAAAGCTTTCCGTCTCCAGCAGTTCGCTTTTCCCTATTTCTACAATTGTCTCCTTCTGTGCCGCCTTGTCCCTGTATCCTGCATCTGCTTTGTCTTTATTTCCTGCGTCTGCTCTGTCCTTTTTTCCTGCATCTACATAGAAACGGAATGACTTCCCTTCCCTTTCCCCGTAGTCCCAGTCCTCCTCCAGCAGGTTCTGCTGGAAATAGTCGTTAAAGCTCTCTGGGAAAGCCTGGGCGATGCCACGTCTTATCAAGTCACTGACATATTTATCCGGACTGGGACAGCGGAAGAAATAGACCTGCTTCTGGCCCTCATACAGGTTCTTGAAGGCCCTGCGCATGACCTGGTGGGATATGATATCCTCCTGGAAATCCTCTATGACCAGGATGCCGCCCTGCCGGATGATCCCCGTGACCTTCTCCAGCATTTTTGCCGCATGCTCCACGTAGTCTTCCTTCTCAAATTCGTCTGCATCCTCTTCCAGTTCCTTCTCCCCACAGAGCCGGATGACATGGAGATTCCTGCGGTTCAGCATGTTGGCCTGCATGTCCGCGGCATCGAAGATGTCCCGTACCATCCTGTCCTCATTTTTATAGGCCACGGAGTATTTCAGTTCACAACTGGTGGTGACTATCATGTTCCATCTGTAATCCATGACGTCCTGGCTAAAATGTGTATCGTTTTTCCCCGTCATTAGGATGCATGGTTCCAGTTCCATGCGCTGTGCCAAATCCTGGTTCATCTGCTCAGGTTCCTCCCTTTCCTTTCGCTGGGTTATTCTGTTATTTCCTTAGTACTTTCTATACATTTTCCCCTTCGTACTTCCCTTTGTTTCTATCTCTCCCTGCTGCGTCAATTCTCTCAACAGTTCCTTTATACGGGACTCTTTCACAGAGACAATCTCTTCAAAGTCTGATGCCTTGTACCACACACCGGGCTGCATATTATCCAAAAGTAGTCTCTTATTTTCTTTTGTTTTTTTGCACTTTTTTTCGCCAGTTTTTTCAAGTTATACCTTTTCGCCCTTGTAGATGATCTATTTCAATTCTGCAAAATCTATTTCAAAGTCTTCATATATCCCGGCTTTTACTTTGTCAGAAAATGAATATTCCTCAATTGTATCATGTTCAAAATTGTAGACCGTAACTCGCTGCTTATCCGGATCCGTAATCCAATATTCCCTAACGCCTGCTGTTCGGTATTGAAAGAGCTTTCTATAATAGTCCATTCGTTTACTTGCAGAAGAAACAACTTCTATAATCCAGTCTGGTGCTCCATTGCATCCTTTATCCGTGAGTTTATTTTTGTCGCAGACAACTGATATATCTGGTTCCAGATAAGTCTTATCATCAGCATTGAGAAATACAGCAAAAGGAGAAGGGTACACTTCGCAGCCTCCATTGTTCCTTCCAATATATTCTCTTATTCTAAACGACAATTCCATCACAACTTTTTGATGAATTCTACCCGGTGCAGCCATCATGTATAATTCACCATCCATCAGTTCTGCCCTTTGTCCATCTGGCAGATTATAGATGTCATCCATTGTATAAGATTTTAGCTTTCTCGCTGCATCCATTCCCTTTCAACTCCTTTCGAAGTATGTTAACAGTACCTGCTTTCCCTTTCATTTCCATATTTTCATATTACCATAAAACCACTGATTTTACAAGCAACCACTTCCTTTTCAACAGATACCTGGCTTTTCCCATTTAACGTCTGTCATTTCCCTAATAAATGGCTAAACTCTATTCCCTCAATCAATTTTTGACATATTTCTACATTTTAGTTGACAACTGAAAATTTAAAGAAGTATAATAATTAAAAACGTATTCAGATGATAATTTGTGTTTCTCGTATACAAAACTGATGCCTTATATGAAAAAACATTGTTTTGCACTATATAGCTGTCAGAAAACCTACGGGAGGAATCCAAAATGAAATATATTAGGAAAAGCTGGTTTCCCACTTTTGCATCTGTTTTCGTATTTATAGTAATCGCTTTTTTAGACATCTGTGGCTTCATACCCACACAGCAACGTCTGCAGTTCGAAATTTTATGCAATTCCATAATGATTCTGCTTGCCGTGCTAGGGCTCTGGATTGAGCAAAATCCCACAGACCCAGACAGCAAGCCTAAAAGCAATCCTAAAAATATCCTTGGCAATGTCTTGATCTCTGTGATTGCTTTTCCAATGAATATTGATATCTTTGGTCATACCATCCGGTCTGACCATTTTCTGTCCGATCTGTGGGGCTGGCATCTGTTCTGGCTTATCTTTGGAATCGTCCAGATCCTGGTTCTATCAGAGTTGGGCCACATACTGTTGCAGCAGGTTCAAAATCTGGTTTCTGGTCTGCAGGAATGGGGTAAAGATGTTGTTACTCCACTAGGAAAAGTTGTCATTGACCTTGCAGACTCTTTGTACCAAAGCAACAAATTCGACCTTTTTGTATCCATATCCGGACTCGCTTTATGGACAGGCTTCCTCTATAGCCAGCTTCATGGAAGTGATATGAAGGAAATTCTTACTGATAGCCGGTTTTACATACATAATATAATATTTTTGCTTTCATATGTAATTGTCGTTATTATTTTGCACAACTATCTACCGCTATCCAAAAGTATACGGCGTGCTATACAACAGGCAGATCCTAAGATAACCATATGCACTGTGGGAGCAATCATTGCATTAGCCATAGCCATATATTTTTTCCCTACAGTAAAATCACTGACAGAGATATTCATAGCAATACTTGCATTGCCGTCAGCAATATTAGTATTCCTGCGGCATCTTCCTGCAAAGAAAAACTGGAAGCTATTAGGATGGAAGCAGAGCGCTGCACCACCGGGGACAGCAGGGCAGGGGCAGAATGCCGCACAGCAGGAGAACCCGGGGCAGAGCCAAGATGCCGTACAGCAGGAAATTCCGGAACAGGAGTGGCAGACCGTTCAAGATAATGAAGACATAAACAAATCAGATCTGGCATTTGTATTAGCCGTATTCATTATTCCAATTATCTTTATATTACTTATTGGAATAACAACTTCCAGTGACAGCCCGTTTATTACGTCACCTGATTTATCAGATACTACCACCTGGCTCAATTTTCTGGAAGCCGCAGCAGATGCTGCCAGGAGTATCCTGGAATTACTTGGCCTTAAGTAAATAGCACTTTCCATAGAACGCATAGGAGGACATTGATATGGAAAATACAAGTATCTTGGAAAACATAGGCAGCATTCTGGCATTCGTACTATTGTCTGCGATACTGTTATCTTGTATCCTGCTGGTTCTATATGGCATCCTGCGTTGGATCAAGCCTCCGCAGGAGAGAGGCAAAAGGCTGAATGTTATTTCCTGGCTTGCTTTCGTAGTCCTGGTTCTTATATTCATGATCGGAAGCGGGATGTTCGAAGGGTATCTCAACTCTGGAGGGGAAGACACGAATGATACTATAACAGTAGTATTCATTAATTCCTCCAAGATCTTCATAAAATTAATGATCCTTGGCATTATTGCAATATCTGCCGTGATGTTGTTTCTTTTCCTCGCTTTTTGTATATACAGTGCCTTCAAAATTTTTTTCTCCCAAAAAGAAGGCTCGCCCCAAAAGCTCAAAGATATAAACAAAAAAATCAAAAACGTTTTAGAAAATCGTTTTCTGCCATTTATCCTAACATGGGGAATCCTGGCCATATTTATCATGCTGCCTCTACTAATGGGCCGGTCAGATGGCAGTGTGGCCAATGTATGGCAGGACGGTGTACATAAAATTGCAACTTTATCCAGAAAAGGCACGGAGGCACTTGTCAGTCTGCCCGCATATTCAGATTCCGATTCCCCTATGACTACCTATTGGGTGAAAAAGTGCATTCTGCATTTTTTCTCTTCCGGGAATCCTGTTATATCAGATTTTTACACCGACCTCATCAAGTATGTATTGATCTACGTGATTGTGCTGGGCGTAGGCTTTGCCGTACTGAAAATACTCCATTCCATTATTAAGAATTCCCTTAAAGAGCCGGAGACTAATTCCCTCCTAGGTGAATATTCCGGTTCCATCGGAGTCCTGGCCGTGGGAGTTGCACTGCTATTGTCCTTCCGGTCCATAGATTTGGAATCTATGGCTATACCCGAAATCATAGCGGAATGTACAAAATATTTTGCCGCAGTATTTTTCATAGTCGCATTAGCCATCTTAACGCTGGAAATCATCCGTCTCCTGTTAGACATGCGGGAGAAGCTGATCCGTCAGCAAGCCAAATACCTCTTTATCTCTCTGGTAGGACAGGTGGCGTTACTGCTGCTAGGAGTGATAAATTCCATCTATGAGGCAGCCAGCAGCATCCTGGGACAGCGGACTGGCAATCATGACCCGATAGAACATACCCAGGAGAAGCTCAAAACACATATGGCACAGTCTATGCAGGAGCACATGGACAAAGCGGTTCCCAAAGACCATGAAACCACCTTTTCCAGCTTCGATGGACAGGTTACAAAGAAATGAGAGGAGGACACATGAAATGAGTTTTTTTACCAGATTCTTTCCCCAAAAAATAGATAATGATCCAGAAAACTTGCAACCCAATATGGACCGCAAAGGTAACACTGCTCCTCCTCAAAACATCCCGGCGGGACAACGCCAGAGATCCATGCATAGCAGGCGCAAAAAAGCATCAGCTGATGACAATGACATCCCCAGCAACACTTCCCTCCTACAGATAGGTGTTGTCTTCCTGGCAGTCGTCTCCTTTTTTACCACTGCAAACGGTATGAAGGAATACATATTCCGGGATAACAGCCTGATCGCCTATGCTGCCTCTGCCGCCATTCAGAGTATCCTGCTGGCTTTGAGCATGAATCTCCCCGGATATATCAAAGGCATCTGGCAGCAGAAACATTTCTGGATCACCAAGCTCCTTCTGTCCATCCTGGCCCTGGCTTTGACTGTGGTAACGATCTTCTGCTCCTCCTGGTTCAGCTATGTCTACATCGCTGCTGTCATCCACCAGGATTCCTGGGGCACCGACAGTGAACTGCTGGTGCAGCAGACCTACCGCACAGAACTGTACCAGGCCCGGGACTATGCCCATGCTTACCGCACCTATCTGGAAGAAGACCTGGGCGAGAAGATTCTCCTTCTGGAGCGTCAGTCCAGAAATCTTTCCGGGGAAATGTTTACTGAAATGGACTGGGAGAACGAAAAAACAAGATATGTGGACGAAAATGGGGATACCGCTGCCAGCTATATGGCCCCTGTGATAGAAATTATGAGCAGGATCTTTGGCAACAATACAGATCCTACCGCAGAGCAATACGACCTTGCAACAACAGCCATATCAGATGCCAAAGATAACGTTTCGATCCGTCTTGAAACTATACAGCAAAGCCTTGAAACAATAAACACTAATATAAGCAATTACAATGACCAGATTGCCAATTTGACAAGGCGTATCGAAAATGCAACAGAGGAAACTGACACTTCCAATCTGTATGCATCACTCAGTAACTATACCCAGCTTGTACGGCAGGCAACTGAAGAGCAGGTACGCCTGCAGGCAGAATCCATGGATCTGGACCGCGTTTTTCTTAGGCTCTCCAATTATGAGAGTCTCATAGGCTTAAATAACAGCACCAGTACAGCCTCTATCCGGGTTTCCCTGTTACAATTGCAGTCTGAGTTTTTCCTGCAGGATCCGGATGCCGCCAGATTGTCATCCCTAGCCACCTCCATTTTCGACAGTCTCCGGGCAGCTGCAGGTTCATCCACGGAAGGTGGTAATATGTCTTCTGAAGACTCCCTCACCTACACAAACCTGCTGATTCAGATGAATCAGTTGCTGAGAAACCTAACAGACTACTCTACTGTAAAAAGCATCGAAATGGAACTGGAAGGGCTGATCACAGATTTACATCCGACTGACGAAAACAAGGAAAATGAGGGTTCTAATGCCCATGACCCTGCTTCTGCAGTCGATACAGTTCTTGCGGGAAACAGTCCTACAGCGCCGGATTCAGAAGCTGCCTCACCAGAACCCAATGACCCTCTGGCAGAACCAGGTGATGCTTCCCCGGATCCGGATGGAACTACCACAGATCCTGGTGAGGAGTCCCCTGCTCCCGGTGAGCAGACTACAGAACCTGGTGGCATTGCTACGCCAGAGCCGGAAAATGCTGTCCAGTCTCCCAGTGTTTCCTCCTCAGATCTTGCTGTCTCTTCCCCGGAACCTAACAGTTCCTCCCTAGAAGGCAGTGGCACAGAAGATTCCATGGACTCCTGGAAAAAGGATTGGGGAGAACGGCTGGAGACATTAAAGTCCCTTATCAGCGCCATGCCTGCCTATGGCGACAGCGCAGAAAATGAGGAAGACACCACGGCTATCCTAACGGAGTCCCAGGTCGGCATTCTGCGCACTTATGACCGCAACGAATCCAGCAAGGCCCTGGACGACATGATACGCCGTTATATTGCAAGCCACAATGCAATCTATGAGGGGATCATTTATTTGCAAAGCCCCTACCGTTCCCTGGCGCTATTTGCCCTTATCCTGGCTTTTTCCTTCGACTTGTCAGGATTTATATTCGGTGTGATTATTCAAGGAAAGGGCTCCCGGATACAGGCAGTACAGAGTTCTGTCATGTCCTCCGGGGACAAAGGCAAACAGGCCCAATGGAGCATACTCGAAATGCTGCATTCATACATCGTATTAACAGGAGATTTTGAGCACAGGGATGAGACCTATTATTACAAGGTCTTCCGAAATGGTCTTCTGGAAGAATGGCTTGTCCAGGACGAGACGGCCTATCATAAGGGAATCTATCTGCAAGACAAGGAAGATCCCAAAAAAGGGAAGGCAGTCAGCGAAACCGAACAGGCGCTTCTGTTTACCGGGCAGACAGGCAAGCAGATGGCGTTGCCGGCAGACAGGCAGATGGCGCTACCGGCCAGTGTGCCTAATGAGGAACCCGTCAATGAAAATACAGTGCAGTCTGTAAAGGAACCTGCAGACCCACAGATGGATAGCCAGGACGAAGAGCCCCTAAGCGGGCCTGCAGATGGCATCTATGTCAACTGCCACTTGACGTATGATGACGGTGGACTCATCCTGCTAAGGGAAGATGGAACACTGCATTTTGTTGCCAGTATCAACGAGTATGTTCCCGTCCATAGCTATAACCCGGTAAAGGGCGAAAGCCAGACCATTCCTGCCAGGCAGCTGGCCAAAATCGATATCCATGCCAAGCTGGTGGTGATAGCGCTGAATGTCCGGGGAACCATGGTTTCTGCGATTTATATTATAGAGGAATAGGAGATTGCTTTAGACACATATAGGCAGGGATGCCGAATCATCAAAATGATGGTGACGGCATCCCGTTTTTAGTGAACAGCAAGTTCCACTTAATTCCTGCACAACAAAGCTTTATATATGCCCGAAAGTTTCTTTTCCATGCCACATATCGCTTCACAATATCCTGCTTTGGCTCTATTCCTCCCATATAACTACTCCATACATGCCGGATATCCTCAATGGCCAATGGATTCAAAAGTTCTTCATATAACTTAGTAACGTCCGGACTCTCAAAATCTATTTGCCGGGCTGTAATAGATGATGACCTAAGATGTAATCTGTATTTTGCCATTGGAGGGTTTTGATTCCTATCCCTGTATGTTTTTTCCTCCTCCGTCATTTCCAGAGCTTCCATGTCCAGGTGTATAAAAGGGGCATATAATATTTCATTCTCATGAAAAAACATGCTTTCCCCACCCAGAACAGCATTGATATCTATATGCTCAATTTCTACAGGTGCACTGATCTCCAGGAGCAAGAGACCGTCTTTATCACAGAAATAGGTGTTCTTCTCCTTATATTGTGTCGTTGACATGTATGAAAACAGCTGTCCGAATTGCAGAAAATGAAGAGAATTCATTCTGTCAATGCGATATGTATAATGTCGGCTTTTATCCTTATGAGACATAGCATATTTACACATAGCAGAATAAAGTCTCCTGTATATTTTTATCAGTTCATCCATATGTTCCAGCAGGATAAGGTCAAACTTTTTCTCCTCATTTATCATTCGAGCCTTCTCATTCTCAATACCCGGCATCAGTAACGTATTGATTACCATATACGCATTATCTGCATTGTAAAAATCCCGCAGAGCCTGTTCCCGGGAAGGGAGCCTAACGTTTCGCCCTCCCCCCTGGTAAAACATAATACTATCCTTCTCTGCACGGTTTATCTCCATTTCCTGTGGTTCTCCTAACTGCACAGACTCTTCTTTCTGTCCTAAATCATTTATCCTTTCCATAAACAGTTTTCCCTCGCCGCCCTTCCATGATCCTCCCACCTATCCCTATTGGAACAGTTCACGTTGTCTTTCCAGACGGTCTCTTTCCTCCTCTGGAAACTCTTTATTTATCTCAGAGAAGTTATTCATATAATATTGATAAGCACATAATTTTATATACGGATAGCCATTTACCAATTGATAATTGGGAATCTCTGCCACATCACTTAAATGTTTGATCCAGCGATCCATCATCACCGGATGTTCTTGTATCACTTCTATATATTCCCAGAAGGCATCCAGAAATTCCTGTAGAGGAAGCAGCAAAAAAATGGCACATAATTCATATTCAAAGTTTTCTAACTGGGCTGACAACCGGGGCAGGGAGTATGGCACTGAAAAGATATTCTTCCACTCAACATCAAAGTCACTCAAGTCATCTTCTTCTGTGTATTCCCCAACAATCGTTTTTCCCATCTCGTAAGCAATTGCATACCGTTCCAGGTCACTTAAGCTGTCTGCGTCCTCCACAAACCCGCTCTCCATATCATCCAGTATAATTCTCCTTACTACTTTTTCACCCTCCTTCACATACTGCAACTGAGCAATATTCTGGTCAATTTTCTTGCCTCCCAGATAATTAAGTGGCTCGCGGAATATTTGTATCCCCATACAGTCCGCTACTTTTTTAATGTCTACAGGGAACTGTATTTTTTCCTTCTCTTGATATGTGTCCAGCAAGATTTCATAACACTTCTCCTGTAATTCATATACTCTCTTAGAAATATTTTCCAGACTGTTCCTAAGATCTTTTGCAGCCTCATATCTCCTGCTTTTTCCCATTTTACCTGCCTCCCATTCACCCTAATTAACTCTCCTCAAGCAAGTATGCAATATAGCCATACGGTTCCAGTTTATCTGTTTCCATTCCTATGACAGCTTTGATCATATCGTCAAACATTTCTTCATAACAATTTTCCACTTGTTTTTCCGTCATTGCCTGTCTGGTGTTCCGAACTACATATGCAACCATGTTCTTCTTCGCAATATCTGCCCTGGTTCCCCTCTCATTTCCCCACAGAAGATCTCGAAACTTCTGCACTTCCGGATGGCCGAGGATTGCCTGTATATATACATCACCTTGATGATTCTTAATGTAATACAAGGATCGTGCAAACCATTCCAGCAGGCCATTCTCTTCCTGTTTGCCGCCATAGTCTTCCTTTTCCTTTTGCCTAAAGTAGAATTCTGAGACTTCCATTTGGAAATGTATCTTTTTTTGTTCTGTGTGGACTTCCGACATGAGTTTCTCCAGATCCTGCATGACCTTTATTCCATGCTCTCTGTTTCGGTCATACTCGGCAAACCTTTCCCTCGTGAAGTTCCGTACACATTCCATTGTCCCTCGCCAGTAACTCAATGCTACGTTCCTTTTCTGCGCATATCCCCGTTCTTCCTTTTGCTCTTCAGATAATTCCTTTTGAATTTTATCAGCCCAGAATTTCCACAGAATTCCCTGGGATGGATTCTTCTTCATATTTCCTAAGACAGCATTTTCCACTATCTGTTGAAAATCAAGACAGCCATTGCACCATTTTATTAACTCTTTGCATTGTCTCATCTCCTCTTCTATTTCATGCAGAAAAGATTGTTGGCCTAACCGTAGCAGGCTGCCTATATTCTCGCCCAGCACGGGAAGCAGCATACGGTCTGTCTGCTGTCTTGCAATGTATGCGCCGTTCACTACATGCACACTACTGGGAGTCTTCTCTAGTGCAAGGCAGCTATATCCTCTCCACACACCTGTCATGAAACGCTTCGCATGATTCCTGTTATGCAGCTTCCAGGCCTTTTTCAGCACAAGCAATTTCGCATTTCTATTGTAAAACACGCTTTCCGGCTGTTCTCCCAGCAGTACATTCACCCGCAGGTTCCCACCCTTATCTGCATATACCCCCACCGTGGGAATGTTTTCCAACATATATTTTAGGGTATACTGGATCTCTGGATCATCACCATAATCATCCTGGTAAAAGGTATTGTTTCCTGTGAATGCATTGAATATTCCGTCTGCCCAGTGTTCCAGTTCCTGCCAGATTTCCTGCTCTTCCTGGTAGCCATTGGTTCTTCTGATAAATACCTTGAAATAATCCTCTCCACCTTTCCTTTCGTCATATATCTCAATCGGTATATAGAACCACCTGGAGTGACTATCGGACCGGAAGGAGATAATAGCAATTTTCCGCTGTTCCAATAGCAGGCTGGGATAGTCTGTCTGTATGTGACGGTAAACCGGCATATTCCTGTTCAGTCCCCGATAACTGTACATGAACATCTCCCGCATCATCCCACGGTTTATGTATTGATTGAATTCCCCGGAATCAAATGGCTCCTCCTCTTCCCCCTGGTCCTCCTGGATATCCACCTTATCCGAAAATGTCCTAAGACCCACTATCCTCTTTAACAGTTCGTCCCAATGGCATTTCTCTTTTCTGTCTTTCCTCTCGCAAGGCAGTTCCTGTTCCCGTCCGAGAACCCTTAGGAAATAAGATAAACCAATTGCAGAGAGTACCAGTTCTTCCAGTTCAATCCGCTTCTTCTCATTCTCACTGTCCTCCCGGCACTCCAGGAACTTCTGCCGGATTGCCTTTTCTATCCGTTCATCAAAACATTTTTCATTTGTGTCCTTTTTCTTTCTTTGGTTAGCCTGTTCATTGATTCCTACCAGGGCTTCCTTGACGGCGGATAACAGGGCTGGGTAGATCTCCTCCTCCAGATACCGGATTCCCTCTTTCGTAAATTCATTTCTGTTGATGGCTATATGAGTCTTGTCAATCCTTCCGCCCTTAATATCAATCAATTCCAACAGCTCACTGTCCTGGTACATGTCATAACATTGCACGTAGATACCCTTCAAATAGATCCGTATTCTTCTCTCATCCACTGCGTTGCTATCCTGATCCTTGGAGATACTGCTGTCGGCAAAGAGCAGCCGGTGTCCCCCAAACTGGGCAAACACTCCCATGGCACTGTTCCATACATGCAGCTTCGCCGTATGGCAGTCCAACGCCGCGATTCCGTCCTTGATATTGACTATCACCAGCCTTTTTCCTTCTTCTTGTCCCGGTGGCAGCACTTTGAAGAGCCAGCCCACATAATTTCCCAAGATTACATCCCTTTTCCTGGCTGTTTTTGCCGGATAAGCGGAATCTCTTCCCCAAAGCCCTTCCCCCACCTTTCCACCTGGCTGCTGGCGCTGCTGCTTATCCAGCCACTTTTCCTCCACATCCCCGTCCAGGGCCAGTTTTTTGACCCTGCTCTTAATGAAGCCGTATTGTGCCACATTAAACTTCTTTCCTTTGATGCATACATACACCGGAAATATATTCTCGCCCAATAATTCGTCCACAGACAATACCATCTGTGTCAGCAATTCTACGGAATGGCGCAGCGGTCTGTTCTTATCGTAATCACTGCTGAACCGGTCTGTATCTTCACTGTCCGTATTCCAGGCTTCCCAGCAATCCGAATGCTGCTTCTTATAGCTGGTGTCCAGAAAAAGCTCAAAGGTAGTCCCAAACGGCACATACCTGCCCGCCGGCAGTGGTTTCACGTTAATATAACCTCCGCTGCCATTGGATACCTTGTTAAAGCTTATCTCATATTTCTCCCCATTTCTCGTGTAAGTCATCGCCTTAATCTGGTCAGATACCAGGAATGCAGACTGTAAACCAATTCCAAACTGCCCTGTGGGCTTCAGCCAGTCCGGCATCTTATCCACAAAGTGTTTCTTCTCCTCGTAACTGCTTCCCACATTTGACACTTTGATCAAGTCATCCTTGGTAATGCCTGTTCCGTGATCCCGGACCATCACCCGCACACCATATGTGCCCTCACTACACATCCGGTCCTCCGCATCTTCTATGGGGATAAATACCAGTTCCTCATTTTTCTCCCGGATCTGGATTCCAATTTCCATATAAAGTTCAATGGGGTATTCACATACATTGACTTTTCTTAGTATCTCTTCCTCATTCGCGCTTAAGCCATAGGCCGCCGATTCGTATTCCTCACTTACTATTTCCGTTTCCTGTAATTTGCGCTTATAGACATAGTCTTCCCAACACTGCATCTTCGTTGCGTCAATGGCATTCTGGATCAGTTCCCTTAAGAACACAAAATGTCCGCCGTAAACATTTGCTCCTTCCAGCAGCCGGAAAGCCCTGACCTGGGAAATATTGAACTGTGCCTTGACCAGTTCCCCTGGAACCCGCTGCCCCTCCAGCAGGATCTGCTGCTGACTGAGCGTGGGCAGACACCCTGACATATCTGAAGGTGCTATTTCAGCCCAGTGATAGCTGGCATTCTTTAGGATCTCGTCTATGCCTTCACATTCCATACGCACAATACGCAGAACATCCTGGGAATCACAGTCTGCCTGGATGTGAATGGCTTCCGGGGTAATATGCAATTGTCTGATTGCCTGGTGCTTTTTTAGATGAAGGGTAGATGTCCTTGGAAAATTCCCGGCAAACTGATACGCAAACGGATGGAATCTGTCATTGTCTATATCCAGGGCGTCTCCCAGTTGTAACATAATTGCTATAAAACGGGGATGCACCACATCCAGCACATATCCGCTATCCCTTTGCGGCAATTCCAACACCGCTTCTATTCCACTGGTGGCATGAATCGCAGCGCAGTCAGCAATCCTCAGAAAAAGGCGCAGTGGAATGCCGGAAGAGGAAAACCCATTTCCCAGCTCCTCCGGATTTAAAGTCCATCTGTTCATCCTCTCTTTTACCCTGTCTGCATGCAGGGAACGCTGATATTCCGACATCAGTTGCCCAAGGCCGTAATAGACATCCAGCTTTTCACGAAAAAGCTCCTTCAGATGCCGTGACCGCTCCCTGGAGGACTGTGCGCTGTACTCTGTATACTGTGTGCGCAATACACTCTGGGCCGCCTTCTTCTGATCTACATCCCCTTCCCGCTCCAGTTTCTCAATCAGATCCTGGAACCTGTCAGCCTGGGTCATGTCCGCTCTCTCTTCTGCCGTGATACTCATGCCTATATCATGCATATACGATGCATGAAGCATCATAAAACAATCCGTCGCCGACAATTGTTTGATCCTGTTCTCCCCCAGGATCCTCTCTATATTGTATAAGACCGTGTCCGCATGAACCGCATTATGCCTGCTATATGTAGGAAATGATGCAAGAGTCCACTCAAGCAGCTGGGAAAGCCACCTTTTATTTGCATTCCAAGTATGCCATAGAACCTGGTGACGTTCTGATGTGTTTTCTGATTTTGCGTACATCATCAAATGTCTTTCTATGGTATATGCGATATCCAATATATTCTCTTCCATGATACTGTTCACCGTCTTGACTTTTTGAAGTCTTTTCTCATTATATTTTTATCTGGTAACAAATAGACCCTGTGGTAGGTTTCTGATGTTCAGACAAGTACTGCTCTATTGTTGATTATAAACTCTTTTGGGGCTAAAAGGCAAGAGGCTTTCAACTTTTTAAGAAATACGTACAGCCTCCTGTTACGGTTCTCTCATGCCATTACGAGCACTAAAATGAGCGTTCTTTGCTCAATACAAGACAGTAGAATGCAAGTATTCTACTGTCTTGTATTTGTTGCCATAAGCATACTGGTCAATAATAACCATTTCCCAATATAGTTCTTCCGCCACCCATGTTGGATGGTGTCCTAAAAGCAGGAGGCATACAGTAGTGCTGCCCACCTGCCGCAACACTATCATATGCCTCCTGGATCCTCATCCTTCTCCAATCACAATGCCACCAAGTACCTTAATCTCCTGCCTCTTCAGCAATTCCAGTTCCTGAGCAATCTCATTGTACAATGTGGAGCCGGCCTTTTCCACCAATACCACACTCTTAGTTTTCTCAAGTTCCTCCATAGCCGAAGCATCATATAGTACATTGCTTAAAATATCTACCTGTATCTCTTCTTTTACCAGTTTCTCCTTAATTGTCCTGCATGTTTCCATTGCCTGATCCTTTAAATCGCATCCAACCAGACAGACCTCTTTTATAGCCTCTTTGCTTACTGCCATTTTCACGGCTACTATTGCCAGCCCAAGTGCCTCGTCCCTTAAAAACTTACGTTTGTTGCGATCCCTCACAGAAATAATCCATTTATCCACGAAACCTAAGAACTTCTTTTCATGCACTGGTACCGGAATCTCCCCAAGCTGCGGAAGGCCATACAGCACTGGCAAAGAGTCTGTTTCCTTAAGCTTGTTATTAAGTATATATCGTAAGAAAATGATAAATGCATAGGCAAAGACCATAAGCATCGCACCCAGGACTACATATTTTTTACTGATTCCCGGCACAACAGTTACTCCTGTTTTTACGATTTCCTCTGGTGTCTGTTCTTTGTTTCCTTCACCAGTTTCTCCCCTTTCTTCACCTACTTTTTTTTCATATTCTTCTCTCAATCCAGTCAACTTGCCATTTTCCAAAAAATCGTAATAGTCCCATTCTTCTGGCGTAAAATTTGCTTTGCACGTTTCAATCGTGTTGGCTAACGTTTCAATATCAGATAAATAGCTTCTTTGATGAACAAGGATATCTGTATCAATCACTGTTATTAAAGATTGATATATAACCGCCACCTCATGTTCTCCCATGGCCTGCTCCAGCTCACCGTGGGTTATATTCACAAAGTCAATTGCTGCCTGGAGCATTTTGCGGCAAATATCCTCATCATAATGAAGAATGACCATCCTAAATGTATTCTCCTCCACCATTCCCGATGAACCTCTGCCCAAAGTAATTCCTTCACTAATATTATTAGCTTCACAACCAATCTGCTCCGCTATATATGCTATTGCCTCACCACTACAAACAATGTCTTCATATACTTTTTCAATGTCGTGGCTATTCTGGGGTTCAGAAGCAGATACCATAATTGTTACCTCTGCCCGTTTGACATTATTGGGATCCATCTGCATTATAAGCGAATTTTCCCTGTATGACATTTTATCATTATACAAGGATTCATATGACATCACATATTCCACGGCCCTAACCTGTAGATCTGTGAGTTCCTCAAGAAGTATGTTTTTTAGCATTTCATGTTCTGACAGTCCTAGTTCCTGCTGATCCTTTTCAAATTCCAGTCTCTCAGCCTCTTTTTGCGCAATTTCTTCTCTCGCCTTTTCTACCCTTGCTGCCTGTGCCTTGGATGCATGATAGGAACGCATATAGCTAACCGCGCCAAGCAATATAGCTCCCACCAGCATCATCAGAATAATCCCTCTCCAATGCAACATAATGTCTGCCAGTATATCAGCCAGACTAAGTTCTCTTTCTTCCATTTAAATTTTCCTCCATATTTTCTGACTTATTGCTTCTGTGTCGCCTTGGGCAAGGGAGCCAATCGCTGCCTCTCCACAGATGCTTTCTTACTTCTTCTCTGTGAAAAAATCCTGCATTCTTGATTTGCTTGAGTTTTTTATAACCTCAATTCTATCATATGCATTCATGTAACGCAAATAAAAGCTGCACATCCTGTTATAAAGAATTTTCCCTTTTCATCTGCTAAGAATACAACAGAAGAGTTATATACAAGACACTTTATAGTCCTGTCAATGCATCCAGCACCATTTGTTCATCGTCATCAAACATATGGGAATACCTCTCAAATATCGTCTTCTGTGTATCCCCAGACACTTTTTCTATAACTGGCAGCGGAACTCCTTTTCGCATTAAATTACTAATAAAAGTATGGCGAAAGCTATGACAGGAACAATGCGGGATTCCAATTTTTTTACATGCGGCAGAAAGGCTACTGGCATACATATTATAGGTACCACCAAATACTCTATTTGCATTGTCCCCATACTGTGCCTGTACATCCTCCAAATATAGCTTAATCACCGTAGAAGTTAATGGAATTTTCCGGTTTTTCTTATTTTTTGTCCTGTTAGCCAATGTTCCGTCCTGCAAAATTGTCTTACTTATATTTAATCTCATCTTCTGTGATTTGTTCTCCTGTATCCTGTCATTCCCCATATCCGCTTGAACAGCTTCTGTTTTAACGAGTTGCTTTTCATGACCTAATACACACATGTCCATCTTTTCGAAATCTTGCCTTGTCAGAGCCAGGCATTCCCCTATCCTAATACCAGTATAGTACAACAAGTTAAATAAGAGCCTGTATCTTAAATCTTCGCCGTCATTTTCGCAAAAGTAAAGATCAATCCTCTTCCATTCTTCTGGTGTAAGGATTCTGATTTTATCCGTCCTTTTCGCTTTCACATTATCTGCTCTGGCCAAGGGATTTTCCAGGACTAACTGCTTTTTATATGCAAGATTTACTAACTTGCGAAACGTAGCATTCAGCGTCCGTATTGTTTCGTCACTATATTTTTCTCTGCATTTTGAGAATAAATATTCATACATCTCTTCTGTAATATCGCATATTTTAGTATCCAGAGGCATCACCTCACCCAGCATCTTCATATAATAATCTGTATTTGCAATGGTGATTTTACTATATCCTTGCGCTGCTGCTTTATTCTTCCACAATTCCAATGCACATTGCAGAGTCACACCACTATGCTGTTCATTTTCTTTTCTCATGCGCATTTTTTTCAGCACAATTTTTGCTTCATCCAAAGTTGCTATATTGTATTTCCATTTCGACTTGTAATCATTCCTTTGTTTTGATGCATTAAATTCTTTATAATTGTGCTTTACATCGTACTTTCCTGTATCTACATTATAATAGATATTTCTATGTTCCGTTCGAATCCGCTTCTGTCCTGGCATGTGTGTTAGTAATATCCTTTGCACTTTTGGTCTTCATTCTACTACAAATCATATACGAAAGCAATTCATATATACTAATTTCCCTCGCTATTCTATTTCAAAAAGCTGATGCTATTTAAGGTTACTGGCTGAAGACTTTGGGTACCGAAAGCGGTATGCGCGATGGCGGCGTGTGTCCTGGAGGGAAGGGCGCTGCCGGCAGGAAAGGACGGCATTGTTGGGAGACATGGAAAAGATAAGGCGCAGGAATTACCAGGTCTGCACGAACTGCGTGATGGACACGACGGATTCCAGGATATCATTTGACGAAAACGGTGTATGCGACCACTGCAGGAACTTTATCCGGAACATAAAGCCTTACTGGTTCCCGGGCCGGGAACGTACAGGGGAACTGGAGGCAGTTGCTGCCAGGATCCGGAAGGCCGGGGAAGGCCGGGAATACGACTGCATCCTGGGACTCAGCGGGGGGGCGGACAGTTCCTACCTGGCCTATGTCGCGAAGGAAGTGATGCACCTGCGGCCGCTGGCCCTGGTGGTGGACACCGGCTGGAACCTGAACGTGGCCGTGGAAAACATAGAGAAGATTGTCAAGGGCCTGGACCTGGACATGTACACGGAAGTGGTCAACTGGAAAGAAATGAGGGATCTGCAGCTGGCTTTTTTCAAGGCCCAGATATCTTCCCAGGACTTTCCCCAGGATCATGCAATTTTTGCCGGGTTATACAATTATGCAGTCAAGCACCATATTAAATATGTGCTTACAGGATCAAACAGTGCAACAGAATTCATCCGGCCCCCGGTGGAATGGCTGTATATGAATGATCTGCGGATGGCAAGGGATATCCACCGGAAATACGGAACCATCCCGCTGAAGACATTTCCTACCTGTGGCATGTTGAAATACAGGATTGTCTATAAATACCTCAAGGGGATGGAACGGGTCTATCCCCTTGACTATGTAACATATGACAAAGCGGCGGCAGAAAAGCTGCTCCATGAAAAATACGGGTGGATGAGATATGAGAACAAACACTATGAGAATGTGTTCACCCGTTTTTTTGAAGGATGTTATCTGCCCCGGAAATTCGGGTTTGACACAAGGAAAAATGTACTTTCGTCCCAGATCCTGGCAGGGACAATGACCCGGGAAGAGGCGCTGGAGCAGCTAGAAAATCCACCATATGACCCAGACCAGATGGAGCAGGATAAAGAGTATATAGCCAAAAAGCTGGGGATATCCACAGAGGAGTTCGAGGAAATCATTAAAGGAGATAACAGGACACCTATGGATTACAGGAATTCCTACTGGATGATTAACCTGGGGGTCAGGGTATGCAGGCTTCTGGGAATTGAGAATAGAAATATCAGGTAAGGGGAATACAGAATGGTTGCAATCATTGATTACGGACTGGGGAACCTCGGGTCGATTGCGAATATGCTGAAGGTGATAGGCGAAAAACCCCTCATCACAGACAATACAGACGTTGTCCGGGATGCGGACAGGCTGGTTCTCCCCGGGGTCGGTGCGTTTGACGCGGGCATGAGCAGGCTGGAGCAGGCAGGACTGGCAGATGCCATCCGGGAAGAAGCCGGAAAGGGGAAACCTGTTCTGGGCATATGCCTGGGCATGCAATTGCTGGGACGCAGGAGCGAGGAGGGACGGATGACCGGGCTGGGGCTTATCCCGTTTGACAATGTGCATTTTTCCCTTCCGGAAGGTTCCTGCCTGAAAATCCCCCACATGGGATGGGATGTGGTGGAGTTCCGGCAGGAAAGCCCCCTGCTGGCCGGGATCACGGGAAGACAGCGCTATTACTTTGTGCATTCCTACCACGCAAGGTGTGACAGTACGGAAAATGTGCTGATGGTATGTGACTATGGCTACGAGTTTGCGTCAGCCGTGGTGAAGGACAATGTGTATGGCGTGCAGTTCCATCCGGAAAAGAGCCACAATTTCGGGATGGCGCTGCTGGAAAATTTTGTAAAGAGGTGCTAGCAAGATGTATAACAGGCCGCGGATTATTCCTGTACTGCTTATAGATGACAGGGACATGGTCAAAACAGTCCGGTTCAAGGATCCCACTTACCTTGGGGATCCTATCAATGCCGTAAAGATTTTTAACCGGAAAGAGGTGGACGAGCTTTCCATCCTGGATATCTCTGCGACAAAGCGGGGCAGGGAACCGGATTTTGCGGAATTAAAGGACATTGCAAGCGAAGCCTTCATGCCCTTAAGTTACGGAGGGGGGATTACCAGGATTGAACAGGTCAGGGAGCTGCTTGCAATCGGATATGAAAAAGTAGTGATCAATTCTGCCCTTGTGCGTGATCCGTCCCTGGTGGAACATGCAGCGGAAATGTTTGGGGCGCAGAGTATTGTAGCCTCCATAGATGCAAAGCTCGTAAAGGGAGGGTACCACTGTGTTATCTGCGGCGGGCAGGAAACCATTGGCCTTTCGCCCGTGGATCTGGCAAAAAAGGCCGAGGCCCTGGGCGTGGGCGAAATACTGATCAATTCTGTTGATAATGACGGGGGCATGAAAGGATATGACATTGGCCTGGTGAAAGGCGTATCCTCGGCAGTATCCATACCGGTCACGGCCTGCGGGGGTGCAGGGGGGATCCATGACCTGGGAAGAGTGCTGCGGGAAGGGGGAGCCCATGCAGCCGCAGGCGGAAGCATGTTTGTATACTATGGGCGGCTGAAGGCGGTACTGATCACCGCACCGGGTGAAGAAGAGTTAATACAGGCCGGGATCTATGAAGCGGACTGTTAATATATGACTCCATATCCAACAGGGGGATCTGGATGATTGAAAGAGGTTATAAAAGAAGGGCATGCCCATGCAGCCGCAGGGGCAAGTATGTTTGTGTATTATGGACGTAAAAGAGCGGTGCTGATTCATTCGCCGCAGAAAAACGAATTAGTGAAAGCAGGGGTTAAAAAAATTAATAGATGCGGATACTGTTGATTGACGTTAATTGCAAGAATTCCAGTACGGGCAGAATTGTGTATGATTTATTCCAGGACGTGAGGAGACGGGGGCACGAGGCCTTATTATGTTATGGGCGCGGGGTTCTGGTAAAGGAGGAGGGCATATATAAGTTCGGATTGGACTGGGAAACTTATATTCATGCAGGCCTCTCAAGGCTCACAGGGTACAACGGGTGTTTTTCCAGACTGTCCACCAGGAGACTAATCCATGTGGTTGAACAGTTTAAACCGGACGTGGTACATATACACGAGCTCCATGCATACTTCGTAAACATCAAGCCATTGATAGATTATATGAAAAAAAAACATATAAAGGTGGTCTGGACCTTCCACTGCGAGTATATGTACACAGGTAAATGCGGCCACGCAAATTCTTGTGCGAATTTTGAGAAAAAGTGTGGAAATTGTCCTGAATTATACGCTTATCCCAAAAGCCTTTTCTTTGATAAAACAGAGCATATGCTCCGGATTAAGAAAGAATTACTCAATAATTTAGATTTTAGAATAATATGCCCTTCGGAATGGCTGAGGGACAGAGTCCGGAGGTCATTTCTGAAAGAGAAAAGAATTGATGTCATTTACAACGGCGTGGACACGGAAATATTCCGTCCAACGGAAGGCCATATTGTAAAGAAACAGCTGCAGATTCCTCCGACGAGTAAAGTTGTATTATCGGTCGGAGCGGATATTTTAAGTGAAAGAAAAGGCGGTTCCGAGGCGCAGAGTCTGGCCAGGCGGTTCGGGTCGGATGTATTTTTTGTTCTTGCAGGGGCAAGGACAGACAGGATAACCAGAAAAAGGAATGTAATAATCCTTCCTACAGTGTCAAGCACGGAACATCTGGCCATGTTATATACGATGGCAGATGTCTTTTTATTATGCAGTAAAAAGGAGACTTTTTCCATGACCTGCGCGGAGGCCTTATGCTGCGGCACGAGAGTCGTTGGATACCGGTGCGGTGCGCCGGAGACAATTTTTAAGAGGCCATATGCCGTTTTTGTGGAACAGGGGGATATGGACGCGCTTGAGGTGGAAACAAAAAGGGTATTAGTGGAAGGATGGACACTTGAAGACAGAGAGAAATGCGCCATAGATGCGCAGTGCAAATATGGCAAAGATCAGATGGCAGAAAAATATTTTGATATATATAGAGGGACAGCAGGGTGAAAAGAAGACCAAGTATTTTGTTTTTGTCAAACATTCCTTCCCCTTATGTGGTGGGGTACTTGAACGAACTCGGGAGATACTGCGATGTATTAGCGGTGTTTGAGAAGGACGCGGATAGAACGAGAGCAGATTCTTGGAAAAACGGCATACAGGAAGCGCACCGTTTTCAGCTGAAGATATTGAAAGGGATATCAATCAGTTCGAAATTATACGGCGATGAAATGGGGTACGCGCCGGATGACAAAGCCTTTGCCCCCGCGATAATAAAGCACATTTCCCCAAAATATGATCTGATTATCTCGGGCAATCCCTGTACGCCTACTGGAATATTTGCAATATTATACATGCGGCTGAGGAGGATACCCTATGCCATACAGAGTGAGGGGGGATTCCCGGGAAGTGGAAAAGGTGCAAAAGAACATTTCAAACATTTTCTAATGAAAAAAGCTGTATTATATTTTAGTACATGCAAATTAGATGATCAGTATTTTTATAAATATGGAGCCACACCGGAGAGAATACGGCGATATATATTTACTTCCATGTTCGAAAAGGATATTCCGAAGCAACCGATATCACCGGCGGAAAAAGAATGTCTGAAGCGAGAGCTGGGAATAAAGTCAGCAATAACCATATTAACAGTTGGACGAACTGTGCCTGTCAAGGGATTTGATGTGTTGCTTAAAGCATTTCAGGATATTGGGCAGAAAGAGGAAACTAGTATTGAGCTGGAAGCTTGCCATCTATATTTGCTTGGAACGGAGTGTACTTCAGAATATCAAAAAATTATTCGTGAAGAAAATAAAGAAAGACTGCACTTTATTGATTATCTTCCGTTCCATGAATTAAAAAAGTATTATCAGGCATCCGATGTATTTGTCTTTCCAACAAGGGGTGATACCTGGGGGTTGGTTATAAATGAAGCAATGGCAAACGGACTTTCGATTATCACAACAAATCGATGTGTGGCAGGGGATGCTTTAGTGGAGGATGGCGTTAATGGCATGATTGTTCCTGTGGATGATGCTGATGCATTGTGTATTGCAATGGAAAGAATGGTTGCGGACACAGAACTTTGCGAGCAGATGGGGAAGAGGAATTATATTAAAATGAGAAATTATACTTTAGAAGAAATGGGCAAAATTGTCTATGGCCATGTGGCCGATCATTGTGCAATCAACAAGTGAGCTATTGGCTTATATGATTTTAGGAGCAACAAATGAACAAAGATGATAGAAGAAACATATCCACAAATCAGATATACGCCCTAAAAGCGCTGGCAATTTTTGGCGTAGTTACAGCTCATGGAACGGCGGTTCCAGATTTTTTTCCCTATTTTAGCATTGTGCTTTCAAAAGTGATTCAAAGTATCGGGAGTATGGGCGTGGGTATTTTTTTCTGTGTTTCGGGTTATCTTTTTACACAGGGAACAAGCAGACATCTGTGCTTTGCAAAATTTTGGAAGAAAAAGTTTTTGACAATTATTATTCCATGGGTGATATCAGCTACTTTAGTGTACTTGTATGTCGCGGTGCGAAAAGGCGGTACAATAGGGGAATGGCTGACGTCTATTTTAGGATATCTGTCATCTTACTGGTATCTTTCAGTATTGATGATTTTATACCTGGCATTCTGGTTCATATTGAAAAGCAATTATGTAAAGGTGATATGTATATTATTATGTGCCTGTTCATTTTTATCTGTCGCTTTACGAGTAGCACATATAATTCCGCAGAATGCTTTTACCGTTTATTTAAATGTATTTAACTGGTGTATCTTTTTTTCAATTGGAGTTTTATTGGCTGACGCACAAAAAATATGGAAAATAGCATATAAAATGCAGTATATTCTCTGTTTCGCGGTAATGGTGATTGTACTGTTTCTGGGAATCCAAAAGACCAATGTCAGTTACTTTTCGTGGTTTTATCTTCCGATAGAGATTGCCGTTATTTTTGCCGCGATCTGTATTTCAAGGCATATTGCTGTCAACCGTTTTGTACAAAAGATAGGAAAAGCTTCTTTTTCTATATACCTTTACCACGAGCTGCCCTGGGCAGGGCTTACCGCGAACATATGTAATCGGTTTGATAGTTTCTTATTAGTGTTGGTACGACCATTTATAGTATTAGGCATGACGTACTTAGCTTTGTGGGGGGGGCACCAATTGTTGAAATGTCTGGGACAGGAAGTTGTATATCGGAAGTTGACAGGGTATAGAGAATAATGGTTGATATTATTTTTTTGGGATATTGCGTCAATAAAGAAACGGCAGAAAAATTAAGTGGCATTTCGATTGCAGGCAACAAGATGCAATTGGGAGTTTTAAGACACATGAGGCAATATGTTCGTAATCTGGATATTACGACGATATATCCCGTAGCGGCATTTCCGGTAGATAAGAAAATAATTTATCGACAAGCAGAAATAAAACTCTCAGATAATATCAGGGCAAAAAGAGTTTCTTTTTTGAATATACCCTTATTTAAGCAGATAAGCCAGATATTGTCTCATTACAAGGCTGTCAAAGGGATTGCGCGAAAAAACAGGAATGCTATTATACTAACATTCAATATGTACCCACAAGTTGGACTGCCTGCGGTTTGGACAAAGAAGAAATACGGGAATAAAATAGTGACCTTATTAGCCGATCTTCCGATTGATGACAATTATGCCAGACATGGAATTGGCAAATGGATTTTTCGGCTTTTTAATGTGATGACAGTAAAATTGCTTGGGCAAATTGATGGCGCAATTGTATTAAACCAAAAGGCCTGGGAACTGTATACCCCACAGGCCAGATGCCTTGTGATGGAGGGAGGATATGATGACCAGGGATGCAATGAAACAGAATATACCATTGAAAATAAAGCCAAATTAAGAAAAAATATTGTATATAGCGGTTCATTAAATGAGTATAGTGGTATTCGTGAGTTAATAGAAGCAATGCAGTATGTGAACGATATGGATATTAAGTTGGATATTTACGGAGACGGACATCTCAAAGAATATGTCAGGAGTAAATGCAGTGACCGAATCCAGTACTACGGTTCTATTCCAAATAAGGAAATGATGAAAGTGCAGCAGGATGCATGGGCGCTGATTAATCCGAGGGCAGTAGATGATCCGATCGCAAAGGTTACATTTCCGTCTAAGATTTTTGAATATTTGACAAGCGGTTCACCTGTGATTTCTACCCGTTTAAATGGGTTTTTGAAGGAATATGAAGGATTACTGATATTCGCAGAAAGCAATAAACCTCAGGAGATTGCAAGATGCATCAATGTAATGGCAGAGCAACCTTATAACAACATGTTGGACATGGCAGGGAAAGCGAAAAAATTTATAATTGAAAATAAAAGTTGGGCAGTACAGGTTGAGAACATGATAAATTTTATAGAAAAAGAATTTGGTGAGAGCCGATAGAATACAACCTAAAGTGATTGATGTAATATTGATAACAGATAAAGCATACCCAGTGAAATAGAATGCTGGGAAAGGGAGCAAAAAATGAATACAATTAAAATTATAAGGGATTTATTACGAGATGAAGCGGCGGAAGGCCAAAAAATGAACGTATTAGCAAGATTTATAGTTGCGCAAGTGAAGTTTTTAAGAACAGATTGCTTTACATTTCAATGGATAAGAGGAATAACATTAAATGCGGTTCATCATAGGGCGTCATCTACAGGATGCTTTTATTATAAATACTATGATCCCGCTGAAATGAAATTGGTTGAAAGATATCTTCATAATGGAGATGTGTTTGCTGATGTAGGTTCTAATATAGGAAGTTGGGGGCTTTTTGCTGCTTCGTGCGGGGCAAAGACATATGCGGTTGAACCAGCGCCATCAACTTTTGCGCTATTAAAGAACAACATAAGCTTGAATCCAGGACTCAAAGATCTAATCGAGCCTGTTCAGAGTGCTGTTGGCACCGGGGGAGGTTCTGTACTATTTACGGTAGACAATGATTCTGAAAATAGGGTCGTAACAGTTGAGGACTGTGAGGGGCTTATTACACAGAGCGTTGAGTGCAAAACTTTGGATGAAATATGCCATGGTGCGTTGGATGTGGCAAAAATTGATGTTGAGAATTATGAAATTCCTGTCCTCAAAGGAGCAAAAGGGATATTGTCCTCAGGAAATCTTAATATTATTGTAATAGAAGTATTCGATAATTACAGGCAGATAGATGATTTGTTGCGAAGCTATGGATATGTACAGTATATATATGATTATAAAAATAATGTACTGAAAAAGCATCACGACAGAGGATGTGGAAATAATGCTATTTACATTAAGAATTTGAAAAAGGTAATAGAACGGATAGGTTGTGAAGTTGTTTAGAATAAATAAATGCAATATTAAGTTTAATATAGTTAAAAAACTGCCATATTTTTTGCTTTTGTTTATTTATATTTATGTTCCTGTAGTGGGTGGAGTATTTTCAGCATATTTTCTGGGATTGTTGAGTTGGATGTATATAGTCTTTTTCAGACGTACAATTCCTTCCTGGGTGTTAAGAGGGATGGGGATTCTCGCAATATGCGGAAGCTATGTGTCTCTTGTAGGATTTCTTCATTTAGGATATGTATCAAATACTTCAGGGGCGGTTCTATACCTTATGCTTTTTACAATGCCGGGAGCTCTTCTTTTAAGCGATGTTTTAAAGAAACAGAAGATAGGAATGGATGGGCTGATTGAACAGGTTGCTTTTATTAGCTTGGTACAGAGCATCATTGCGATTGCATGTTTTTTCTGTGATTTTATCAAACTTCCGCTGCTTACGTTGATGGGTTATGATATCTACAGCATTGAGTTAGCCGATATCATAGCAGTTCGATTATACGGGATAGCATCGGGGTTGACATATGCCATGCCATCTGCGCAGGCAATTATTGGGACGATAGTGTGTGCATATGCTATTAAGAGAAAAGGAAAGGGAAAGTATCTGCTTTATGTTCCAGTCATATGGCTGTCAGGCATAATAAATGCACGCACTGCGGTTGTAATCATTGTTGTTGGACTGGTATATATTTTTTCCTTGAAGGGCGTTTTTAATAATACAAAATTTTTAATGTTTGCTGTGGGAGGAGTAATCACTGTCATGTTAGGGTTTGTTTTTATTATGAAAATAAATCCTGACACAGGAAAGTGGGTAAGAGATGGAATAAGGGAGATAACAGTTTTTTTGTTAGGAGGGGACGGCGGGTACTACTTTACCGCCCTAAAGAGTGAAAATTTTTTAGCTTTGCCGAGTGGCGCGGACTTTTTTTGGGGAGTTGGCGTCTCCGGGAAGTCCGATGTCGGGTTTGTGAGGAATATTTGGCAGGGAGGCCTTGTGCTGTGTTTTCTGCTGTATGGATTTTATATTTCAATGATAAAATCCATTACTGTATTTACCGGAAAAGAGTATAATCATTCCGAAGCAAGGAAAACAGGATTGTTCTGTGTTATTGTGATGATATTGTTGAATATAAAGGGCGAATTATGCGGAATCAATGAGGTAAGTAATCTTCTAATACTTTTCTATATATGTTCCCAGAGCAGTTTGATGAGCGAAAAAGCGGATAACAGAAAAATGATTTATGAAAAAAGAGCATCATAGGAGGGTGTTATTTTGAATATTTCCATATTGGTACTTACATATAATCATGAAAAATATATTCAAGAATGCCTCGAAAGCATACGGTATCAACTGGAACACTACAACTGTAGTGGAGCACATAAGGTACAGGTTGTTGTCACGGACGATTGTTCTAAAGATACAACGAAACAGAAGGTTATGGAATGGATCCAAAAGAGAGGGGAACTTTTTGACGATTTTGTATTTACAGGCTCTGAGATAAATCAAGGGACATGTAGAAACTATCTGAGGGGACTGGAAAAAGTCACCGGGGATTATGTAAAAGTAATTGGCGGGGACGATATGTTTGGAATGAAGTCTATCTTTGAAATGTTTGCATATTTGGCAGAATATGATATTGTGATGGGGCTGCCATTTATTTATTTTGAGGGTGGGGAGAATAAGGCTGAATGTATAAACAAAGAAGCCCGCAAGACACATTTCATTTATACAGAGGAATCAAAGCTTCCCTATTACGATTGGATACACAGATATTGTTTTCCGAATGCGCCAAGTAATTTTTTTAGAAAAGAACTGCAGTTTCACCAAGAAACGCTGAGTGCATTATACGGCCATAAATATATTGATGACTATATTCAGTGGATTAAGTTTAGTGAGATCAAAAACATAAGCTGTAAATATATTCCAGAATTTGTTACTGTATACAGGAGGACAGAAGGTTCTGCTTATCTTATTGTAAACAAAGAAGTTCGGGAGGAACTTGTAAAGACGTTCCAATATGCAAGGGAAAGAGCCAGGGAAAAAACAGGGAAAGCTGTGCAGACCAGCGCCATATATATGCAAAAAAGCAATCATCCCATCAAATATTTTGATCTGCTCTCCTATATTCACAAGCTCTATCTTTTTAAGCACCGCAGAGACAAAAGCGTGAACTTTGAGGATGATATAAAACTATATTTAAACTATATTACAGAAATAAAGGAGAGGTGTCGTGCATTATGAATGTGAGATGGATTGAATTTAAGGACATCGTAGATAAAAGGAACGATGAGAGGCCGATGGGACATCTGACTCCCATTGAGGGACTTAAGGATGTTCCATTTGAAATAAAAAGGATTTATCATATAACAAGGGTTCCGGAGAATACAATTCGTGGGTTTCATGCACATAAAGCATTGGAACAAGTGCTGCTTTGTCTAAATGGAAATGTAAAAATAAATGTATCCGATCCATTTAGCAAGGAAATCTTTGTATTGGATAATCCGGCTAAGGGACTGTATATAGGACCGGGGTTATGGCGCGAAATGTATGATTTTTCACCAGCATCCGTGCTTATGGTTCTTGCATCTGACATATACACCGAAGAAGATTATATAAGAAATTATAGGGAATATACGGAATACGCATACGAGAAATCAAAGGAGACCGCAAATAAGATATAATAAGCATCCATCTGCGCAGTTGCGAAAGAATGCATTGGGCAGGGAAAGAAATTTTTTAGGAGTAAACCAAGTATGAAAAAGGTGCGGAACGAATTAAGCATACCATTAGCAGAGTAAGGATATTGCAATGAGTAAACTGAAGCTGTTTATAAATAATTTTCTTGTATACGGAATGGGTGGAGTAATAAACAGGATTATCCCGTTTATTATGCTTCCCATTGTAACTCAAATATTTCCTGACACATCCTATATGGGGCTAAATGAATTATTTAATACTATTTCAAGCTTTGCGGGCGCAATCGCCATGTTTGGGATGTATGATGCTATGTTCAGATTCTTTTTTGAAAAGGATAATGATGATTATAAAAAGAGCGTTTGTTCCACAGCGTTTTTCTTTGTTGTTATAAATTCCGCAATTGTTGTCGTTGCAATGATTGTTTTTAGATATATTTTATCGGAGTCCTTTTTGGGAGATAAAAGATACTCCTATTTGGTGGGTATTGCGGCAGTCGGAGTCCTCGTTAATTCGCTGAGCACAATGATGGCCGCGCCAACAAGAATGGAGAACAAAAGAAGAGTTTTTCTTATCACAAATACCGTAGCTCCTATCCTTGCTTATGCGGTATCTATAACATTGCTGATGATGGGATATTATGAAACAGCACTTCCAATGGGTAGCATAATATCTGGCGCCGGAATATTGCTTGTGTTTGTCGTATTAAATCGAAAATGGTTCTCGATACGGGTGTTTGATTTAGGAAAGCTTAGGAAATTATTTACTGTGGCCATTCCTGTAGTTCCAATATTATTTGTTTATTGGGTATTTAACTCCTGTGACAGGCTCATGCTGACACATATGATGTCTGTTGGCGCGACAGGGATTTATTCTATCGGTGCAAAACTAGGTACAATCAGCCAGTTGATATACAGTGCCTTTTCTGGGGGATGGCAGTATTTTGCATATTCGACCATGAATGATGATAATCAGGTGGAAGTAAATTCCGGTATCTTCGAGTACCTGTTATCAATATCCGCCTTTTCAACAATCGGCATCTGCACAATCGTATATCTCTTGTTTAAACTGCTTTTCGAGGAAAATTATCTAGAAGCATATTTAACAACGCCATATCTGTTTTTGGCTCCACTGCTTCAGATGCTGTTTCAAGTGTTGGGAAGCCAAATGACTATTCACAGGAAGACCTGGATGAATACGTTGTTTTTGATGATTGCGACTGTATTTAATATCTTTGCGAACTATATCCTTATACCGATGTTTGGAGTGGAAGGCGCAGCAATGGCAACCCTTGGGGGATATGCCGTTGCAATCATTTTGTCGATATTTTTTAATTGGAAATATAGATATTTTATTATTAAAAAGAGAGGCTGTATTTCTATTGGTATCTTGCTTTTTTATTTCATATGCTGGCGTTTGTTTTTTTCAGATAAAATAATTTTAAATTTTATAATTTTAGTTCCGGTTACCGCGGCGTACATCAGACTGTATAAGAAAGAAATTACTTTATTAGTGAATATGATAAAGATGGGTTTAAAGGAGAAAACGGCGAATGAAGGAAAACAGAATTCGTAAAATTGTATTATGCGGTGCCACATCGGTAGAAGAAACTAATTTTGGCGATGTATTATTGGAAGAATTGCTTGTAGAAAAAATAAAATCAATTATTCCGGACGTAAGCATTTCCAGATTTAAGAGACACGATACTTTGAGGAATTATATATGGAGATTAGTACGAACAGATGCATTTATATATGTTCCAGGAGGATATTTAGGCTATATAGAGAAATGGTATAGTGGCTCTTTTGCAAAGTCACTGCAAAGGCTTATTTATTATTATTTACCAGGATTGCTGTACAGCTTTACCGGCAAACCTATGGTATTATTAGGGCAAGGGATAGGCCCTTATGAGTATCGAGTTTTGAGCGGTGCATTAAAAAGAATAGCGAATTATTCGGCTTTGGTTACGGTTCGGGACACGGAGTCGTATGAGTTGCTGAGAAAAGTAGGATGTAGCAACAAGATCAGTATCACAGCAGATTGCTCTCAGGTACTTTTGAAATACAACCTAATATGGGAATGTGCCGAAAGTAAAAAGATTAAAAGTAAAAAGGGTCAAAGCAAGGTAATGTTTGTATTGTTTTTTAATACACAGCAATGGAAAAACAAGGTTATAGAGGCACTGAAGCCTTTTATGGGAAATGACTATTTATTTGTAATAACTACAGATGGTATAAATACAGACAGAAAAGATTTCTTGGAGTTTACAAGGTCTTTTCCAGAAGATAAGACATTTGCGTTTGATTATAAATCTCCTGAGCAATTATTATCCGTCTTAAATGAAACAGATATTGTGATTACACCAAAACTCCATACCGGAATAGTTTCATGTGTATTGGGCAAATCGGTTTTCGCTTTTGCGGCACAATACGACAAAACAAAAATTTATTATAATAGAATTGGCTATCCTGAACGGGCATGTAACCTTGATAAGGTATCTGCTTCTGAAATGACAAGGTTAATAGAAAAGTATGAAAATGAAAAAATCAAATTGCCAGAAGAAATAATAGAAGCAGCCGAACAGAATTATACAATGCTGGAACAATTTTTTAAGTGAGGTTATCAGTATGAGAGAATTAGAATACCCTTTTTCTTCCCAGATGCTATTAAGAAAGAAAAAGGCATTACGAAAAGCACTTCTCAATAATCAAGAAAAACATAAAAGCAGTATATCTTTAAATATAGCAATTCTAGGAGGTTCTACTACAAAGGATATTGCTGACATAATAGAATTATTTCTGTTAAACGAAGGGTTTCATATTCATATATATGAATCAGAATATGGCAAGTACTGGGAAGATGTCGTATTTGAAAATGAAAAATTAGATGCATTTAAGCCCGATATTATTTATATATGTACCAGCATCTATAATATTATAGAGTTTCCCGCAGTTTCTGACAGCGAAGCGGAAGTGTCAAGGAAATTGGAGAATAATTACAGTCATTTTAAAGAAATATGGGATGCCATTTCTGCCAAGTATAAGTGCGTGGTTATACAGAATAATTTTGAATATCCGCGTTATCGTTTGCTTGGCAATATGGATTCATATGATTACAGGGGCAAAACTCATTTTATATCGAAACTAAATGAAAAGATAAATTGCTATGCAAATGACAACAGTAGTTTTTATATATGCGACACAAATTATTTGTCAGCTCAATACGGCTTAAATGCATGGAGCGACCCCTATTATTGGTATATGTATAAATATTCAATGGCTGTTTCGGCAATTCCGGAGTTAGCGTACAATGTATATAGGATAATTAAGGCGGTCTACGGAAAAAATAAAAAGGTAATTGTCACTGACTTGGACAATACCTTATGGGGGGGAGTCCTTGCGGAAGACGGACCAGAGGAAATACAGATAGGGAGAGATACTTCTGTCGGTCAGATGTATACGGATATACAGGCATATTTGTGTGAGCAAAAAGAGCTGGGCGTGATATTGGCAATCAATTCTAAAAATGATGAAAGAAATGTGACAATAGGATTACAAAAAAAAGAGTCTGTCTTATCCGCAAAGGATTTTTCATCAATCAAAGCGAACTGGAACCCTAAAAGTCAAAATATGAGAGAGATAGCCTTAGACTTAAAGCTTGGCTCCGATTCCTTTGTTTTTCTTGATGATAATCCTGGTGAAAGAGAAGAAGTACGATTATATGACAGTAAGATTGGAATTCCAGAGCTGAGTAAACCGGAATATTATATTCAAGAAATAGACAGGGCAGGTTACTTTGAATGCATTGGCATTTCCAATGAAGACCGTATGAGAGGAAAAATGTACGCGGAAGCTGAATTAAGGGGAAAAAATCAGCATCACTATTCTAACTATGACGATTTCCTTCAATCTCTTGAGATGAAAGCTGAGATAGGCAGTTTTTCTTCCCAGTATTATTCCCGAATTGCACAATTAACGAATAAAAGCAATCAATTCAATCTGACAACAAAACGATGTTCCAGAGCTGACATAGAAGAAATAGCGCAAAAGGAAAATTTTATTACACTCTATGGGAAATTAAGTGATAAGTTTGGTGACAACGGCCTGGTATCCGTGATCTTCGGACATATTGATGCGGACAAGGTTACCTTTCATATAGATGAATGGCTTATGAGTTGCAGAGTCCTAAAGAGAGACCTGGAAAAGGCAATGATGGATATCTTATATCGCCAATGCTTGAATCGGGGGGTAAAGACAATTTTAGGCTACTATTACCGTACGGACAAAAATGAGATGGTAAAGGAACACTATCGCGAAATGGGTTTTTTACTGTTTGAGGACAAAGGCGACAGCACAGTATGGAAATATGATGTCACGACTGATTACGTAAATAAAAATACTCATATTCTAGTGGAGGAGGTAAAAGGCAATGAATAAAAAGGAAATTCTGGAAAAATTGTCAGTCATATTTAGGGAGGTCCTGGATGATGATAATATTTGTTTAGATGAAAATACAAAATTAAACGAAATCGCCGGATGGGATTCCCTCCAAAATATCCATATTCTCTTATCTGTAGAGGAAGAATTTGGAATTAGGATGGATGTTGAAGATAGTGCGGAAATAGAATCAATTGATCAATTGATCAATGTAATCATAGAAAGGGTCTAGGGATGAAAATACATCATATTGGGTATATGGTAAAAAATATCAAAAAAAGTACTGCCGCATTCATTAGACTCGGATACGATATGGAACAAGATATTCAGGAGGATCATAACAGAAAGGCTTTAATTGTTTTCATGGTAAATGATTCATACAGGATAGAATTAGTTCAACCCATTGATGAGTCATCAGATTATTATCCGCTATTAAAAAAGTACAGAAATAGTCCTTACCATATTTGTTACTGTACAGAATATCTGGACAAGACTATTGATGATTTAAGATGGGGGGGGTATATACTTGTCAGACCCCCGGAGAAAGCAATATGCCTTAATGGAAAAAGAGTAGCTTTTTTGTCTTGCTTAGGAGTGGAACTTATTGAACTTGTGGAGATGTGAAATGGTTGTGAGGTGATATGGTGCTGTTAAGTAAAATTTTGGAGGAAATGGGAGACACGACATCGGAGATAGTCAGAGACAAGGATTTCGATTCCATGGGGATTTTAATCTCGGGATACTCTGGCAGCAATAGATGTGTGTTTGTAATGGATGAATCATACCTTGGAAAACTGGATGATTCGGTTGCCGTGGTTATTACGACAAGGGATCTGGCAAAGAAGATCTATGACATGGATAAAGGAGTTTGCATTTCATTATGCCCAAGAACGAAGTTCTATCAGATACATAACTTTTTATCAACTACAGATGCTTATAAACGAAAAGAGGAGAAAACGCTTATTGATAGTAGTAGCAATGTCTCTCCATTGGCTGCTATTGCAACGATGAATGTCAAAATTGGAGCAAATGTTATCATAGAAAATTTTGTGGATATCAAGGAAAATGTAATTATTGAAGACAATGTAATCATAAGAAGCGGCGCCGTTATAGGTGGCCCGGGGTATGATTATAAGGAAATAGATGGAAAACTTACTATGACAGCTCAAATTGGAGGCATTATACTCAGAAAAGGAGTCGAGATAGGGAGTAATACCTGTATAGAAAGGGCGGCTTTTCCATATGAAGACACGGAAATAGGAGAAGAAACTAAAATAGGCAGCCTTTGCTATGTTTCGCATGGTGTAAAAATAGGACGTAAAGTTCGTATGCCAAATTGTGTCAGTATTTCCGGTTATTCAAGAATTGGGGATGGAGCGTCCATTGGACCAAATGCCACAATCAGTAATGTGATACATGTTGGAAGTAATGCCTTTGTTTCATTAGGATCGGTGGTGGCAACTAGTGTAAGAAGAGGGAAGCATGTAAGCGGAAACTTTGCGATAACGCACGATAAGTTCTTGAAAAAATATATGGATGACATGAGAAAATGAATACGAATGTGACATTTCATAACCAAGAGAATGCCATGTCAGACTTTAAGTTTGCGGCATTATTTATAGTACATAAAAATATTGAGCAGGTACAGCACCTGCTTTTTGTAACTTCGCGCCAGAGGGGAAGGAAGTGACAGGTCATCCTTATATTATAGATATGTACGAAATTCAGAGAGGCAATGAAACATGGCTTAAGAGTCCGAACTTTTTTTTGCGCGTAAATTTGACTTGAAAATTGCCGCAGATGCAGTAAAATGGATTGATGACAACTTGCTGTGAAATTATATTTTCAAAAAAGGAAAAGGAAGTAATCTTATATGATCGAATACACAAGTCTGAAGAGTAATTATAATCTCTACGGTTCAGAATATGAAGCAGCAGCGCTCCGTGTGCTCCGCTCCGGATGGTATATCTTGGGACCGGAGTTGGAAACTTTCGAGCGGTCATTTGCATCGTATCTTGGTGTAAAACACTGCATTGGAGTAAACAGCGGGACAGACGCCTTGATTCTGGCTGTGCGGGCGCTTGGTATTGGCGTTGGAGATGAAGTTATTGTTCCGGCCAGTACATATATCGCTTCTGTTTTAGGCGTTACAGAAAACGGAGCCAAGCCAGTATATGTAGACAGCAAAGACGATACTTTATTAATTGATTGTAGCAAGATAGAGGCAGCAATAACGAAACATACAAAAGCAATTATCCCTGTTCACCTATATGGCCAGGCCTGCGACATGGACGCAATCCTTTCCATCGCCGAAAAATACGGATTGTATATCCTAGAAGATTGTGCACAGTGTCATGGCGCAAAATGGAAAGGATGCCTTACTGGTACGCAAGGTACATTAGCCGCATTCTCATTTTACCCTACAAAGCCGCTTGGTGCTTTAGGTGATGCAGGGGCGATAGTGACAAATAACGATGAATTGGCTGATAAATTGAGAATGCTTAGAAATTATGGCAGTCGTTTAAAATATCACAACGAGAGCATAGGCAGGAACAGCAGGCTGGATGAAATTCAGGCGGCAGTACTTTCCGTTGGTTTGGAGCATCTAGATGAATGCAATGCGATAAGACAGTCGATAGCAGAAAAATATATGAATGGAATAACAAATAAGAGGGTGCGGCTACCCTATATTGAGTCGGCAGCCACACATGTATTTCATCTGTTTCCGCTTATTGTGGATGATCAAAAGCATTTTCAAAAGTATTTGGAAGCAAAGGGTATAAAAACACAGATTCATTATCCGATACCGCCGTATGTGGCAGAATGTTATGCAGAACAAGGGCATATGTGGGAAGATTACCCAGTTGCATCATATATCGCGCAACATGAAGTGAGCCTTCCTGTTTATAATGGCATGAAGTCAAATGATGTTGATGCCGTAATTACAGCTGTAAATGAGTATTGACTTTGGTGCATAATGGTGGAGGTAATCAAGGTAAGAAGATATAATCCCGTCTTTTTGGAGGATTTCTTTTAATTCCTGGATTTTATTCGCTGTTAAAGCGGCATCTTAACACGGCATAACCGCACCCTCAATATACTTTTCTTTCATTTAATATAACAATTTGTAAATGAAATGTTAAAGGACAGATTAGGCAGAAGAGATAGATTATTCTGTTAGAGAGAGTTGGACATGGTTTTTAATTCAGTAGAATTTCTTGTTTTTTATCCGGTAGTATTTTTTATATATTTTTTGATTCCCGCTAGGATAAGGTATATTTGGTTGTTGCTATCAAGTTACTATTTTTATATGTGCTGGAATCCATCATATGTTTTTTTGATTCTTTTTTCTACAATGATTACATATAGTGCCGGAATAGCCATGAACCGAATGGGGGGGTAAAAGATGGCGTAAGACTTGTGTTGTAATAAGCATAGGTTTAAATCTATTGACGCTTTTTTATTTCAAGTATTTTGAATTTATTGTTGCCACTATAAATCGTATTTTGAAAAACATTGGCTCACAAAGAGTATTTCCGAAATTTAGTATTTTGCTCCCGGTTGGTATTTCGTTTTACATCTTCCAAGCAATAGGATATACAATTGATGTATACAGGGGAGAAATAAAAGCAGAAAAAAATTTTCTTCGATATGCGTTGTTTGTTTTTTCCCACAACTGGTAGCAGGACCAATAGAGCGTTCCAAGAATTTAATGAAACAACTGAAAACCCCAACTTATTTTAATGTAGAAAATGCGAGGGAAGGCCTTTTGACAATGGCATATGGGTTATTTATGAAAGTTGTGGTTTCGGATGGACTTGCCTGATCGGTAATTCAAATGTGGCTTTTGGTTTTCAGTCAGAGCAGATAGAAGAAGCATTTGGATTACCAGTAGTTAATTTGGGGTTACATGGTGGCCTAGGTAATGCATTTCATGAAGAAATGGCAAAAATAAATGTTTGTGAAGGAGATATATATTATCTGTCATTCTTATTTTGGCGGTGATGGCATGGTTTCCGATAAACCTCTAACTTGGCTCACGATAGAAAACCACCTAGACTTGTGGCGTTTTATGAACCATAAAGATATTCAATTCATGGTAAAACAGTATCCCATATATTTAAAGAAATGTCTTGAACTCTGGATTAATAATAATGGTAATCAGATGGAGGAAGGTATATATTCAAGAAAATCATTTAATTTATATGGAGATATATCCGTAAAACGGGAGGGATCAATTTTTTCATTTAAAAATCCTGTAAATCCACCTGTCATAAATGATATTAACATTAATAGAATAAATGAACTTAATACCTGGTTAAACAACAGAGGGGCAACATTGTTGGTTGCGGGTTATCCAATCGGAAAGGGGATCCTAACTGCTCCTGAGGATGAATTTGTAGCAGCACAAGAAAACCTAAAGGAACAGTTATCTTGTCCGTTTATCTCAGACTACAGAGAATACATGTTTGATTACAGTATGTTTTATGATACAGAATATCACTTAAACGATGAGGGTGCGGCATTGAGGACTCAACAACTAATAACGGATCTAAAACGTTGGCTTGCAGGAAAGAGTATTAACTTGTATTGAATTTTCCCCTTGTCAAGGACATTTTTTATATTTAGAATCCATTGGTAGTGTAAAAAAGTTTGTGTCTTTGGTAAAAAATGACTCCTTTTTGGTAAGAATCTAGATATGGAAAATCTTATCGAAAAGGAGTATTTATATGCCAGTAGCAAAGGAACAGATTCGACAGATTATTGCAGACAACAACATCAGTAGTGTAACAGATGTCTACACCCTGCTGAGGGATGGCTTCAAGGACATCCTGCAGGAGCTCATGGAGGCAGAGCTGGACGCAACCCTGGGCTATGAGAAGAACCAGAAAGGCGACATGGACAGCGCCAACAAGCGCAATGGCCATTCCCTCAAGAAGCTCAAGAGCCAGTATGGGGAGTTCCAGATTGATGTCCCCCGGGACAGGAACGGCGAGTTCGAGCCGAAAATTGTCCCCAAATACCAGAGGGATGTGGCCGGGATTGAGGAGAAGGTCATCTCGCTCTATGGCAGGGGGATGAGCACCAGGGACATCCATGACCAGCTCCAGGATCTCTATGGGATAGAGATGTCCGCCGAGATGGTCAGCAAGATTACAGACAGGATACTCCCGGAGATCAGGGAATGGCAGTCCAGGCCATTGAGCCCGGTCTATCCGTTCGTGTTCCTGGACTGCATCCACTACAAGGTCAGGGAGGACGGGAGGATCCTGAGCCGGGCGGCCTATGTGGTGCTGGGCGTCACAACGGAAGGGTACAAGGAAATCCTCAGCATCACGGTAGGCGCCAATGAGAGCTCCAAGTTCTGGATGGGGATGCTGGGCGACCTGAAGAACCGCGGCGTGCAGGATGTGCTGTTCTTCTGCGTGGACGGCCTGCCCGGCTTCAAGGAGGCAATCGGGGCCGTATTCCCCCAGGCCCAGATCCAGCGCTGTGTCATCCACATGCTGCGCAACTCATTCAAATTTTTGTTCCATATTAACACCAAACACTTGTGATATTCCTATCGCAATATCCATATAACCCGAAAAGTCACAATAAAGCTGAATAATCGATAAGATACCTGTAGCAATTAGTATCGCACCAGAAGTTTCGAACAGATCTAAATTACCATACACGTAACTAACAAAAATATTGGCTCTTTCTGCAATAACTAATAAAGCTGGTCTCCTAACACATTGTGCCTGGAGATGGGATCTTGCATTATTTGGGGAAAAAACAAGATAAATAAAAGATACTTAAAAAAGCTCTGTTCAGCTTTATCCCTTTTCCAATATACGTCTGCAAGATAGCTTATCATAGAAAATGTATAATAGGATATACCTATAGGAATTACAAAATTAGTAATTTTCCAGTTAAAATACGTATATATTTTGCTTATGACAAGCAGGCCACAAATTGTAAACACAACAGACATTAGCATAAAACGTTGCTTTTTTCTATTAACCGTATCAATTTTCTCTATCTTGATTGCCGCCACATATGTTATAACTGATGTAATTAACACTATAACAAACATGCTCATTCCACCTTGCAGGTAAAATGCTATGCTGGAGACAAGCAAGACAAACCACCTATATTTTAAGGGGAATATGTAATAAGCAAAAACAGCCATTGTCATAATCATTACAAATTTAATAGAAAAAACAGTCATTTATTCTTATCCTCTTCAATATAAGGTCTTATCGCTTCAGTTCTTCCATCATCTAGCAGAACTGCTGCTGTGTCAGTGAAAACATTTTTTCTGGATTGTACGTCATTACAGACTTACCTCTATAAAACAACATAGTATCAAAAGTTGAGACTTAGCACACGATAAATTGGCTTTCATATTCTTGTACCTTCATAAAAGTCCCTTATCTTCTCAACCACAAAGTCAATTTCCGCCTCCTCCAGATAGGGGTGCATAGGCAATGCCAGCACAGTCTTGCATAGACGTTCGGAAACTTCATAGCTTCCTTCTGTTTTTCCCAGGTCAGAAAATGCCTTTTGCTGATGCATGGGTATCGGATAATACACCATAGTAGGTATGCATGACAGTTTTAGGTGCCGCTGCAGATCGTTTCGAATCTGTTCCGATTCCACTTGAATGGTGTACTGAGCCCATGAAGAAATAAACCTTTCATCAAAGCAAGGGGTAATGACCCACTCCCGCAGGCCCTCTGTATACCTTGCTGCCGCATGATTCACTTCATCTCGTTCATGGCTGATGAATGCATGGAGCTTAGGCAGCAGAATGGCTGCTTGCAGAGTGTCCAGTCTGGAGTTTCTGCCGATCCGCACATTGTCATATTTGTAAGCGCCCTTTCCGTGCACACGAATCGAACGCAGGTAATCGGCCGTATCATCGTCATCTGTAAAAATTGCTCCTCCGTCTCCATAGCAGCCCAGAGGCTTTGCCGGGAAAAAGGAGGTAGTGGAAATGTCTCCGAAGGAGCAGGCTCGCCGTCCCCGTAGTTCTCCGCCAAAGCCTTGAGCGCCGTCCTCCAGTACTTTTAGGCCATACTTCTCCGCAATGGGCAGAATTGCGTCATAGTCCGCTGGTAGCCCGAATAAGTCCACTGTGACCACTGCTCTGGGAACCAGCTTTCCTTCCACAAGCACTTTTCGGATCGCATCTTCAAGCTTTACTGGATCCATGTTGAAGGTTCGCTGATCCACGTCCACGAAAATAGGTATCGCTCCTTCAAATGCCACCGCTTCTGCAGATGCGAAAAAGGTGAAATCGGGGACAAAGGCACAGTCTCCTGCCTTTAGATCCCACGCTCTTAGGGACATGGATAGCGCATCCGTACCGTTCCCACAGGCTATGCAGTGCCTAAGCCCTACGTATTGTGCAAGCTCTTCTTCCAGAGCCTCCACTTGACGGCCGCTGATAAAAGCAGAAGAGGAGATGACCTCTTGTATCCCTTTGTCTATCTCTGCCTTCAGCGCTTCATACTGTCTGTTTAAATCTCTGAACTGCATCATTTTCCCTGCTTTCTCCTTGGCAAAATTAATGATTTGGATTATCTTGTATCAGCAATATCTTCTGTCAACGTTTTGATTATTTGTCTCCGGCAGCAACCTTCCGCAACGGCTTTGCGGGCACCCCTGCTACTACCGTATTCTGTTCTACGTCCTTGAGCACAACGCCGCCGATCCCTACGAACGCATTTTCGCCCAATGTGAGCTGATTCTTTATAATGCCCCCGGGACCGATGTAAACGCCTTCTTTCAGGGTGACGCTTCCGGCAAGAACTGTGTTTGCCGTCAAGAGGACGCCTCTGCCGAGACGGCAGTTGTGGGCGATGTGGCAGAGATTGTCTGTCTTTGTAAAGCTATCTATGATGGTGTCGTCTATAGTTCCCCGGGAAATGGTATTGTTGGCTCCGATCTCTACTTCATCGCCGATTCGCACTCCGCCATAATGAATCACCTTGCCAGGATGTCCTTCAGAGTCCATGTAGTATCCAAAGCCATCCGTTCCGATGACTGTTCCGGAATGAATATGGCAATTCCGACCGATGCTTACCTTGTGATAGATACTGACATTGTGTTCTATAATCGTTCCTGAACCTATGGATACGTCTCGCCCCACATAGCAGTGATGCCCTATGGTTACATGTTCTCCGACCCTATCCGATTCTACGATTGCGCTGGAAGCAACGCCCTCCCAAGAGGCCTCGCTCCAAAAATGTGCAAGAACACTGAAGAAGACGGCCTTAGGATTTTCAGTGACAAGAAAGCAGCAGTTGTCCATGGGGCTGCTTGTTCTTTCTTTGGAGACTATAATGCAGCTATTGCAATGAGAGAATCCGTCCAGACAGCCGGGTCTAATGTCTTTGACCCATGTGATACATTCCGCTCTGGGATAGTTAAGGGAACAGAATCCTATGATTTGGACAGCGCTGTTTCCCTCCAATCGGACTTGGTGTTCCGTGGTTTCCAGATAACGTAAAATATCTTGTGCAGTGATCGCCATTACAACACCTCCCCACGCCCCATGATGGATTCTAGATCCGTTATATTTTTCTCCATCTGGCAATAGCGCTGCAGGTTGGCTGAGTTGATGAAGCCAGCCACTGCATGGTGCATATCCCGTTCTTTTTCTGAATACCAGAAGGGATGTGTCAGAATGTGGAGCCGATCATATTCCGCACTGTCAATGATCTCTTCTATGGGTTCTCGCCAGCGGCGTCTTGAATCGGAAAGGTACTTAAATTTACGGAAGAATGTTTTCCCGTAACTGTTTACCATGTTAGGTATATGGATATCGGCGTCCAAAATTCCTCGGCTCGGACGATGCATGGAGACGACAGAAACCGGCATTCCCGTGGCCATGCTCAAGATATCTGCCTCATATAGAATCTTGTCCGTTAAAGCCTGCGGATCTCCTAATGCTTTCGGATAGCGGGCTTCGTCAAAGTGCAGGCCAATGTCGTGGCGCCCCCCCCAAATTCGCTTAAGGAGCTTCTCCGACTCTTTGGAGAACACATTATAGAAGTCGCTGGTGAGCAACAAAAAATACGTGCTGCGTATTCCCAGGGATTGTTCGAATTCTGCCAGCTTCGCCGCCCGCTCCAGATCATTGTCCACATCATGACGCAGGATCACGCAGCGCCCCATCTCCTTCCAGGTCTGGTAGTTTGCGATGGCATAGCCTTGATCTCTGAGTTTTGTTATCAGTCTGGAATATCCTATATATGTAAAGTCCATACCCGAACCCTCCTTGCTGCTTTTGCGGCCCTGGCCTATTCTTTGAGGCGGTTGCCTTTACCTTGCGCTGTCCTTTAGATTGCGGATGAATCTTTCGTGTGGGATTGCGAAGTTTCCTGAAACCGTCTGTCCCTCGTCCACATCCCTCGTGACTACGGCTCCCAGACTGACGCGCCCCTGGTTCCGGATCGTGATTCTGTTCGCAATAGTTGCATTGACTCCTATCCATGCATCCTCTCCGATAGTCACATTCCCTGCGATCTGTGCCCCAGCGGGGATCAGCGTTCTTCTGCCAACTTTCGTTCCATGGCCTATGTGCACGAATGCATCCAGCTTGACACCCTCTCCCAGATATGTGACATCGGAGGGCAAAGGGGCAGAGGCGACATGGCAATGGGGACAGATTTCCACATTGTCCTCCAGAACAACTTGCCCTGTATCTGCCATTCCAATGAATTTGTCATTTCTAGTCTTTGCATAATTGAAGCTTTTGCCCCCAATGACACAGTTTTCATGGATAGCACAGTAGTTTCCGATGCGGACGTTCTTGTTTATGACGCTGAACGCTCCCACATATACGCCATCTCCGATAACTACATTTTTATCCGATATGTAGGCCAGTGGGCTTATAGAGCAGTTTTTTCCGATGATAGTTCTGAAGCCAGCTCCCGCATAGTGCTCACAGTTGGCCAGATGGTTATGCAATAAGACAAACTGCCACTTAGGATCATCGCATTCCATAATTCCACCCAAGTGGCTTGGAAGCTGGGACACGTTCTCTCTTGTGACAAATACACAGCTTGCCTTTGGGCTGATTTTGGTCAGATACTTCGGGTTCTCCAAAAAAGTCAAGAATCTTTGTGCGCATGTGGCGGTGCAGTATTCCAATGTGTCGAAATCGCCATCGGAGAGCAGTTTTCCCTCAAGTATGCCAATAAAGTCTGAAAGTCTCATGTTGTATTTTCCCATTTCACCTTTGAAATGCCGGTGAGAACCTTTCTCTGGTTTTGATCTTGGCAGACAATAGATAAAAGATAAATTCCCTTAGGCATGACCTCGGTGACAGTTACTTCCACAGTGATGATGTCGCCGATATAAACCGGAGCTTTATATTCAAAGCTCTGGAATAACAGTATGGTACCCCTGCCAGGGAAGTGGTTTCCCAAGATCATGGAGATTGCATTCAAGCAGAACAATCCGTGAGCGATACGCCTGCCGAAAATACTTTTGCTTGCATATGCTTCGTCCAGATGAATGGGGTTGATGTCTCCGGAAACCTTCGCTATGTCTTTTATGATCTGATCTGTGGCTACAAAACTCTGCCCATAGCTGTCGCCAACCTTTAGCATTGTTTTCCCTCCTTATGGGTTCTGCCAGAATGTCCCTGCCATGTCGGTGCTTGCGAAGTCGGTCAGAGGTAAGCTTACCGGGCGCCCTTCCTTCTGGCTCTTGTAGACGGCCAAAACCAACTCCAGAGCGTTCCTGCCGGCGTAGGCATCAATGTAAGGCTTTCGGTGGTTTGAAATTGCGTCAGCCATGTCCGCAAAAAGGCTGGTGTGACCATTTCCATAGACATTGCTGGTAGCCTCCTGTAGTCCCCTTTTTTGTCGATCTGCATCTGTCGCATCAGCAAAGTCCCATACATCTATGTTCGTGGTGGATTTGCCGCCGATCTTCACGGTTCCGTTCTCGCCGAACACGTATAAGGTTTCTTCCAGATTCCGGGGATATACGTTGGTAGTTCCCTCGATGGTAGCAATGGCCCCGTTTTTGAATTTCACCACAGCCATCCCCACATCCTCGGCTTCCAGATAGCGATGAAACTGCTGTCTGGTTTGACCATATACCTCCTCCACTTCGTCCCCAAAAGTCCATCTGAGAAGATCGATTCCGTGAATGCACTGATTCATCAATGTGCCCCCATCTTGAGCCCACGTCCCCCGCCACGGCGCTTGTTCATAGTATTCTTGACCTCGGTTCCATCGGACGTGGACGGATCCATGGGACAGCCTGCCGAACCTTCCCTCTGTCAGCGCTTTCCTCAGCTCCTGTACTGCGATGTTAAAGCGGTTTTGATGGCACACGGAAACCTTCACATGCATTTTCTCCGATAGCTGGATGATCTTATCCGCATCCTGCAGAGACATGGCCATTGGTTTCTCGATGATCACATGAATTCCCTTCTCAATGCAGCGCAGTGCGATCTCGGCATGAAGACCGCTCTCTGTGGCAATGCTGACCAACCCAGGGGAGGCATCAATTAGCATTTGTTTGTAGTCGGTATAGCGCTTGATGGAGACATCCTGAGCCAGTCCGTGTCTGGATAGAAGCGCCTCCATCCTCTCAGGGATCACATCACATACACCTACGATCTGGAACTCATTTCCAATGGCGGCCTTGACATGATTGGTGGCGATTCGCCCACAACCGATTAACGCATATTTCATATCCCATATCTCCTTATAAGATCTCGATGTTCTTCCTGCAACTGAGATTTTTGGTAACGTTCTTTGTGTCAAATATCATTTTTGCATTCTTTTGGACCATTTCATAGTCCACATTAGAATGTGCAGTTGTAATTATGACAAGATCATATGCAGATACCATTCTTGGAGAGAGAGTTTCTTGCCCCTTTATGGTCTTTCCGTTTTCACGGTATTCCGATATCCATGGATCATAGAAATCCACTTCTGCACCAACCTTGTGCAGCTCCTCGATTACCTTGATGGCAGGGCTTTCCCTATAATCATCTATGTCTTGTTTATATGCCACTCCCAACACCAGTACTTTTGCCCCGTTTATCGCTTTTTTGTTTCGATTTAGGATATGCATCGCTCTATCTACGCAGTATAAGGGCTGCGCGTCATTGATCACCATACTGTTTTCTATTAAAGTGGTGTGGAATCCATATTCTCTGGCCTTCCAGGTCAAGTAGTAGGGATCCAATGGAATGCAGTGTCCTCCCAGCCCCGGCCCTGGATAGAACGCTTGAAATCCGTAGGGCTTCGTCTTGGCGGCATCTATTACCTCCCAGACGGATATCCCCATCTCATGGCAAAGCCTTCCCAGTTCGTTGATCAGTCCGATGTTCACGTTGCGGTATGTATTCTCCAGAATCTTCTCCATCTCTGCAATGGCAGGAGAGGAAACCTCGCATACGTCCCCCTCCAGAACGGCCCTGTACATCGCGGCGATTACTTCCGTTGCATCGCTTCCTATCCCGCCCACTACCTTTGGGGTATTTTTCGTCTTGTATATGAGGTTGCCTGGATCCACCCGCTCTGGAGAGAAGCCGAGGTAGAAGTCAACACCGCATTTCAGTCCCGAATTGCTTTCCAGAATCGGCTTTACCAGATCCTCCGTGGTTCCAGGATATGTAGTGGACTCCAGAACCACCATAGTACGGGGCTTTAGGTGATGTGAAATTGCTTCCACCGAGGATCTAACATAGCTGATGTCCGGCTCCTGATGCTTGTCCAATGGCGTGGGCACGCATATGGCTATGAAGTCGGCCTGCCCTATCATGCTGAAATCGGAGGTTCCCCTCAGCATCCCCTGCCGAACCAGATCCTCCAGCTCGTTATCCACCACATCCCCTATATAATTGTACCCTTGATTCACCATGGCGACCTTCTTGTCCTGAACATCGAAACCGATGGTTCTGAAGCCAGCCTTTGCCTTTTCCACGGCTAAGGGCAGGCCTACGTAGCCAAGACCTACGACTCCGCACACGATCTGGCGAGCCGCTATTTTTTGCAGCAATTCTTCCTTCATCATCTTGAACTGTCCCCCTTGTCTGCTTCCAGTTCTGCCTTCCCTTTCTGGTAGGCATTGCTTTCTGATTCTCCATATAGCCTCTTTGCAATGTTCCGATAATCCAACAATTTTTTTGCCCTATTAAAATGGAGCTGCTTCAATTTGCTGATTTCTACCTTTCCACAGGATACATCCAGCAGAAATTGCTCCAGCTCTGCCTGAGTCTGCACATATACCCCTGTTTCTTCCAGAAAATATTGATATATGTCTGTAGGCTGTACAACTACTGCGCATCTACAGCACATTGCGTTCTGCATTGTGGCCGACATACTCCCCGGCTGCAGATATACATCTGCCGCTGCCAGCAATTCCAAGAGTTCTTCTCCGCTTGCCCACCCAAGATAACGAATGCGCAGATCCTGGCGAATTAGGTCATGTATCTCTTCTGTATTCTCTAGAAATTCTCCGGCGATTAGCAAAGCGAATCTTTCATCCTTCACACTGCTAAAAGTCTGCAATAGTTCTTTGGTTTTTTTATCCTTGTTCATTTTTCCGGAGTGCATAAATACTATGGTGTTATCGTTAACATCCAGCTGATGTCGGCGGCGTTCGCGGATTCGATAGTACTCCTCGTCCGTTTGGATGTTGCCTCCCAAGGGCCACAGTTCCAGCTTGGCTGTGGGAACCTTATAGACTGTCCTTGCAAAATCGTATTCGTCCGTTCCGATGCACAATACTTTTTCTGCGGCGGGAAGGGCTCTCAGTAAGACATGTCTATAAAATATGCCATGTAGGATGTTTTTTGAGAACCAGCCATGGCCCGAATTGATAAGGCTGGCATGGTTATCGATATAAAACACAATTCCATTGTCTGCGGCATATTTGGAGACGGACTTCAACTCCCATGCGGCAATTCCATGAAACACAATAAGATGAGGGCCTATTGTGTCCAGAATGGAACGCACTCCTTTGTATGCCCTGAACTTATGACTGATAGAGTTATTTATCACTTTTATGTAAGGAACCCGAATTACATTTATTCCTGCTGTATTGATGTAGGAACCCGGCTCCACATATCCGATGTACTTGTTGTCCTTATATATTTCTGTAGATGCCACTATCCAGACCTCATGGCCGTCCTGCTTGTTCTGTATGGACAATAAATTTTCTTGGTAAGTATATCCTTCGTTATAGGTATTGGATAAGCAGCAATGTACTATTTTCATTTTTGGAAAATTCCTCTCCCATGGCTAAAATAGGCTGAAGATACTTATTGGGCTATTCTCATGTCAAATTTTCGCATCCAAAGCTCCACAAGAATAAACTTTGCCATCATTTCTTCGTTACCGCATTTGCGCAGATAGTCTTTTTCTATTTTTTTTAAATTGAAAAACTCTGCACTGCGAGGCTGTTCAAGCAGATCCATGAAGTATTCTCGAGGAATCTCCCAAAACCATCTGCTGGTGGGCGCTGGAAATCCCAGCTTGTTTTTTCTCCAGATTACTTCATCGGGCAAGAGCCCCGACATATACTCCCTAAGGGGAACTTTAGTATATCCGTTCTTAATTTTTTCGTTTAAATCAACAGACAGAACCTTTTCAACATATTCATAGTCTAGAAACGGCAGTCTCGTCTCCACCGAAGATGCCATGGAGTTTCGGTCTTCCCAGTGCAGAATGCCAGGCAGCGAACCATATAGGTAATCCTCGATCTGTCTTCCTGTCCCGTCCTTGGAAGAGAAGAACATCTGTAGATTGCTTGTGTCAACAGCTCTTCTTAAACGATGGCTCATGTACTTGTTTCGTTTGATAGAAGTTCCCCAGATCCGTACCGCGGCTATATTAAAATAAAGCATGTATAATATTGCCAGTTTCCGGGTCATGCTGGAGGATGCGACTATTTTGTTTAATTCCGTGCCAAATTTTCTGATGCCTTTTCGTGTCAGTATATTCCATAAATAATGAGCATAATAGCCGTAATATCCCGCCAGTCCCTCATCGCCTCCCTGTCCATCAAAAAAAACGCCACAGCCATTATCTGCTGCACCCTTAAAGACAGCATAGGATACTTCTGCACCTAAATGCGGCAATGGCTCATCTTGATGCCATACAATTTGTTCCAAGTGCTCCAGAACAGAGTCAATGTCTGGCGTGATGATATGTTCCCCGCATCGGCAGAAGTCTGTAACTTGATGGCAGAATCCAAGCTCGTTTATGTCTTTGTCGTTAGGGAAGCCTATGGATACGGTTGTCAGCTCCTCCGCATCCTTATGAGCTTGTTTAAGTTCATCACAGATGATTCCCACAATGCTAGAACTGTCTAGTCCTCCTGATAGGCAACTGCCTACTTTTACATCAGAGCGCATTCGCAAATGTATGGCCTTACGGAGAGCCTCGCCCACCACCTTTGCGCTGTCCTCACAGGGGTGTACCTTTACACGGGCATTCAGATCATAATAGCGATGGACATCCATTTTCTGGATATTCCTGGCTTCAGGATCTATGTCCACAGTCATGCTACATCCGCCGCGCAGTGCATAGATGCCTTGAAAGAAGGTCTCCTCAGAATATTCTCTGAAGTTAAATTTCACATAATGAGCCAAAATCTCATTATTTACGATTCTTGGTACTGTAGGATCGCAAAGTATCTGTTTGATCTCCGATGCGAAGATAAGCTTCTCCCCGTCTTTGTAATAATATAGGGGCTTTACGCCAAAGCGATCCCGGCTCAAGAAAAGGGTCTTCTTTTTGGGGTCGTAGATTGCCAGTGCCCACATCCCGTTAAAGCGGCAGACACATTGGCTGCCCCAATAATCATAAGCTGACAGAACCACTTCGCTGTCACAACTGCTGGTAAATGTATATCCGAACTGTTCCAATTCTGATCTCAATTCGATGAAGTTATATATTTCTCCGTTATATACCATTACCCTGCCATGCTTTTCCATTGGCTGGTGTCCCAATGGGGATAAATCCAGAATGGAAAGCCTGCGGTGGCCCAGCCCCATGAAAAAGCCCTGTTCGTTACAATCACATAAGAATTTCTCAGCCCTTGTTTCACAAGAATCCTTCCCTTTTGCGAACAGAACCTCTGCCTCTGAAAATAGCGCAAAACCCTCATCATCGGGTCCCCTGTACGATATCACATCCGTCATTTCCTTCAGAATATGCTTATCCACTCCTTTGTGCAAATCTAAATATCCGCTTATCCCACACATGTATCAATATTCCTTCCCTTATATGTACGTAGATAAATCATTACCATCAGAAATAGGGCAATTGCATTAGACAGCATATTGCCGACACAAAAACCCATTAGGCCGAATTCATTAAGTAGGATTAATGAAACAACTAAATACACGGCGAAGCATATCCCGTTGATAAGTATCTGCCAGTTCATATTACAGAATCTCAAGACGATAGGATTCACTACCATAGATATGGCAGAAAAAATTGCAGTCAAAGTAGTAATATAAATATATATCATCGACTGTTCAATCCATTGAGGATAAAGGAAGCTAAGCAACGGTTTTGCTACAACAATGCATATCCAATAGCCCAAAAAACCTATCCCTGCTGTGACAAGCAATAGTTTTCCGAAAAGCCCCCTGCTCATTTCGCTCTTTTTTGAGATCTGACTTAACAAGAAGCTGTTTAAAGGCCCAAGCGCCATGGATATTGTCTTTCCTATCAAAGTTGAAACGTAGTATATGGTGACATCCTCGCCCCCAAGCAAGGGATAGAGGAGTAGCCTGTCTATATATTGGAGCAAGCGACCCAGCAGCGTTGCTGCTGTCAATGCACAGTATCTTTTGACCGTGGATAGAAATAAGTCTGTTCTGACAAAAAAAGGTGTTTGAATAGGATACTTCCATATAATATAAAGCAGGCCGGCCAGATTGCCGACAATGTAGATCATTTGCCAGCTTCCTTCGAGACGGAACAATCCGTATCCGGCTACATAGCCCAAAGTACAGATGGCGTTGCAGATCAGTATGCCCTTATAGTCCAAATCTATCCAGAATCTAACTATGTAATAATCTTTAGCATAGACCAAGACCGACATGAGGAGCGTCAAAAGGTATGTTGCAACATTGTGTATGCCATAATAATAAATTATCCCAAATGTCAAAAAGACAATGACACAGGCACTTGCAGCAAATAGAAGGCCAAAGTCACCCCGTTTCTTGCGGGAATCATATTCATATTCTGAGAGCATTCGGATATTGTTTAATACATTGCCTATTCCAGAAGAAAACATCATGACAGATGCTACCATGGCCAATACAAAGCCATAAGCATCTCCATCCATCTCTTTTGCGATCAGCGGAAGAATAAGCAACTGTAGCATCAGTGTAGGAAGGGTCGTGCCAATTACGTTGTATATAAATTGTTTAAGTATCGCTTTCTTTTTTTTCACTGTTACCTTGCTTTCTGATAGGCTGATCCGTCAATTGCCAGATAATGACTGCGAACGCAAAAAAAAGAGCTTCGCATGAGTATAAGGTTCCACTCAACATTGCATAAACAACTTGTCCAATCATTATAATTATCAAATCAAAATATTTCCGGCTGGATATGCTGTATTTAATGACCAAAGCCCCCAGTGCTATACATACAACCGTGAATATTGTTCCTATTATAAGTCCGAAGTCCGACAAGCATTCAAACAATATATTATGTGGATATGTCTTGTATTTGATTTGGAAACCTGCTGGCCCCATGCCAAGTAATGGCCTTTGACGCATTTCCTTAATAGCTAACTGCCACAAATAAAATCGTGCCATGCTACCATTCGTAACACTGTATAACACTTCCTCAAAATCTTTATCTGCTGTCTCGCCATGCTTTGCTTTGCCTATGGAGTCCACAACTTCTGCTATTCCCTGTGATTCGCCAGCCTTATTATATATTTGGGTTATTAATGATTGACTTTCTTCAGAAACGAACGAACGCTTTGTATCCCCATTTTTCAATTCGGCGATAAAATAAAACTGCCGATTTATAGAAGCATTGTCTGATGGAGCAACTACGCAAACCCCCAAAATCGTTATAGTCCCCAAAAGGATGCCCAAGATTGCACCTTTTTCCTTTTTGATCAATAATGCAATTCCAGCAAGTACACTCACGACACACCATGCAAAAAAAGCACCGCGCCCACCCGATATAACAGCAATCAAACTGCAAATAATCATTTCTATGATGATCAAAAAACAGCTTAAACGATTGACCATGCTTTTGAAAATAGCTGCAAGATCGCATATTAGGAATGAATAAATAAATACTGCTGCGTATCCAATGCTTAAATGGGTTAATCCGCCAAATCCTTTTGTAAAATCATCTTGAAGCGACAGGTGGCCCAAGTACCAAATTGCCATACACCAGAACGGTATCATTACTACTGCAACATACTTAATCTTTGCAATAATACATCCAAGCTTATCTTCTTTCATGATATATATTGCTCCGCATGTCAAGGCCACACAATAGGACGCCCAGCTTAGGAATATTTTGAATAGGCTGCTTTTGTCGGAAGCTTTCAACAGACCAGTAAATAGCATCAAGCCACTTAATCCCAACGGGAACAAGGAGAATAAGATCTTTTTTCTTGTCATCAAGTCAGAGACAAACCAACTATGCACAACATAAATCACTAAAGAAAGTGTTATTGCAAAGATAATTCCTTGGGATATTACTTTTCTAACTAGCTCAATTTTATTTCCTGTTAAATAAAAAGAAATCATGTTTGCAAAAAAGTTCATCACAAAAGAAACAGCAATCATGTATTCTAATACCAGACTTGCTTTGCTTACCCTGTTTTCACTTCCTATTTTAGTCATAGTTCATTAGCCCCATATATTGATTTTATAAAAATATTTTTTAAAAGCATTTGATACAATCTGAACCCCCTATACAATTACTTTCGGTACCCGAAAGTTGTGTAGCAGAAAAATCCTTTTTTCCTTCCCCACCCGCTTCTGAGTAAAAAGCACAGAACCTGGGGCATCTAGCCATACCATAATGCTGATCCCTGCAAGAAAAAATACAATGGCACCAGCCTCACCACAAAAAAAGAAAAGCCTGTCAGCTATGGGCTTGACAAGCTTCAGATATGTTCTGGATCCATCCCTTTCCCTGTGAAAAACCTCATTGCAGTATAAAAGATTCCTAAACCGCTCTGACTATGAATTACCTACATCCCTGCTTTTTCTATGACATCTGTATCAGATTTCCTGTTTTCCCTTTCTGCCATGCCCGGACAGACTATGACCCAATTTTCTCCAAACGAACAGATCTTCGCTGCAAAATCTCTAGAAGTGTGGTAGCATAATACGGTGAACCTGCCGCACCAGCATCATGAGGCTTCCTGTAGCAGGCTGCGGGAAATGTCCCCCTAAAGATTATAATAAGCTGCCAACAACGGAAACATTCTCCCCTGTCTTTCCCACCAGTTCGATCCCCAAGTGGATCACCGTCTTCCTTCCCATGAAATTCACTTCCACCTCCGCAATCCTCCTGTGAAGATGAATCTTCTTCACATGCCCTTCCAGATCCTTCAAAGGTCCATCCACCACCGTCACCACATCCCCTTCCGACACAGTCACAAGAGAAATCCGAACTTCGTCTCCCCCCGCCGTCACCTTCTCAAGCCACTGTATCTCTTCCGGCAGCAGGGATACAAACAGATTCCCTTCGTTTCTCCCCAGAAGCTTTGTCAGCGCTGGCACTTGACGCAACCCCTCATACAACTCTGGTGCCGATGGAGCAGTCAAGAACACATAGCCCGGGAGCAGCTTCTCATGTATGTCCTGCCACTGCCCCCGGAACTTCTTCCGCACATGCCGCAAGGGATGGAAGCAACGACTGTAAAGTCTGGCATCCAATCTGGCTCGGATCAAGGCCTCCGTATTTGCCTCGGCCCTGGGAGCCACCTGTATCACATAATACCGATCTTTTTCTTCCGTATCCATGGATAGATCCGTCATTGTCTGTTCCCTCCCATACTGGAGACATGCTTCGGCACATTCCCGAACTGAAAATGAACTATCTGTACTTTGTCTCCGAAGCCGGATTATGCCTCTTTTTCGAAACCGGGAACCCGTCCATCTTCACTCCGTTTCGGAAACCGTAGCCCAACTGTGCTCTGCCCTCATGGCATAGCTTCGCCATCCGCAGCTACAAGGTTTCATATTCCCTGTAGCTACGGCAGTCCGTTTTTGGCATAAAACTTCTACAAGCTTCCTGTTGCAGGAGCATATAATAATATCCCGCTATGTCAGCAGCATAAGACAGCAACCCTATTCACAACAAAATCCAAGCATCGGGTGCGTTCTGCCACCACACGCTATAAAACCGCATTCAGTCGGCCCTAATTGTCATGAATAAAACGGATACCGATATGTCATGCCCCCGGAAAGCCCGAGTGCCCACGCTGCGGGGACCTCCGAAAGCAATCATGGTGCGGCGGGTATTCGCTACACAAAAATTCGCTATAGTTATACAAAACAGTATTTCCAAAAACCAGTCCTGTTAACCCCGGTTTCCTGCAAATCAATATACATATCGCTTTGTAATAATCTTACTCGATATGCAACTTATAATAGTATATAGCACCTTGCAGAAATCTGCAAGCAAAAATTTTCAGATCCTTCAGTAATAAAATTACCCACAACAAAAGAGACTTTCTTGCCCTCTTCAAGCACTTGGCCGGATTCAAGCCCGGCCTGGGTACCATCTGCCATGTCCGATTTAAAGGGTGTTTCAGCTACTGCCCCGGCTTTTTCTGACAGGGTTACATCCGGCACAGAGGCAGTCCCCTTTGGGGGACTGCCTCTGTGCCGGGAATTTCTCTGCCAGGGGGCACGACATACATTAAAAATACACTTCCCCTTTTTCCCTTTATTTCACTCCCTCACAAATCCATCCATCTCATCCATCAGTCTCCCCTTATCAAAATTCTTCCCCGCATACTGCAATGCACATTCTCCCATTTCATGTGTCATCCCCTTCGGCAAACCCAGGAACCTCACGATTCCATCTACCAAATCCTCCACATCCCCCAGCCTGCACACAATCCCGCATCCAGCTTCCTCTACAATCCGTTTCGTCTCACCATCCGCAACAGCTAGAATCGGGATCCCACAAGCCATATAGGACTGTAGTTTCGCTGGAATCGTCTTGGCAAAAAGTTCATTCTCTGCAAAGGATACAAACGCCACATCACAACATGCTAGATACTTCGGAATTTCCCGGGATGGCTTCCTGCCCAGCATGACAAACATACTCTGAACCTGTTCCTTCTCTATCTCCCGTTCCAGCTCTTCCCTGTATCTGCCGTCTCCTACCATCACAAATTTGCAGCAGATCTTCCTATCCATTAAGACCCTGGCTGCCCGGAGCAGAATATCCAGCCCCTGGGCCTGTCCTATATTTCCAGTAAAGATAATCTTATAACAATCTTCCTCCGCCCAGGGTTCCTGCACACGCTCTTCTACGGGCTTGTAAAAGGCTTCCGCATACTGGGGCCAGTAGATTACCTTGCTATGGCTCCCATAACCTCTATGCTGCTCTTCCCAGGCACTGTCCCGCTCTTCTATCCTTTCCACAAAACTTGGAGAAGTGGCAAATATCTTCGCACAATTCCTGTAAATATAATCCACCATCCGGTCTATCTTCCGTATTACATATCTGTTGTGGATTCCTGTGACAATCTCAACATTTTCCGGCCACAGATCCTGCACATAAATAAAGCAGGGGATATTCCGGCGCTTTGCATACCACACTCCCACAAGGGCCTGGCTCATAGGAGACACTTCGAAAATGAAGACCTTATCTGCCTTGGCTTTGGTAAACAACTTCCAGAAAAAACCGGACACCACAAAGGAAATATAATTCAATAACAACATTAAGGCATTCCTGCCCCGCGGAAGGATCGGCAGACGAATAATATGGATGCCTTTGTAGCTTTCTCTCCTCTTTCGGAACCACCCATATCCTTCGAAGAACTTTCCTTTCGGATAGTTCGGCATTCCTGTGATTACCGTTACTTCGTATCCCCTCTTTATCCATTCTTCGCAGATATCATTGATGCGGAAATCTTCTGGATAAAAGTACTGAGATACCACCAGTATGTGCTGTCCCATCTTATACCTCTGTCAGCTAGTTTCGTAATTCAAATTGTTTCAGCCAGAAAACACAACACGCCTCTGCGCAATGTCATTTTCATTCACATTGCAGGGCCGCATTCATTATCTCCCACAAAGCCTAAAAGCCAGGTCATGTCCCTCTGTTCCAATATTCTACCACGCAACCTGCGTTGTGGCAATGACATTATTCCTTTCCCCTGTAGCTGCGCCTTATTTTCTTAATTTGTTGGTATCCTGTCCTTCCGTCCTTCTCACCGACTCTTCCAGCCCATAGACCTGATAATCCTCCTTATATTCGCTCATCCCTCTCTCATACACCAGGTTCCCGAAAGCCTTGTTCACCATTCCCCCCAGCTTCCCCCCCGATTTTCCCAGAAGTCTCAAAACCGGATTGAACACCCTTGTCATATGAATCTTTCTGCCATGTGTATCAGCAATGCTCCTCACCATGTCGCAGGTTCTAACATATTCCGCATTCTGCGGGAAAAATATCCCATCTTCCTCCTCTTCGATCATCAAGTAAATAAATTTACAAAGATTCTCAATATACAGCATGCTGCGCTGGTTGTCCACATCCGGGAAAAATGGCAGTTTCCTGGCCATCTTAGACAGCAGCGGGTAATTTCCTTTAGAACCTTTTCCATAGATCATAGGAGGACGCAGGATTACCACATGGAATGTGTCATCTGCAAGCTCCTGTAACCCCTCTTCTGCCTTTACCTTGCTGTCCCCATAGAAATTTGCCGGAGACAAAGGAGTTTCCCTGGTGATTACCCTCTCTTTTCCTATCCCGGCGCTTTCCCCATATACAATGATACTGCTCATGAAAATGAACTGTGCCACTCCATCTGCCTTGGCTTTCCGGGCGCACGCAATGGCCAGCCTGGAATTCACTTGATAATAGAGCTGTTTCCTCTCCTCCGACACTTTGCCCACATCTGCATGGGCTATCCCTGCCACATGGAACACCGCATCATATCCATGAAAATCCCTGGCCTTCCAGGCATCCCCTTTCATATCCTGGGTATCCGTGACAATGGTATCAGAATTCTCCCTCAGCCAGTCCTCAAAGGAAGTCCCTATATAGCTGCCTGCTCCTGTGATCAATACCCTCTTCATCTATCCTCCAGGTTCTCCTCCTGCCCTGCCGTCTCCTGCATGACCCCGGTTCCGCCTTCCACCACGCCTTCATGCCGAAGGACCGAAAATACCGTACCCAGGATACAGCGGATATCCATTCCCAGCCCCATCTTCCGTACGTATTCTCCGTCCAGCTTTGCCTTCACTGCAATGGAAAGCTCATCCCTTCCATTGATCTGGGCCCATCCGGTCAGTCCCGGCCTGATATCGTTTGCGCCGTATTTGTCCCGTTCCGCGATCAAGTCATCCTGGTTCCACAGGGCCGGTCTGGGACCCACAATGGCCATGTCGCCTTTCAAGATATTGAAAATCTGGGGAAGCTCATCCAGGCTGGTCTTCCTTAAGAACCGGCCCACCTTCGTGATATAGCTTTCCGGGTTCTTCAGAAGGTGCGTGGGAGTATCCTTGGGGGTATCTATGCGCATGGTACGGAATTTCAAGATGTGGAAAAAATTTTTATGGATTCCCACCCGCTTCTGCCTGAACAGGACCGGACCCCTAGAGTCTGCTTTTATGGCAACGGCCAGCACCAGGAACACCGGGAGCAGAACCAGCATGCCCACAAAGGATAATATGATGTCGAGTATTCTTTTTATAGGCTGGTACACTTTATCCTCCCTAAAATAGAACATTGGATTTCCAATCAGATACGCAAAATGTTCACATTGCAACAATACTTATGTTCATAGTCAATGTTTCTTTTGCAAATAAATCACATATATTGTTTCCAAGCATAAAAACGATATCACAAAAAAAACCGTATACAATATTGCCAGAACCTTTCTGCTATAATTGTAATATACATACTTTACCCACAAAACACCTTCACCGCTTACATTTTCTCCTAGTCTTCGGGATGCAACATGTTCTGGTGGTCCACTTATCGTATCACCAAAAGCAATTGGAATCTCGCTTCCATAAAAGTATCCATAGAAGGATAATAATATTATTATAGCAATTTGCGGTATAATTGAGAACAAACTATATTTTTCCCCTATAACAACTGCTACCACAATAGAAACAAGCCCCCATAAAATATAAAAGTAACGAGCAATCCATATGGGCTGTACCAGAACCGAGTAAAGAGAACTAATCACTAATACGCCTACTACAATTGCACTAGAAATTATCAAAATGTATTTTTTTCTAATAATAGCCAAAAAAAACATTGCAAAAACCAGTATCTGAAATCCATACCCCACACCAGGAAGCGCCGCTATTTCCGTCATAATATAAGGAGCCCGGATCATATCGCCAAATAAATATTCCTGTATCCAATAGTTTTGAGCCACTTTGTCTGTCTGCCCTATAAAAATGCCAAGCCATGGAAAATATCCAATTACAATTAAGATCCCCGTTAGCAAAATACCTTTTATCAATTTCCTTTTCCTTATCGCTGCAACGACAAGCAAAAAAGCCCAAACTAAAAACACCGCCAATAATGCGTAGTAATGCGTATACATAGCTGCCAAGGTCACAAATCCGCATATGACCAAATATTTTATTTTTTCTTCTTCGTATGCTTTTAGGGCCAACAAGGATGCCAATGTAACAAAAAAAGTCCCCCATGTATACATTCGAACAATCACCGTATGCTCCATAGTATAATATGTCAATCCGAAGAAAATAATATAGATGTTGGCGGTCATTATCCCCCAACGTTTCCTTATCATTGTTGCACCTATCAGCAGAAGGTTAAAGCATGTTCCCGCACAGGATAACAACCGATACGCCAGCAATGATTCCCTTCCATGCAATGCACCCTTTACAAGCATCATCAAAAAATAGTACAACGGTGGATGAACGTCTGCAGAAGCATCCTTAATCATTTCAGCCATATTCTTACGCACCAATACGACAGAAAATGCTTCATCCTGTGTAATACTATTAGAAAAAACCGGTATAGCTGCCAATATACAAATAATTACAGCAATGAAGTACGGCACTACTACCCAGATTCTCTTGAATATATTGTTTTCCACCTCAAATAATGCATCACGTTTCACACACTTTCTCCTATATATAATTATTTCTTTTCATATTCAGCACACATCAGTCAATCTCTAAAGCTTCATTTACATGCTTCTCCCTTGTCACTCCTTGAGCATAATTCCCCCTTTTCTTTCCCTAAACTTCTGCCTTACAATAAGTACAATCCCATATCCATCTGCAATCAATAGAACAAACACCCCAAATATGATCGAGAAATAATTTAAACATGTTTTCAATCCGGGAAGTGCCAGATAATCAAAGGAATGTGTAATTTGTCCCCCTAATCCGTTTCCATCCATCAGCGCCTCCGAGCACTCAGTCAACGGGAATACCCCATCTGTCACATACACATATCCGTTTGCATTTCCGCATTCTTTCACTGTAACGCATAGCGTTAGATCTTTGCTTCCTGTTTGCAGTTCCATGTTTAACGGATACATTTTTCCATCTAACACTTCAGAAAAGGAAACCTCCTCTTGATAAAGACATTCCATTTGATCATAAATTTCTATAGAAAATGTGCCTTCCACTCCATCTGCTATAAGCCCTATTTCAACGCCTTTTATATCATTGTATCTTGGAACAACAGTCTCCAAGACAGTACTTCCTTCTTCAAGCAAAATATGTCGCGGGGGCTGATCTCCATTATGGAAATGAAAATCTACTTTACATTGCAGGGTAATCCCAATCATACATGCATAAAAGAAAATCATCACTGGAATCAATACTTTTCTTGAAACAGCCTTCCTATCTGTTTCTTCCTCAATCATGCATATACATGCCGCCAATATAGCACAGAAAGCCGTGCAATACACCCTATGGGTGAAAAAAGCATGAATAAATGTGTGATATCGCATGACAAATAACCACGCAAGGCTTCCGCATCCAATCAAGGTAAATGAAAGGCACTTATTTGTCTGGATACTACCCTTTCTCTTTATCAACATCACACAAAACCAGATGGACCAGGCCAATAATATACAAGTAGTCTGAATATTAACCCACTTTTCCAAATTCCTTACCAGATTTGCAAGAAAAGTAATTTCTGTCCCTCCATATATGGAATGCAGTTCAATTCTTCCCATTAACAGACTGGCAATATCTGTCTTTAAGACCAGCGAGGCTACTATCCACTTTCCTGTCCACATACCCACATATCCAAGTCCCCAGCATATACCTGTTAAAATAACATCTTTTATATAGTTCGTCCATTTCCTATGGTTTTTAATCACAATCCAGACAAGCATTGGAAAAGACCATGTAAACAGCGGATATGTTAAAAAATCAAAATATACAGTTATAATTCCCAGAATGAAAAATAGATACAAATGCCTATTTTTATGTTCAAAGACCCGTTCTCCCTTCAAGAGACCGACTGCTCCCAGCATACCAATATAGAAAACGCAGGAATTCTGCATAGACATTCCCATACAATAGGGTGTCAGTAATGCATACATGGAAACGACCCAGAAACACCATATCTTTCCTTTTCTTTTATACAGAAGCAAAGCGAGTACCATTACCAAAAACATTTGCACCAGAATGTTCAGCATTCTGATCTCACCATAGTCCAGGAAAAAAAGAACCGGCCTTAATACTGCTACAAATCCGCACCAATAGCGTGGGCAGTAATCAACCATGGCTGCATGTAAGTATTTTCCTTGTGGATCCAATGTAGCTATTGTAATCATCAACTCGTCTGTATAGTTGTCCAAAGTTGCCGGACTATCCAGGTACTCTCCGTAGTCATATGTAAATTCTTTCACATACGGCATAGTCGGATACCAACCTTCATCACCTAATATTTTAAGCGACTCCTGCACATTAGCATTCTGTCCTGACAACGGAATCATATATGCCAGTACCATACATACGAGTCCTGTCAGTATTCCAACCAGCAATATCCATATAAATTTCAACATGAAAAAAATTTTCTTCATGATCTTTCCTACGCCACCTTCCTGCCACGCCTTCCAATATCTTTTTTATCCTGTACATAATACAGATATACTTCCACAGACTTCTGTGATTCTATGGCCGTGTCGGATTTCCTGTCACCAATTGGGCTTTCTAGTACAAGCTGCCTGCATATTGTATTTATCATAACACATCATTCGTCAAATTACAATTTTATCTTTTTCTTAGCACAAAAGCCTACAACTTCGCTGCAAGCAACAGGGGATCTATCCTCCAGTACTACCCATGGATCCCCTCCAGCCGCTGTCTTCTCCCATGGTGCTGTCCTGCCAGAATTATATCAATTCTCCCAAACTTACAATATTTTCCAATTTTTTCCATTTACTACCGAATTTGGTATTGATGATTCCCGAAAATGTATTAGACTATGGTTAATACCAAATATGAAAGGAAAACACCCATGGCAAAACAGACAAAGCAGCCCCAATCCTCCGTGCAGAAATTGCTCTCTGACAGGATCAACCATTATTGTACCCAGTTGCAGATGTCTTATTATGAACTCAGTTACCGCTCCACCGTTCCCTTGACTACCCTCATGCACATTATGAAGGGATCTACCAGGAATCCAGGGATCTTTACCATGATCCGGATCTGTAATGGCCTGGGCATCACGGTTGCGGAATTTTTCCAGGCAGAGGAGTTCGCAAATATTGAATTCGATGCTTAGGTATCGTATCTGTCTATGCTGTCCTTCCATACCATTACCCCTCTGAAACACAAGAATTACAAAGGGAAAGGAACATACCTATGAGAAACAACAACAAACCAAACGCTGGAACGGGGAAGCCCAGAACAGCCCTCCATAAAAGGCGCCTGGCCCTGCATCTTTGTCGGTTGGAACAAAGATTACTGGATGTATTCTGCAATACCCCTGCCAGCATCACTCCTACATTTGTGGCAGTTATGCAGACACAATACATGCAATGGCGGATTGAGACCCTGCTGCAGAAGATTTACCAGGAATCCAGGACCCGTTGGAAGGAAGCTTATCCCGATAGTCCGTACCGTCCCTAAAGCCCTCCCTAAAATGGAGCATTTCCATCACAGGTGCCCTGAATATCAAAGGAATGGTTGTTTTTTCACGTAGCTTTTGCGCGACAAACCCGAGACTGCTACGCAATGCATCTGTTGCTGTGCATAGAGTGAACAGTAACAATTTTGTAAAATTTCCGAAATTTTTATCACATATGGTATTGAATCCTATCCGGGGTAGTATATACTGGAAATGATACGTTTGTACATTCCATAGGAGGAAATCCCTTATGAACTACAATTCCGATCCTTCTGCACGATTCGCCTGTATCAAGAGAAGCCTTTTCCTATCTTGCCGCCGGGCAGAGCAGCTTCTGGTGGATATCTTCCTAGACACTCCTGCCGAGGTCACACCAGCCTTTATCATGAACCTGCAGACACGCTATATGAACTGGCGGATACGGACACTGAAGAAGAAAATGTACCCCCGTTATGAACCCGTTTGGACAGTCACCTATCCTTCCAGAGAAAGCAAACAGGATTAATAAGGTAAAATACGATCTGGTGACCCATACCACTGTATCGTGCCAAAGAAGGGAGGATATCCTATGACAAGATCAACTCTATTTTCAGAGCGGATCCGGCATTACTGCATCCAGCGCGAAATATCTTACTATCACTTATCCTACCGTTCCACTGTTCCCATGGGCACACTGATGCATATCCTGGATGGCTCCACCAGGAATCCCAGGATCCACACCCTGCTGAAGATCTGCAGCGGACTGGATATCGACATCAAGGAATTTTTTGATTGTGATGCGTTCGAAAATATAGAATTGGATGCAGAATAGGCATGCTTTTGTATGGTCATATGGTATTGTAATAAGAGCCACTTCCTAACTTACAAAATTTTCCAGGAACTACCATATACGGTACTTATGACACTGGAAAATGTATTACACTACCAGTATCACTCCTACCAAATATGAAAGGAACAGGAAAAAACATGACAGGACAAAAAACATTATCCAGCCGTATTGACTATTACTGCAGGCTCCAGCAGATCTCCTACTATGAACTGGCCTTCCGCTCCGCGGTGCCCCTGCCTACCTTGATGCACATCCTGGATGGTTCCACCAGGAACCCAGGTGTCTTCACCATTGTGAAGCTTTGCAATGGTTTTGGCATAGCTGCCTCAGAGTTCTTCGATACCAAGGAGTTCGAGGAAATAGATTTTGACGCACAATAAAACTGTATATTCCGGTAATTCAGATTATATATTTGAACATCTTCTGCAAAAGCGGTACTAAAGTACTATTGTCATTTTGGTCATCCTATGTTATAATCAGAATTACAAAAATACCATATCCAATGCGCTGAATTTTCTCCTCCTACCAAAGATAAAACGCATTGGATATGGTGTTTTTTTGTAAGGCCTTTTAAAATACTACTCCTGGTATTGATACGTATCCACGATATCCTTCACATATCTCCGGATATCCTTGTCTTCCTGTTTTGCTGCTTTTCCCAGCCTTTCCAGTTGTTCCTGGAACTTGTCTATGTCAAATTCTATCTGCTTTCCAATAAAGATCATCTTGTTGGTCGTCTTTTTCAGTCCCTCCTCATTCATCAGCAGTTCTTCGTACATCTTCTCCCCGGGGCGCAGTCCTGTGAACTGGATCTGGATGTCTTCCCCCACCTTGTAGCCGGACAGTTTGATCAAGTTGGTAGCCAGGTCCAGTATCTTCACAGGTTCCCCCATGTCCAGCACGAAGATCTCACCTCCCCTGGCATAGGCACCTGCCTGGAGCACCAGGGATACGGCCTCCGGAATGGTCATGAAATAGCGGATGATGTCCGGGTGGGTCACTGTCACAGGTCCTCCTTCTGCTATCTGCTGTTTGAACAGGGGGATCACACTGCCATTGCTTCCCAATACATTTCCGAACCGCACGGCCACGAAGCTGGTCCTGGACTTCTGGTTCATCATCTGCACCACCATCTCGCAGAGACGTTTGGAGGCCCCCATGATATTGGTAGGATTCACTGCCTTGTCCGTGGAGATCAGTACGAACCTGTCTGCCCCGTACCGGTCTGCTGCCAAGGCCGTCTTATAAGTGCCGAACACATTGTTCTTGATGGCTTCATTGGGGCTTGTCTCCATCAGCGGCACATGCTTGTGGGCTGCCGCATGGTATACGATTTCCGGCCGGTAGGTCTCAAAGATGGAATTGATCCGGTTGGTATTGCGCACGGAGGCAATCAGTACCACCAGGTCCAGGTCCGGGTATCTGCGGATCAATTCCTGCTGGATCTCGTAGGCATTGTTCTCATAGATGTCCACGATGACCAGCCTCCTGGGGTTGTGGCCTGCGATCTGCCTGCACAGTTCACTGCCGATGGATCCGCCCCCGCCTGTGACGCAGACCACTTTGCCGCTGACATCGTTCAGCACTTCTCCCACATTGATCCGGATGGGATCCCGGCCAAGCAGGTCCTCAATCTCCACCTCCTTGAGCTTGGACACGGACACTTCCCCGTTGATCAGCTGGTATACACCCGGAAGGGTACGGAGTTTACAGCCAGACTCTTTGCAGATGTCCAGAAGTTCCTTCCTGGTCTGGGTACTGGCAGAGGGGATCGCCAGGATGATCTGGTCTATGCCATACTGTCTGACCGCATCCAGGATGCTCTCCCGGCCTCCCACAATGGGAACTCCCCGCAGCAGCTTGCCATGGCAGCCAGGCTGGTCATCTATGATACATTTGGCCTGCAAGTTCAGGTAATCACTCCCCTCAATCTCCTTGAGGATCATGTTGCCCGCAGCTCCTGCCCCGATGATCATCACATTGACCCGTTCACTTTTTCCCACCAGGCTGGCCCGCTTGTTGTTGATGATCCGCAGGATCCGGTACCCGAAACGGATACAGCAGGTCAGCACTGTCTGGAGGAACCAGTAGAGAACGTAATAGCTTCTGGGCATGGTATATCCTGTGGACAGACAGTAGATCACCTGGGCCAGCGCCGTGCAGGAGGTGGCAAAGATGATATTGATCAGTTCATTGGCGCTGGCATACCGCCACACGCTCTTGTACAGTTTCCATAACACATAAAATAAAAGGGCCATCAGGATATCCGGAAAAATAATGTGTTCAAATCTCTCCAGGTAAACCCTGTCAATGGCGCTGAAGCTGAACTCAAAGCGGATGAACAATGCGCCAAAGGCTGCCACTATGATGGACATTATATCCATTAGGACCAATGCCAGGATTCTGTTAAAGGGAACATATGATATTTTCTTATTGTGAATTTTATTCATTATACTCGTACCTCTGTACCCGGTCAGAAAGGGTGTTCTGCCCCTCCTTCGGAAACCATTTCTTATTCAAACTTCCCGCCATGCTGCCTTTGGCAGCACAAACAATCCATGAGAAGAATCGCTTCCCTTGCGATTCTTCAGTGTGAGAAAGGCGCTTTTTTGCGCCGTAGAATTTCTTAGACAACATTTTTTGGCGTCTTAGAAATTCTTCTCACACTTCTCCGCAGCACCCCGTGCCCCCATCTTACCCACCAGGGTGCTACTGCAAACAGGGTGTGGTACACCTTGTTCTTCCCTGTCAACACCGGATTCCTCATGGCCCTGCCCCAATTTTTCCGCAGGTCAGCAACCACTTTCCGATAGGTAGCATTTCCCCTCTGCATCTGGGAAATGGGAATGTGAAGCATGTATTCCAGCCTCTGAAAGATGCCGAACCGGAAAGCCACATCCTGCAGATCCGGGTACTTCTCTTCCACCAGGCTCTGGACCATGTCCGCATTCTTCACGCTGTCTGCATAGACCCGGGAGAATTCTTCCTTCCCAGTCTTCCGGGAATTGCTTCCGATACGGTAAAACACGTGATAGGACTGTCCGGGCAGGGACAGGAGCCTTCCCATGGCAGGCAGCATTTGGACCAGCAGCCAGAAATCCTCATTCAGTTCCCCCTCCGGAAAACGCATTCCGGCAAACAGTTCCCTGGCAATGAGCTTCGTGCAGAAGGAGCAGTCTCCCCGGTGCAATAACAGTTCCCGCAGGAAGTCCTCTTCCCCGTATACCACCGGTTCGGTAGGCGGTTCACAGATATCGGGCAGTCTGTTGTCCTCTGCATCTATCTCATCCCTGCCTGTCTGGGCCACGGACACATGGTACCGGATCATCCCCTGGTACAGCCTCTCATACATGTCTGGTTCCAAGTAGTCATCACTGTCCACAAATCCCACATATGCCCCCCTGGCCCTTTCCAGGGCCAGGTTCCTGGCGCTGGAAGAGCCGCCGTTTGCCTTGTGAATCACCTGGATCCGGGGATCCTCCTGCCCCAGCCTGTCACAGAGCCTTCCTGTTCCGTCCGTGGATCCATCGTCTACCAAGAGAATCTCCAGGTTGGTATAGGTCTGGGCCATGATGGAATGGACACATCTGGGCAGGTATTCTTCTATATTATAGATTGGTACTATTACCGTGATCAACGGCTTGTCATTCATCTGGGTTCCCATATATCCCTTTCCTGTCAAGAACTGTTCATCCACTAGTGATCTGGCCTGCCTAAATGCCCCTGTATTTCGTTGTGGTCAATCGGCATACTCCAGTGCGCCTCATTCAATTAGCACCTCGCTCCGTCCGGCAGCCGGCACAGTCCCCTGGCCTTTCCCTCCCACAGCACCGGTGCCATGCTGCAGGGCTGCGCATGGTACAGAAGCTCCTTCGTCCCCTGCTTTGGCATTCCCCTTCCAGACTGTCCTTCCCTAAGCAGCCTCTCCAGCAGTTTCACCAGCCGGGCCGCCGCATGTTCTGCATTCCAGGTCTGGGTTATGGTCTCATAGGCTCTTTCCCCCAGCGCCCTGCACAGTTCCCTGCACCCCACCAGCTTTTCCGCTGCTGCAAAAAGTGCTGTCCTGTCCCCATCCGGGTACAACAGGCCGTTTTCCCCATGGTGCACCAGGTAAGGAACTGCCCCGATCAGTGCGTCCGCCACCAGGGCACAGCCACTGTTCATGGCTTCGTTGGCCACCGCACCCCAGCCCTCCTGCCTGTCGCTGGTAAAGAGGAAGATATCTGCCTGTTCCATATAGCCCCGCACTGCTTCCGGAGGCTGGAACCCCAGGAAATCCACATAAGTTTCCAATCCGTACTGACGGCAGCGGTCCTCCATCTCCTGACGCAAGGGTCCGTCTCCCACCAGATCCAGGTGAAAATCCAGCCCCCTTTCCCGCAGATACCTGGCGGTCTCCAGGGCCAGTTCCGGATGTTTCCAGTCGATCATCCGGGCCGCCCACAGAAGATAAGGAATCTTCTGTTCCTTGACATACCCTTTCCCTGCAAACAGACACTTCAGATCGTAATGCTTCGTCTCCGGGAAATACCCCCAGCAATACATCTTGCCCGGATAAGCCCTCACCAGGGAGAAGTCCGATGGCACATAGGCTCCTGCACAGAGCAGGTATACGGGGGCCTTCCGGAACCTGGTATGATCCTGGTATTTTTTCCGAAGGCCTCTGGGAGATATGGCCTTCCACTGTCCCGTCTTGTACAGGCGCTCACTGTAGCGCATCACCAGTTTTCCCGATGCGAGTCTCTCCTGGATATAGCTTTCCTCATCCGTACCGCCAAATATCACCGCATCACAATCCAGGACCAGTGCCCTGCAGGCCGCTTCCTCCTCGTACCAGCATTTCACATAAGGCGGCCGTTCTGTATTGTGCCATCCCATGCTGACCCGCTCTGCTTCCATCGGTTCTGTCTGCACGAAGGTGAAAGCCCCATCCAGCAGCCGGTACATTTCATTGCAGATCGGAATCTGGTGGTGGTTGATGTAGTTGGAGACAAACGCTGCTTTCATGCAATATCCTCATTTCCTTTTCCACTGCTACTTCTCGGTTATTTTTCACGGGTTGGCGCCGCAAGAGCCACAGGGATGTACATATACCGCAGAATGCCGGCATCCCGCCCCTGCAAGATGCGTTCTCTCTATATGGGACCGGCTATGGCACCGTAGATCTCCATCAGCCGTCTATAATTATTCTCCCCGTCATGGATCCTAAGGGCATGTTCCCTTGCATTCCTGGCATATTCCAGCATTTTCTCCGAATCCTCCCACATGCGGATCACGGCATCAGCCAGCCGGGCCGCCACCTGTTCCATGGAACCGATACTTGTGTGTTCCATGGACGCTGCCCTGCCATCCTCTCCCCCTGCATACACGATTCCATCCACCCCATCCCGGAACAGACTGGTGATCCCTCCCACGTCTGCACTGACACAGGGCATGCCCAGCAGCATGGCCTCCCCCAGGGAATTGGGAGAATTCTCCATGGAAGAGCAACACACAAACAGGTGGCTGTGCAAATACTGTTCCAACATCTGTGCTGCATCCAGTTTACCCAGAAACTGCACCTTCCCCCGCACCGGTTCCCGGTCAAGCAGCCTGCGCAGGTACTTCCCATATGCGGAGATCTTCAGCTTCTGTTTCCAGGTTCCATATTCCACAATGCTGTTGCCCGCCACACACACTGTCACATCGGGATACCGGGCGGCAATGGCAGGCAGCGCCTCCAGCATATAGTGCAGTCCTTTGATGGGATAGTCCCCCTGGCTTAAGAAGATGGTATGGGGTTTACATCCTGCCGGATCCCACACAGGGCCATAGAACACTGGCCTCAAGGTCTCATTCATGGAAAAATAACGGCTGCTGCCATTCCAGGCCCTGGTGCTTGCCTCATCCCAGGCGGTACGCCCGGTGATATTTCCTGCAAGGCTTACCGCCTCCTGCTCCATGGCACCCCTTTTCTCGAACTTTTCCTGCTGCTGCCTTAGGCTATCCTGCTTCAGCCAGTCCCGGAACGTAACCTGGCGGATTACCTCCTGTGGCAAATCTGCAAAATAGGCCTGGGCATAGACAGCACACAGCCCCTGTATTCCCAGAAGTACCCTGTCCTTTCTGGGAAAGGCCCTGCACAGGGCCAGGGTATGGGGATATTCTGTGCCAAAGCAATGCACCACATCCGGCCTTGCCTCTTCGGTGATCCGATGCAGTTTCCCTTCCAGGGACGGATCGTAACGGTCCGGCCTTGTAGTGTCCTCATAAAACCCAAAGCAGGCCACAGGAACCCCCTCCAGGGTCAGGTCCTTCCGAAAGATCCCATCCTCTTCCCGGCACACATCCCTGGAGACGGGAAAAGCCACAGATAAGGCTATCCCATTTTCCCCCTGGTCCTTAAGCACCCTGTCCAGCAGCCCGGAGAGCCAGCCTTCCTTGTTGGTACTCTCCATCCCCAGTTTTTCCGCAATGGCAGGTATTATAATATTACACAACCACAGTATATTCATTCTCATACCCCTATTGCCGTAACTTCCTTGTCTGTCCGGCATTCTGTCAGTTAAATATCCAGTTCAGGTAGGGCAGCAGTCTCACATCCACCGCGTACATTTCCCTTAATAATAGGAAGAAGTACGCCCCAAAGGCACCTGTCACTCCTACATATGCCAGCCGGCGCAATGGCTTTTTCTGGATTCCGGCCACGATCCTGGGAAGCAGGAACACCTGGGAGATAATCATATAATAGCCCACCCTGGACACCTCCGGGATGAAGGAGCCACAACCATATACCACCAGGCCGAACAGGTTCAGGAAAAAATAGAACCGGTTTGCCACATCTTCCCGGATGCCCTCCCGTCCAAAGAACAGGCACAAGGCCAGCACACACACACATTTTCCTATATTTGCATAGGACAACTGTCCATTGTCAAAAGCCGAATTCCGGTAATAGGGATAAAAATAGAAAATAATCTCCCTGTAAAGATCCTGGCCGAAGACCAGGCTGCAGATGCCGGCCCCGCCCAGGATATAATGCCATTTTTTCAGTCTGCTGGCCGCCAGGAAACGGGCTGCCAGGTACACTGGCACCACCAGCAGCACGGATTTGTGGAACATGGCACCTGCCAGGATCCACAGCACAAATTTCCCATATGCCCCCCGCAGCACATATTTCTGTGCATAGAGTGCCATGGCCAGGGCCAGGTAGTACCGCACGGAATTCAAGCTGTTGAAATAGTACCCTCCTGTCAGCAGCAGGTACAGGGAAAAGGCATAATAGCTTCCCTGGTCATGGAGGGCCTTCACGAAGAAGAACACTGTTACAATGGAGAAGAAGGCAAATACCGGCAGATACCTGTCATAGCCAAACAGCCCCTGGAGCCACTTGACAATCAGATTAAACCCCGTCTCAGAAGACACATGTCTCTCCTGGGCAATCAGCTTGAAATTGTCCCGGTAGACCCAGTAATCATTTCCCACAGCTATCCTGCAGGCGCTGACTCCGGTAAGCAGACAATAAATGGCGAACTCTGCCACCCGGTTCCTGGCCTGCTGCCTGTCAGTCCCGTATGCCAGCCCATAACGCCTTCCTCCCTGGAGATAACCAGGCACATAGATTCTGTTGTCCACATACAGGCCCAGGAGTACTGTCACCAGTACCAGTGTCACATACACCAGTGCACTTTTTTCCATTATGCTGATACCTCCTGTGCGCTCAATGTCAGCAAAGCCGTCAGTGCCACTTCATCCATCGGTACGCCTGCCACACCCCCACCTGGGCACAGACCTTCTTCCGATGGGCCAGCAGGAACCGCAGGCACATCAGCCAGTCCAGCCTGCCATACAGATAGCGGTAGAGCACTCCCCTGTCCCGGAAAAATTTTTCATTGTATCCGGCAAACCAGGTGGACTCTCCCCCGGATACCTCCCGGCCAATGGTCACAGGTGCCGTATACACCCGGTATCCCTTGTCCATGAATTCCTTCAGGAACAGACTGTCCTCCCCATTGCTGTACTTTGCACCGCCTCCGAACAGCAGGGAAAACATCACCCCCGAGGACAACAGGCTCTCCCGCCGCAGGGCGAAACCCACCGCTCCGTACCGGCCGCAATTGTACCAGTGTACCCGCTTCCGCTCCCTGATCTCGTAAGTCCTGCGGCTCTCCTCCACTTCCACCTGGAAGATAATCATATCTGCCTGCGGATTCCTCTGAAACTCTGCTGCAACCGCCCCCGCATACCCAGGCTCATACACAATATCTTCATCTGCAAACAGACAGATATCCCCATCTGCCCGCAGGATGGCCTCATTCCGGCTCCTGCCCACCCCTCTCTCCGGGAAGGAGTAAAAGCGCACCAGGTGTCCCCTGTGTTCCACCTCTTCATACCCCAGTCTGTCACACTGGTTGATGATCACGGCATCGGATTCCAGCCCCATCCGTTGGATCACTCGGTCTGGATCCTGGTTCATCACCGATGCCAGCACTTGTACTTTCAACATTTCTATACCCCGCCCATCCCTTGATACCGGCACGCTGCTATGCCTGTGGCCTGCCTGGTTACTTTTCGCGATCTTGCTGCCCGCTGCTGGCCGGCCTGTTTCCCGAAATCTTTCGTGGGTTGGCCCGGTTTTTCCGGGTATGGCACAGACAATCCGGCAGCCAGTAGTACCTGCGGATCAGCCATTCATCTGCCTGCCACAGTAGCACCGCCGTGATGGGGCAGTCCTGTCTTTCCAGATATTCCTTCACATATTCCAGCTGTCCCCCGGCATGTGGACCCGCCTTTAATACCAGCAGGATCCCGTCTGCCTGGCGCAGGGAACCGGCACTCTCCGGATGGGAGATGGGCGCTGCCACCACCTGGAAGGAGTCTGCCTGGTCTGTCCCCTGCCCTATGGCGGCCTTTTCCCTAAGGGCATCCAATACCTGGGTGGAATCTATGGAAGACTGTACCGCACACAGGGCCACCTGGGCCTTTCCTCCGAACAGGTAACTCATATTTTCTGCAAGCCCAGGATCCTCCAGGGTACCCACGGTTTTCAACCCATACCGTTTCTCCACCAGGGCCGGAAGCCAGATGCTGTCCTCCCCTGTCTCCCTCAGCAGGAATACCACCAGCCCGAAGAACAGGAACAGGACTGCGCTGAGCACAAAGGCCCGCACCGGCCTCACATCAAGCCGCACTTCCTCCACTCCTATGGCCGGATCTATGAGCCGGATCCCGGTAATTTCCCGGATTCCCTTGGGGAATTCCTTAGTCATGGCCTCCTCCACCGCCCCTGCAATGGCCAGGCTCTGTCCGGGAGTATCCGTTGTGACCGTGGTGGACACCACCCGCAGATCCGAAGCCAGGATGGCCCCCAGACAGGCCCTCAGCCCATCCCGGGTCATCCCTGTCCCCTCCGGCAGGTACAGGCTCACTGCATCCAGGAATTCCCCGGTTGCCACATAGGTGTTCCAGCTTGTCTCATTGATATGGACTATACTTACATCCTTCTCCTCTTCCACTGCATACTCAACATAGTAGCGGGAAACTGCCCTGTACTGGGGCTGTGGTCCCAGCAGTACACATTTTACAAAGTATCCGCCGCCAAACACCACCGTCCCTGCCAGAGTGACAGCCGCCACCCACCAAAGGTTCCGAAACAGCCGCAGCACCGTAAGTTTCCAGTCAAAGGGTTCCCTTCCATAAAAGGCGCCAAGGGTTGCCCTCCTGTCCACTTCCGTTTTTTGCTTCCCATCATCTTTATGGTAGTGGCCATTATTTGTCGTGGCCCTGCCCTCATCATGGTTCCTTTTATCCCTATCTTTTCCCATACTCTGCTCCTGACAGTTACCCCTGCACCAGGGCATCCTTCCCGCACACCTGCAGCCTTCCAAGGGTTACTTCCCCTTGTCCTGTTGAGGATCTGTTCATCCATAACTTGTGATCTGGCCTGCCTAAATGCTCCTATGTTTCGTTGCGTTCCTAACGGGATTCCTCTTCCTGCCGCAGTTCCTCTTTCAATGCCGTGATCTGCTCTGTCTCCACGCCTTCCGTGCTGTCCGGCCAGAACAGGACCTTCAATGTCAGCATCATCAGTTTGATATCCAGCCAGATGGAATAATTTTCAATATAGGTTATGTCCAGTTTTAGTTTGTCATAAGGAGATGTGTTGTATTTCCCATACACCTGGGCAAATCCTGCCAGTCCCGCCCTCACCTTCATCCGGAAGGCAAACTCCGGCATCACCTCCATATACTGGGCAATAATCTCCGGCCTCTCCGGCCTTGGCCCGATAAAGGACATATCCCCCTTCAAGATATTGATAAGCTGCGGAAGTTCGTCCAGCCGGCATTTTCTAATGAATTTCCCCACAGGGGTAATCCTGCCGTCATTTTTACTGGCCAGCCTGGCCACCCCGTCCTTCTCCGCATCTGTCCGCATACTGCGGAACTTCAGAATATGGAATTCCCTCTGGTTCCTGGTACAGCGTACCTGCTTGTACAGGACGGGACCTCCGTCATAGGCCTTGATGGCGATGGCTGTAAGCAGCATGAAAGGGGATGCCAGCACCAGCAGGAGCAGGGAGCACACAATGTCAATCAGGCGCTTGACAAACCGTTCCTCCACCCGCAGGCTATACTCCCTGGTCAGCAGCATGGGACTGTCGAACACGTGCAGTTCCTCCGCTCCAGTGAGGATCACATCCGTGACCTTGGGGAACAGATACACCCGGATGGAACGTCCATAACAGAACTTTAACAGGGGACCACGTTCCTCCACGGAGATGTCACCCAGGACCACGGCATTGCATTCCTCTGCCTCATAGGCTTTTATAATCTCCCTGCACAGGTTCTCATAACCCATGTTCACATGGAGCATGCGGGTGATGACATATTTGTCTCCCCGGCTCTCGAACTTGCTGCAGATCTCCCCTGTGGGCCTGTAACCGTGGATCAGCAGCAGCTTCCTGGGTGGAAAAATGGAGCGGTATGCCTTGTTGGCTACATTCATGTACAGGATCACCAGCAGGGTCTGCTCTGCCATCAGCAGCAGGAATGCCTTCGGCGCAAAAGCACGCCTTGCCATGATGGATAATTCGCAATATATAATAATATTTGCCAGCAATGTAGAAAAAACCTGGGAAAAAACAATCTCCGCATTCTTCTGGTATCCCAGCCGGATCCCTCCATACGTAGTGGAAAGAAACAGCAGTACAATCCCGTAGAAAGCGATCTCCGCATAATTACCCCACTTCCAGAAATCCTGCAGATCCGGCACCACGCTGAACCGGAAATCCTCCCACCAGTGGTATCCGAAGCATGCTACCTCCAGGGCCATACAGATTGCAATCAGTCCCAGGTTGATCAGTCTCTTGTAGGTCTCCAGTTTTCTAAGTTTTTCTTCGTTGGTATAACCATTCCTCAAGGCAGATTCCTCCGAAATTCCAAACGTAAATCGTTACTTTTCACGGCCTTGCCGTTCAAAGCAACAAATGCGTAAGTCCCTCATCAAAAACCTTCACACAACTGCCACATAGTATAGCACAATCGCCCACAGGAGACAAGCATCCCCGGGAACGGGTTATACAGTTACTGTTTCATGATGCCACCGCGAGGCGTTTTCACGCGCTTCCAGCTAAACCCGCCGCCGCACCGCCCGCACCGCCCAGAAGCAGAAATGCCACGCACTTGCCGCCACATTCAGCCCCTCTACCTTACGGTACAGATTCCAGATCCGGCGCAGGGCCTCCAGTTTGTTGGAGGAAAGGCTTTTCCCCGGGCGCCTGTACTTTACCAGGTTCTCGTCCAGGCCATAGGCTGTGTAGCCCCCCTTCAATACCTGCCACCACAGGGCTGTGTCCTCGCTTTTCACCTGGGGCATCATCAGTTTCTCTTTTCCGATCCTGGCAGTGTCGAACATCACCGTGGTGGTAAAGATGGTGGTATTGCTCAAGGCCTGGTGGTAATCCAGCTGCTTTGGCACATGGACCACCTTGCCTGTGCCCTGTCCGTTCCCATCGGCAAATTCATAGCCCGTAAATGCAAAGGCGGCTTCCTTCTCCTTCATAAATGCCAGTTCCCGCTCCAGTTTTTCCGGCACCCAGAGATCATCTGCATCCAGGTAGGCGATATATCGTCCCTTTGCTTCCCGGACACCGCGGTTCCTGGCCATGGCTGCCCCCAGGTTGGAGGGCTGCCGGATTAGGCGGATCCTGGTCTCCTGTTTCTCCGCTATAAAGCCTGCTATCACATCCGCACTTCCATCCGTACTGCCATCCTCCACCAACAGCAGTTCCCACTGGGGATACGTCTGGGCCAGCACGCTTTCCATAGTCTCCCGGATGTACCTCTCCACATTATACACAGGCACAATCACACTAATCAGTTCCTTCACAAACGTTTCCTCATTCAGCCGTATTCGTCAGTAAATAGTATCCCTCCAGTTGCATAACCGTACCGCCAAACAATTCCGACAGCCTGTCTGCCACTTCCCCTGTGGCAGCCTCCGGCAGCAGGATACAGTTTACCCCGGCCCCCCGGGCCGCCAGGGTGCATTCCTCCCCGGTGATCTGCCCCGTTCCCTGCCGGGAATCTTCCATCTCCACCACACCCCACACTGCCCACTCCATCCACACGTAGATGTCTTCCATCTCCTGGGGATACCTGTCATAAGCGTAGGCATTCAAGGATGCCTCCCACAGATTCCTGCCATAGAACAGCCGGATGGCCGGATCCACCTCCCGCGCATACTCCATGACCTTCCTGGGTGCCCAGAGGCAGATCCCCCCTTCCGGCACCAGACCGGAAACCTGCTCCAGCACTGCTGCTGCCTGCCGCCTGTCCTGCCGTTCCTTTTTGCCCTCGGCAACCTGTCTCCCCATGCTGCCGCACAGCAGCAGTATAGCCGCCAGAAGCAATGTCACCGGCAGGCCTCCTCTCCAGGCAGCAAGCCGGAAATCCTTCCACTGCTCTGCCAGCACCAGGGTCAGGCCCCAGGCAATGACAACTGTCACTGGCACCAGACTCCACACCCAATGATAATCATAGAACTTTGTCTGGTACCACATCAAGGCCGCTGCCGTCACCGGACAGATACAGCACGCCGTCATCACTGTGCTATAGACTAGCAGGCCCCTCTGGCGGTGCCCTGCGGCCTTCGCCCCCAGCCAGAGGAAGAGCAGGGCCGCCAGGAGCAGGGCCGCCAGCTTGCCCTGGTCCGTGTAATCCAGCCAGCCATACCAGGCATTCCTGACATATTCTGTCATAGCCCATCCCCTCCCTTCCGGGCACCTGCTGCCTTCTGTCCCTTATCCCCTACCCGGATACACAGCCCATACACCGGCGCAGCCAGGGCACAGACTCCCATTCCATACAATGTCCACACCATGCAGGCCTCGGCTGCCACACACAGAAGCACTGCCATCCATTTCCGCCTCATGCACAGGGAGACCAGCCAGGGAAGCAGCACCAGATTGCGGATCACCACCCCCTGCCAGCCGCTGTGCAGCAGGCCAAAGCCATCCATGCCAAACCGGTAGTCCCCGGCCCACATCAGCAGGGCAACTGCCGACAGGAAGACAAATAGTTTCTTCCTGTCCCCGGGAAACAGACACCGGCCCACATTGTAAAAAGCCCCATAGGAACAGGCCAGTGTTACCAGGGGCATCACCCACCACACAACCGTCCCGGGATCCAGGGAAAAAAGGCGGCACAGCATTCCATACAGGGAAGGCAGGCACAAGATCTTCAGCCGCACCGGGATCCCGCCCTGGTAGGCATTCCCTGTCAGAGGATTCACCTGGTAGACCTGGTCCGCGTACAGGAAACTGCCCACAGTCTCTACCGTCATATCCCCCTGGCGGTACAGCCCGCCCCCGGCCAGCAGGAAAATCACCTGGGACAATACCAGGAGTCCGAATATCCCTGCAAGTATTTTCTCCGCTTTTCCCCAGGGATATCCGCTTCCGGTAAGCTTCACCTGCATCCTTTTCACCTGGCCGGATGCTGCTCCTCCCGCCAGTGCCCTCTGCCGGCATATACATACTGCCAGGGACAGGCCTGCCAGAAGGAGTCCTGCCTCCCCGAACCACATGGTACACCGTGAAAAAGGGACTTTTAGAAATACAGCGCACAGATGAAAGACCTCTGCCAGACCTACCATGACCGCCAGCCCCGCTGCCAGGCAGTCTGCCACGGTAAATGTCTCCTGCTGTCGTCTCCCATAGAATATCCCCAGAATCCCCCTGCCATACAGCACAGGAAGCACAAACATGACTGCCAGCAATACAATCCGCATCATTCTCTCCTGTTCCTAAAAATACGCCCATCAGAAGCTGAAACATTGTCCTTCATGTTTCAACATTTTACCACATCTCCACCCCCAGCACAAGGAAAAGCAGCCGATGCACATTGTACATGGCTGCTCTTCTGCCCCTGTTACCTTTCCCGATCTCTTCCTTCACGTAATTTCCCATCTATTTTGTATATCCGATATGTTTTTCGATAAATTCTGTATCTTTCCAAGCATTTTCTCGTTTCATCACAGACTTCCGGCCCTGGACCTTCTCCTCACATGGCCTTGATGTCCAGCCGGACCTTGTCCGCGATACGTGCAATGTACTCGCTGTTGGTGGGTCTTGTTCTGCCAGACAATGCGGAATAGCCGAACATTTTCTCAAATGTCTGTACATTTCCCCTTGCCCAGGATACTTCTATGGCATTGCGGATGGCCCTCTCCACCTTCTGGTCTGTGGTTCGGAACCGTCTGGCAATGGTGGGATACAGCAATTTCGTCACACTGCTGACCACTTCCATATTCCTTCCGGACAATAGAATTGCATCCCTTAGGTAATGGTATCCCTTCAAGTGGGCAGGGACTCCGATATCCAGCATAATCTCTGTGATATACCTCTCCAGTTCACAATCCTTTACAGAATTAATCTCCATGTAAATCCCCTTTCTCTCTTTTGACACCGAGTCCTCAGCAGTTTCCACCGGGTATGTCACTGAATCCTCAATGATTACGGGAATATTTTATCATCTTCCTGCGACTTTGAAAAGAGTTTCAGCCGCTAAGATTCTGTTAAAACTTCTCCCTTGCGCCAAAATTCTGCCCTTATATTTCTTCTTTTATCAGATAAATAGGTCTTTTTTTCACCTCCATGTAGGTTTTTGCCAGATATTGTCCCAGAATACCCGTGCAAAAAAACTGTACCCCGCTGGTCATCAGGATAATACACACAAGGGAGGGCCACCCAGACACCGGATCCCCGAAAAGCAGCTTTCTGACAATGATGAACACAATCATCAGAAATGCCAGGATACAGAAAATCACCCCTGCGACAGAAGCCAGCATCAGTGGAGCGGTGGAGAAAGCGGCAATGCCATCCAGGGAATACAAAAACAGCTTCCAGAAGTTCCACTTCGTCTCCCCCCTGGCCCGCTCTATATTCTCATATTCCAGCCACTTCGTCTCAAAGCCTACCCAGCCGAAGATTCCCTTGGTAAAACGGTTATACTCCTGCATGGACAGAATGGCGTCCACCATCTGTCTGGTCATCAGCCTGTAGTCCCTGGCCCCGTCCATAATCTCCGTCTTGGAGATCCGCTTCATCAGCCCGTAGAACCTTCTGGCAAAAAAACTCCGGATAGGCGGTTCCCCCTTGCGGCTCACCCGCCTGGTGGCCACAGAATCATATCCCTGCCCTATATAGGAGAACATCTCCGGCAACAGGGACGGCGGGTCCTGCAGATCCACATCCATGAGTACCACGTAATCTCCCCTGGAATGGGAAAGGCCTGCATACATGGCGGCCTCCTTGCCAAAATTCCTGGAGAAGGACACCAGGCGGATCCGCCCATCCCTCTGTCTCAGTTCCTTGACCTTTGCCACCGTGCCGTCCCGGGATCCATCGTCAACATAGAGCACTTCCAGTCCTATCTGTCTCTCTTCCAGAAAACCAATATGTTTCGTCAATTCCTCATAGAAGGGAATTATATTCTCTTCTTCGTTGTAGCATGGTACTATTACACTCAGCAGGGCCATAGACTTGTGTTCCCTTTCTACCGTATTCCCCAGGTTACTGTTCACAGGTGTCACCGCGAGGTGTTTTCACGCGTCCTGTGCGTGACAAGCCCGAGACTGTCGTGCGCCAAAACGCCGGCATTTGACGTTTTGTGTGCATATGTTGCTGTGAACGGAGTGAACAGTAACCTCCCCAGACTCTCATGCGAAACAGGACAGCCAAATGTATGGGGTGTTATGTAAGACCAGTATACTCTTCCCTGCCGGAATCTGCAAGTCCAATGGATCATCTGGATATGTACCTTACCCTTATTCATTCAGATATCGTAATATTCCCATATGTATGGCCCAGGCCACCCGGTCCTGGTACTCCGGTGTACACAGCTTCTCTGCCTCTGTTTCATTTGAAAGGAATCCACATTCCACGATCACGATGACACTCCCTGTCTTCTTCAGCAGATAATAACTGTCGTTTGCTTTCACCTGGCGCTTATTCTCCGGATCTGCCATTTCCACCAGCCCCGTCTGGATATATTGTGCCAGTTTCTGCCCCTGTGTACTGTTATTATAGTAAAATACCTGGGCACCATGGACATACTCTTCCGAATAGCTGTTCTGGTGGATGCTGACTGTAACCTGTGGATTGTTTTCTTCAATCAAGGCGATCCGCCGCTTCATGTCCTGTACCTTCTTGTTGGATGCAGAAGGTTCGTACAGGCCTTCATCCGATTCCCGGGTCATCACCACCTTGATGTCATTGGCCTCCAGGTAAAACTTGACCCGGTTGGCAATCTCCAGGTTGATGTCTTTCTCCAATGCCCCGTTGATCCCCACTTTGCCCGGGTCATCCCCGCCGTGTCCCGCATCAATTACCACACATTTCCTGGTGTCTGTCACTACTACGTTTTCCCCGGATACATTCCGCCTGCTTCCATCCCGCGCTGACAGATAGCCTGCAGCACTTCTTCCCAGGTACAGGGCCGACAGAAGCAGCAGCAATCCTATGATCCCGGAGAATAGCCTGCCTCCCCATCCTCCCTCTTTCCACAGCATACCCACCCAGCTGATTCCTTTTCCCATGTGCCCGGCCAGAGAGCCGTGCCCAGACCGGGACTTCCATTTTTCATACAGCATATCTTAATCCAAGTTGTTTTTTACTTCATATATATTCCCCGGGATTTCTGTCCCATTCCAAGTCTTTTTCCCTATCTGCCGGATCCGCTTCCGTTTCCGGCCTTTCCACTTCCCCAGGCAGACTTTCCTGGTAGTATAACCATAAACCCTTAATTTTTCCTAAATATCTGTAAAGTTGTTGCAATATCCCATTTTTGTGATTTATAATATAAGATATCAGAGGAAGGCAAAAGTAATTTTATGAACAAGACGAAAAAAACAGTATCCATCCTGTTGGCCTGTGTGGCTGTAGCATGTGTGATCGTGGCTGCAGTATTGGGACTGCGGCAGTTTATGGAATACCAGCGGCACCGGGAAACCATGGACAGCCTGGGGGATCTGGCCCAAGGGGAAGACAGTCAGGTGCCCGGCCCCGGAGAAAATGTTGTCCCGTCACCGTCTCCCACACCGGAACCCACCCCCACCCAGACACCGTCCCCTACACCAAAACCAATCCCGGAACCTGTGGAGAATCCATACCGGGAACAGTTTCTGTCAAATGAGGATATGGCCGCCTGGATCCAGATTCCGGATACGGTCATAGATTATCCCGTGATGTGGACACCCCGGGATGAGGTCTACTACCTGTACAGGGGGTTCGATGGTTCCAAGGACAGGAATGGCTGTCTCATCCTGGATACGGACAGCAGCCTGGATCCCCTTACCACCAACCTAATCATCCATGGACACAATATGAAATCCGGCGCCATGTTTGGCACCCTCACTGATTATGAGGAGGAAGATTTCTACAAGGATCACAAGGAGATCCTCCTGCACACCAAAGAAGGTGTACGCAAATACGAAGTGCTCGCTGTATTCCGGTCCCAGGTATACAAGAAGACCGACACTGTATTCAAATTCTACAAATTCTTCCAGGCAGATACCCAGGAGGAATTTGATGATTTCTACCAGAACATAAAGGCTCTGTCCCTCTATGATACCGGAATAGAGGCTCAGTTTGGAGATCACTTCCTGACACTTTCCACCTGTGTGTACCATGTGGAACGAGGCCGTTTCGTGGTGGTGGCCAGGGAAGTGGAAAGCGAAGATACGTATCTGCCCATTGTTCCATGACCTGCAAGATACCTTTGACGAAGCAAGTCCATGCAAGGCACAGGACAGAACCCAGATAGAAGCCAAAAAGCCAAAAAACGAATCAAAAAGGAGGGTTTTTCATGAAAAAATTCAAGACAATTGTATCCATGCTGGCCATAGCCGCCATGCTCACACTGCTGCCGGGAAGCAATATGCTGACTGCCTCTGCCGAGGGGGATACCTATGCCGTAAAATATGTAGACGGCAAATGGTGTTACCAGAAAGGTTCCTCTTACGATGATTCCATTCTTCCCCACAGGGAAGTATATTACCTGCTGACGGAAGACTTGAAAGAAGGGGATGCCGTGGTAGTCTACAATGACAAAAGCGATGCTCCCCTGCTGGATCTGGGCAGTGTACGCATCGGCAACTTGACGATTCCCCAGAACAATGCTTTCACCATGGTTTCCGCAGGCAGCTATGACCTATGTTATGTGCTGGGTGGAAGCACCTGTTCCATCACGGGTCCTGTACAGAACGCTTATGTATACGACTATCCCAGTCCAGCCAGGTGTTCCTTTAACAGCAATGTATCCAACCTGGAAGTACTGGCCAATACTTCTGACGGCCTTAGCCTGAACCTTGGATGCGGTGGAACTGTGAGACATTTGTACGCCCATACAGAAGGCAAAACGTATTATGACCTGTATGGTTTCTCTGCCAATACCCTAAGTATTGAAAACGGTGTACTGAAAGATCCCTGGAGATTCAGCACCACCCCCAGCGCCGATGACCTGGCCATGCAGGAGAAACTGGAAGCGGCGAACCAGGGGCAGAGTCAGGACCAGGCACAGGCAACACCCCCTGCCCAGACGCCGGCACCCCAGAACCCCGCAAATTCCGATGACCTCTACGATGATGTACCCAAGACCGGGGACAGCGTACCCTATCTGCATGTATATCTGTGGCTCTTCGGCACTGCTGCACTGTGCTTCCTGGGAAGCCGGATTTTCAAGAAAATTTCTGCTTCTGCAAAATAATATTTCCAGAAATAACATGCCCCCATTGAGGTTGCCAGTCATCTGGTTCCCAATGGGGGCCTTCTGTTGCATCAGCAGATCATCTGTCCCATATTTCCATGTCTGTGACAATCTGTTACAGGAATGTTACCGGAATGACCGGTACTGCCTGCCATCCTTTACTGGGCGGCATACGCCGCCACCAGGTCCCAGACCGCCGGGGTACCATATCCCAGGCGCCACACTGCCACGCCGCCAATGCCCTTCGCGCTCATCACATTCAGTTTCACCTGGATGGACTGCGCGTCCTCAATCCAGATCTGGTAAGTAGCAGCGCCTTCCTGCCACTCTGCGTAATTCTGGCAGGTGGTCTCATCCCACTCCGGCTGGATATTCATGCGGGTCAGGTAGTCCGCCATATTGTTCAAGGTAATATACTGGTCTGTTACCTCTGTGCCTTCCGTCCGCCACAGGATCGTGTAGAAGGGAAGGGCATTCACTACCTTCTCTGCCGGTACCTTCTCCAAAGTGTTGGCAATCCCGTTTGACACATACTCTATACTGGCCACACTGCCCGGGTCCTTGCTGCCATGCCAGTGCTCATCATATCCCATGATAATCACATAATCTGCAATCTGCCCCTGGATATCCAGTCTGTAATAATTGTTAAACTGGAAGGGTACATAATTGTCTATGGAGAGTATCAGACCACTCTCCCGGCACAGAACCGACAGTTCCCGAAGGAACTGGACATAATGCACCCCGCACTCCTCCGTCAGGGATTCAAAGTCAATATTGACCCCATCCAGTCCCAGGTTCACGGAAGTTGTCACAATATTCTGTACCAGTTGCTGCCGGATGGTGGTGGAAGAGAGGATCTGCAGGCTGTCCACATTGGAACCCGTCTCATTCTTATAGTTAAAATTGTCCCACACGCCCCATACCTGCAGGCCATACCCATGTGCCCGGGTCACATATGCCGTATCTGCAAAAGAACGGAAGTTTCCCTGGTTATCTGTGAGGCTGAACCATGTAGGGGCAATCACATTCATGCCCCGTCCTTCGGCCACCATGCCATCCAGGGTGCCATTTCCCCCGGGACCCCCTATGGAATGCCAGCCCAGGTTCACCTTACGGTCCATAAGCCTGGTAGTATAGGACGGGGCCACATAATCCGTCACAGGTGTCTCCACCTCCGTGGACAGGTTCCCCAGTCGTTTGTTCTCCACATAGCCGATCACAGAGTCAGAAGTCTTCACCTTGCTCCAGGTATCCATCTGTTCCAGGATCTCCACTGTCTCCCCCTTCTCCAGGTCCCGGAGGATAGGACTTTTGATACCACCTTTCACACGGACCTGGGTATTCCTGGTCACTTCCATGGTCTCCCTGGCCCCCCACTCAGTATATACCTGTACATATCTGTCATAAGGCGTATAGGCATAATTGGTAAACAGCTTCACATAATCCGCTGCCACATAGACGGAATCGCCCTCCTGGAAACACACCGCATAGGACAACTCATGGGTGCCATCCCGGTCCCAGAAGCCTGTCTGGCCGAACTGGGCCGTAGTGGTGTCATCCGCCTCCGTATACAGGAGCTTCTGCTCATTCCGGTCCACATAGAAGCCCTCATTGAAATACTGCCAGACCGTATCCATATCAAAGTAAAGGGTACCATCCCGCAATACTGCCCGCCCTCCGATCCTCTCGTCCTGTAAAAGAATGGCCAGGCCGCCGCTGCCAGCTTCATAATATTCATCCAGGTCAGCCCGTTCCTTGCTATAAGAATACTTATCCCACAGCATCCCGCCCAGGCTCACTGCCCCGATTATCAGAATCAGCACGACTGCAATCAGTACCGGTATCATTTTTTTCATCTTATGCGCCTTTCTTCCCAGGAGCAGCCAGCCAGGGCCGTCCCTTCGTCATACTGTCAACCTGTGTCACTGTGTTACTGTTCACTCCGTTCACAGCAATTATGCACACAAAACGCCAAATGCAGGCGTTTTGGCGCAGGTTGTCTCGGGTTTGTCACGCAAAAAGCGCGTGAAAACGCCTCGCGGTGGCACGAGTGAACAGTAACGTCACTGTCTCCTATTCTACCCTAATTCCGTGCTTTCTATGACCCCTGCACGCATGTACGCCAGGAATCAGGAAAAATATTCCCTTTCTGTTTTCACATTTTACCATATCCCCGTCTCCCTGTCATCCTTTTTTACAGGAAGGCAGGCCGCCGCTGCCCCGGCACGGGAGGCAGCCCGCTTTCGCATCCTGGCAGCGGCGGCCCTTTCCTGCATCCTGGCAGACGCTTCCTGGCAGGTGTCCTTTCAATTTATAAGGGCACACTCGCTTTTCGGAAGCGGCTCCTTACCTGTGCCGCACCCTGTCAAAACGGATCTGCTCCACATCTCCTCCGGCATCCAGAACAAAATCCGCCATATAGGGGCTGTTCTCCCGCACGGTCCTGGCCACGGCCTCCCCGGGCAGCACGGCCCTGCCGTCCACAAACAACTCCACGCCCTTTCTGCACATGTCCTCCAGTTCCGTCAGCAGTTCTTCCCTTGCAGACTTGATTTCCACTGTCACTTCTGTCTGCCTTGCTACTCCCCTCCGCTTTGTCACTTCTGTCCTCTTTTTAAGATTTTTGCCATTCACTTCGTCCTCCTGTCTTCAGGCTTCCTGGCCAAAAGGATTTGTGATGAATCAACCGGAAGCCTTCTAAATATATTCTGTATTGAGAAGAACCATGTAAATGCCTTCCGTGGTGCGTGCTGGCAAATTTGCCAATCCTTACCAGGTTTAAAAAGAATGAATAGTGTGAAAATAGTAGTTGAATGACTATGATCAAGCAAGTGGAAAATGATTCCCGCACCTGGCTTGTAAGACATCCTCTAGAATATATGTCAGAATAATTGCTTCCGCCATATAATGTGATATACACAATGATGAAAGGATGAACTGGAACGAAAGTTCCCAAAATCATTGAATCAACTGAAACCCAAGACTGTCACCTCCTCTCCCGCACAGGTTACAGGAGGCATTTACAAAAGTATTATATCTCCGTCACAAATATTTGGCAAGCAGAAGATCACCAAAAATTATTAAAAAAGTTTAAAGTTAATTCCTGCTATTGACGAAAAGGGTGCGAAAGTATAAGATACATGTGGATTCTTACACGCATGCCTAATGCAGAAAGGAAGGGTTTTCCATGAAGATCGAGAAAGTAAATGAAAATCAGATTCGTTGTACACTGACCCGGGAAGATCTGGCCAGCCGGGAACTGAAGATCAGCGAACTGGCTTACGGTACAGAGAAAGCAAAGACCCTGTTCCGGGATATGATGCGTCAGGCTAATTTTGAATTTGGCTTTGAGGCGGAAGATATCCCCCTTATGATAGAAGCCATTCCGCTGGGCGCGGAATGCATTGTACTGATTGTCACCAAAGTGGAGGACCCTGAAGAACTGGATACCCGTTTCTCCAGGTTCGCCCCCTCTGTTACCGATGAAGAGGACGATATGGAGGAATACAGGGATGTTGCAGAACGTGAAGTGATGGACCTGTTCCGCAGGCTGCAGACCGATGGGGCCAAGGCCGGGGAAGACCCTGCTTCCAAGGAGGTATCTCCTGAGACAGAAGAGCGCCTGCGCACCAGGATCTTCCAGTTCGGTACCCTCCAGGAGGTAATGACTGTCTCTTCCATCCTCTCCGGCCACTATGCAGGAGCCAGTACCCTCTACAAAGATGGAAGGTCTGGCCGGTACCTGTTGCTGCTGACCCAGGGCGAAGACAGCCGGGAGGCTTTTGACCGCGTCTGCAACATCGTGTCAGAATATGCATCCCTTCAGCGTTCCATGCCAGGTACCAGCGCTTTCCTGGCTGAGCACTGTGAAGTACTCGTACAGGATAATGCCGTACAGGCCTTAGGTATCCATTCCCGCGAGCAAACATTGCTCGTTGAGCAATGAGGAAAGCCGCCATATTTACAAGGCATCCGTGATGCCTTTGCTATTTTGATTGAGCCAAAGCCCCCCTGTATCCCTTTTGGGAAAACAGGGGGCTTTCCAGTCAAAGGGCCTGTATGGCTTTCATCAGTTCATCAATGTCGATGCCGTGCACCATGGCGGCCTCCTCCAGGGATTCTCCCTGGGCAGAAGGACATCCCAGGCAATGCATACCGGCTTCCATGAGCACCGGTGCCACATCCGGATTCGTGCGCAGGATCTCCCCGATTGTCATCTCCTTCGTGATATGACTCATATTGTTCTCCTTCCCAGCTCCCAGTCTGTCCACACCATAGGCTAAGGGTTGCTGTTCGCTCCGTTCACAGCAACCATATACACAAAACGGGCAAGGGCCGCCCATTTTGGCGCATGGCAGTCTTAGGTTTGTCACGCAAGAAATGGTGAAAACACCTCGCGGTAGCACCCGTGAACAGTAACGGCCAAGGCACCACAGAGGGACATTTTTACAGAAGCATTTTTTACCTGTCTAGTATAATACATTCCCCAAAATATGACAAGTTATTCCTGTTTATGAAAAATTTAAGAATTCGAAAAGTTCTCATGAAAGTCCGTATTTACGGTTACTTTTCCCTTTCTTGCCGTTTAAGTCAACATATGCACACAAAATGGGCAAGAACAGCCCATTTTGGCGTGTGCAATCTCGGGTTTGTCACGCAGGAAGCGCGTGAAAACGCCTCGCGACACCAGCCCGTGAAAAGTACCATTTACGAGGCCATGTATAGAAAAAAGTACACTTTCCCACCTTGACTGTCCCCCTTGTTTTACTTATAATTGAAGCTAGGAATTAGAAGTACCTTTTTCACACATACTAATTCAAATTTAAGAGGAGGCATTTCAAAATGAGACCAGAATGGACAGATTTTGTATCGGGCAAATGGGACAAAGAAGTCAATGTTCGTGACTTCATCCAGAGAAACTATCATCCCTATGACGGCGATGAGAGTTTCCTGGCAGGGGCTACACAGAATACCAAGGACTTATGGGCACAGGTCCTGGAACTTCAGAAAAAGGAGAGGGAAGCCGGCGGCGTCCTGGACATGGACACCAAGGTTGTTTCCACCATCACCTCCCATGGCCCTGGATATCTTGACAAGAGCAAGGAAACTATCGTAGGTTTCCAGACCGACAAGCCTTTCAAGCGTTCCCTGCAGCCTTACGGCGGTATCCGTATGGCAGAGAAAGCCTGCTCTGACAATGGATATGAGGTAGATCCCGAGATCTCCGAGTTCTTCTCCACCCACAGGAAGACTCATAACGCAGGCTGCTTCGATGCTTACAACCAGGAGATGCGTGCCTGCCGTTCTTCCCATATTATCACCGGCCTTCCCGATGCCTATGGCCGTGGCCGTATCATTGGTGACTACAGGCGTGTTGCCCTGTATGGTATCGACAGGCTCATCGAGGACAAACAGGCCCAGAAGGATTCCACTGGCCGTGTGATGACAGATGATGTGATCCGTCTGCGTGAAGAGCTTTCCGAGCAGATGGTAGCTTTGAAGATGATGAAAGAGATGGCCGCATCCTATGGCTGCGATATCTCCAAGCCTGCTTCCAATGTGCAGGAAGCCATCCAGGCCGTTTACTTCGGCTATCTGTGTGCCGTGAAGGAGCAGAACGGTGCTGCCATGTCCCTGGGCCGTACCTCCACCTTCCTTGACATTTACGCAGAGAGAGACTTAAAGAACGGCACCTTTACTGAGGAGCAGATCCAGGAATTTGTTGACCATTTCATCATGAAGCTGCGTCTGATCAAGTTTGCCCGTACTCCCGAGTACAACCAGATCTTCGCAGGCGACCCTGTATGGGTGACAGAGTCCCTTGCCGGTGTAGGTGTAGATGGCAGACATATGGTGACCAGGATGAGTTTCCGTTACCTGCACACCCTGACCAACCTGGGGCCTTCCCCCGAGCCCAACCTGACCGTGCTGTGGTCCACCAGGCTGCCGGCAGGCTGGAAGAAATACTGCGCGAAGATGTCCATCCAGACTTCTTCCATCCAGTATGAGAACGATGACCTTATGAGGGCTACCCACGGTGATGACTACGGCATTGCCTGCTGTGTATCCTCCATGGTAATCGGTAAGGAAATGCAGTTCTTCGGTGCCCGTGCCAACGTGGCAAAGTGTCTGCTGTATGCCTTGAACGGCGGCGTGGACGAAGTGACCAAGAAGCAGGTAGGTCCCAAGTACCGTCCTGTGGAAGGCGATGTGCTGGAGTACAACGATGTATGGAGCAAATTTGTGGATATGCTGGAGTGGCAGGCCGATGTGTATGTGAACACCTTGAACATCATCCACTATATGCATGACAAGTACTGCTATGAGAGGGCAGAGATGGCTCTCCATGACAGGGATGTAAAGCGTTACTTTGCTACGGGTGTGGCTGGTCTGTCCATCGTGGCAGATTCCCTGTCTGCCATCAAGTATGCAAAGGTTGAGGTTGTCCGCGATGAAGATGGTGTCATTGTTGACTTCAAGACAACCGGTGACTTCCCGAAATACGGCAATGATGATGACCGCGTGGACGAGATCGCCCAGATGGTGGTACACACCTTCATGACCGCTATCAGAAGGCATCATACCTACAGGAACGGCGTGCCCACCACTTCCATCCTGACCATTACCTCTAACGTTACCTATGGTAAGGCTACCGGTAATACCCCTGACGGACGTAAGAAGGGCCAACCTTTCGCTCCTGGTGCCAACCCCATGCATGGCCGTGATACCCACGGTGCGGTGGCATCCCTCTCTTCCGTATCCAAGCTGCCTTTCAATGATGCACAGGATGGTATCTCCAATACCTTCACTATCATCCCTGGCGCCCTGGGCAAGGAAGACAAGGTGTTCTCCGGTGACATTGAACTGGACTTGAACTAAGGCATCCGAACACCCCGGTGTTTTCCGGCGACATCGAACTGGACTTGAACAGTTAACAATTGTTTTCACAAAGAGTAAGGAGGCACTATGGACGACAAGAAAATGATTGATGACCTTGTAAAAATGCTTGATTCGGGCATGGCTGCCGGTGTAGGGCACGTAAATGTGGACTATGACCAGGAAGCCGGACAATCAAAGAATGTTCAGACAATGGGGTGTACGGACTGTTCCAGGACACCATTGGCCTGTAGTGTCCCCACTCTTGAACAGGGTCTGGATGACTACCATTGATCCTGGCATTTCACGGTATTGCGTCTCCTTCCGGGGATGGTTCCCAGACCTTCCCCGGAAAGGCAGATAACACCATAATCCGAAAAATAAAAGGAGGAAATCATCATGGCAACAAGCACAGCACAGGTTGACAATCTGGTAAACTTATTAGATGGCTACGCCACAAAGGGCGGACATCATCTGAATGTAAATGTTCTGAACAGGGATACCCTGCTGGATGCCCAGAAGCACCCCGAGAACTATCCCCAGCTTACCATCCGTGTATCCGGATACGCCGTAAACTTCATTAAGCTGACTCCCGAGCAGCAGGCTGATGTCATCTCCCGTACATTCCACGAGGAGATCTGATCTGTCCAGGATTGGCCTGTAACAGGCCAATAGATATATAGGTTGCGGAGAAAACCGCCCGAGTCTCCTTCGGGCGGTTTTTGGTTACAGTATCTTATTCCGAAGAAACGGAGGTTTTCATGCAAGGAAGGATTCATTCCCTGGAAAGTTTTGGCACGGTAGACGGTCCAGGCACCCGGTTTGTGGTATTTGTCCAGGGCTGCCCCATGCGGTGCGCCTACTGCCATAATCCCGATACCTGGGCCATGGACGGCGGCACTCTCATGGAGCCGTCCTACATCATTGAACAGTACGAAAGGAACAGCGCATTTTACGCAAATGGCGGCGGTCTTACCGTCACTGGTGGGGAACCGCTGATGCAGATTGATTTTCTCATCGACCTGTTTACCCTGGCCAAAGAGCGCAATATCCACACTTGTATCGACTCTTCCGGTATTGCCTTCAATCCTGACAGCGAGACCCAGCGGGTCAAATTAGAACGGCTTATGGCCTTGACGGACCTGGTCATGCTGGACATCAAGCACATTGACCCGGAGAAGCACAGGGAACTGACTGCCCAGCCCAACACCAATATCTTGAAATTTGCCGCCTACCTTGACGAAAAGCATGTTGACATGTGGATCCGGCATGTGGTGGTTCCTGGCATCACGGACGATGACAAGTATCTCTTCGACCTTGGGTACTTTATCGGTGCCTTCAGCAACTTGAAGGCCCTGGATGTACTGCCCTACCACACCATGGGGGAGAAGAAGTATGAGAGCCTTGGCATGGATTACAAGCTGAAAGGAGTACCTCCCATGGACAAGGGTAAACTTCTGGATAAGAAAAAGGTCATTCTGGAAGGCATCAAGAAGAGGCGGGCGGAGATGGAGAAGTAATCTTTTTCAACTGTGCGGTTGCAATCCAATGGCTTGCCTGCATGCAATTTATTGCGATGCAGGCGAACGATTGGATTAGCAACCCACTACCAAATGAGCAAAACGCGGATGCTCAGCAAACGCAGAAGCGCGTAAGCGCGGTTTTTGCGAATGTGGAAGTTAGGTTGGATGCTCAAAAGAGCGTCCAACCGCACAGTTGGAATCTTTTTGGGATTTGGGTGGGTGATGGCTGAACTGTAAGAACAAATTTAATAAACTTAGCACTTGTATTCGGTCTTTATTTATATTACAATAAATACGGTTCTTAGTACATTTTAACAGATATAAGGAGGATATGTAGTATGGCATTTGTAATTGGTGATGCTTGTGTAGCCTGTGGCGCATGCGAAAGTGTCTGTCCTGTGGGCGCCATCAGTATGGGAGATGGAAAGTTTGAGATTGATCCCGATAAGTGCATTGACTGCGGTTCCTGCGCAGGTACCTGCCCTACCGGGGCCATCAAGGAAGGTTGACCACTGCCTCCAAAAAGGAATGGCTGACAAGGCAAAAGGCACTTCTATGAAGTGCCTTTCTTTTTTTTGCCGCCCAGGCCACTAAGACGGATTGGTTTCCTGGCCTTCTTGCGCAACAGCTCGTCCATCTTCTTAAAATGCTCTTCATCCCGCTGGGCCAGCATCTTATCCCTGGCCTCCTCCCGTTCCTCCTGCATCCGAAACTGGTAGTCCAGTTCTTTGACCACGCTCTCCTTGATCTCCCGGCAAAGTTCCCCGTTGTTCTCCTGCAAGGTCTCCCGGATTAACTGCTGGAGCAGCCACTGGAGCCTTCTGGACTTGTCTTCCCTGCTCTCCTGGCTGATCTGGCGCTGTCTGGTCTCTATGATATCTATGGGCAGACGGGAAGGCGCTTCCCCTTCCTGTATTTGCGTGGACTGTTTTACATCACTTCCTGCCCCGGCCCTTTCACATGTCCTGGTATCTTCACTTTCCCTGGCTGTATTCCCCGCAGGCGACAAAACATCCAGTTTTCCGTCTTTTAAAATCATTTTAATCGCTTTCAACTGCAATCCCCTTTCCTTCATGCCTTTGATCTGTTTGAACCGCTCCACATCCTCCTCTGTATAGTACCGGTGTCCCAACTCATTGCGCTTGATGGGAAGATGTAATTCCTCTTCCCAGTAGCGCAGCACATGGCTTTCCACCTTGACTTCCTTGGCTGCATCCGAAATAAACAGGTAATTCTGCATAAGTTCTCTCCCTTCGACTTTTTTCTACAAGCAAAAGAGAATGGGTCTGCACCCATCCTCTCCTTCGTAAATCACACCTATCCTGAAGCACCCAGCCCTCATACAGGCCTGGCCTTCCATACAGGAAGCATCCCTCCTCAAGAAACCCTTATGCCCTTTCCAGGTTGGCAAATTTTGTATACTCTGGCAGCCATGCCAGTTCTATAGTACCAATGGGACCATTTCTCTGTTTGGCAATGATAATCTCTGACACGCCTTTCTTGTCCGTGTCCTTGTTATAATATTCATCGCGATAGATAAACATTACCACATCTGCGTCCTGCTCAATGGCCCCCGACTCACGCAGATCGGAAAGCATGGGCCTGTGATCCGGCCTCTGCTCCACTGCCCGTGAGAGCTGTGACAATGCCAGCACAGGCACCGCCAGTTCCCTGGCCACCGCCTTCAGGGAACGGGAGATATCGGATATCTCCTGCTGCCTGGAATCACTGCTCCTGCCCCCGCTTCCTGTCATCAGCTGCAGATAATCTATGATGACCATGGACAGATTGTGTTCCAGTTTATATTTCCTGCACTTGGAGCGTAGTTCCGAAATGCTGATACCAGGCGTATCATCTATGATCAAGTTGGATTTCCCTATGACACCAGCGCTCTCAATGAGCCTCTCCCACTCCTGGTCATTAAGCTGGCCTGTCCGGAGCTTCTGGGCATCCACGTTGGACTCCAGGGAGAACATACGGTTTACCAACTGTTCCTTACTCATTTCCAGGCTGAATATTGCCACTGTCATATTTTTCTTGAAAGCCACATACTGGGCAATATTCAGCGCAAAAGCCGTCTTGCCCATGGAGGGGCGGGCTGCAATCAGTACCAGGTCCGAGGGCTGCATGCCTGCCGTGCGGTAATCCAGGTCCACAAAACCCGTGGGAATACCTGTGACACTGCCCTTGTTCCTGGCTGCCATCTCAATCTTGTCCATGGCATTCATGACCACCTGCCGGATGGGCACATAATCGTCTGTGGTACGCTTCTGTACCAGCTGGAAAACCCGCTTTTCCGTGTCTTCCAGAATATATTCCAGGCTTTCCTTCCCGGCATAGCAGGTACCTGCAATCTCTTCATTCAGGCGGATCAGTTTCCGCAGGGTGGATTTCTCAGCCACAATATTGGCATAGTACTTCACATTGGCCGAGGTAAACACCGCCGTGCTCAGATCCCGGACAAATTCCAGGCTGCTCACCTCCGGAGGCACATCCTTCTCCCTAAGGCGGTTCTGCAGGGTCACCAGGTCTACCGGACTGCCTGCATCATTCAGTTCCACCATGGTCTCAAACAGGACACCATACTGCCTGTTATAGAAGTCTTCCCCACTAACCAGTTCCGAGGCGGCCACGATGGCTTCCCTGTCCATAATCATGGACCCTATCACCGATTGCTCGGCTTCCATGCTGTGGGGCAGTATTCTCTTGATTACATTTTCTTCCATCACTGTAAACTCCTGCGGGGCAGATAGGCTTCCCTATCAGGCTTCCTCCACCTTCACCATAAGCTTTGCACTGACCTGGGCATGGAGTTTCACCATCACTTCCACTGTGCCGAAGCTCTTCAGGTTCTCCTGGAGCTGGATCTTCTTCTTGTCCACATCCAGTCCATGCTGTTCCTTGCAAGCTGCAGCAATTTCCTTGGAAGACACGGATCCAAAAGTCCTGCCCCCCTCCCCTGCCCGGATCTTCACCACTACCTGTTTGGATTCCAGCCGTTCTGCCAGGGCCCTGGCTGCATCAAGCTGTTCCTGGGCCACCTTGGCCTCATGGGCCTTCTGTAGCTTCAAGTCATTCAAATTCCTGGCCGTGGCTTCCGCACCAATTTTCTTCGGCAACACATAATTCCTGGCATATCCTTCACTGATCTCCACAATATCTCCCTTTTTTCCTAATTTCTTCTCATCTTTCAGCAATATCACTTTCATGTCTTCTGATTCCTTTCTGTTCCTTCTTGTCTCTGCTCTTTCCTGTCCCTGTTCTTTCTTATCTCTGTTCTTGCTTATCCCTGCTCTTTCTTATCTCTGCTCTTTCTTATCTCTGCTTTTTCTTATCTCTGCTTTTTCTTATCTCTGCTTTTTCTTATCCATCTTTCCAGCATACCTGTTCCCGGGCATATCCTCCTGCACAGGCTCAGATCTCATGGTTCTCCAGCATGGTGTCAATGGTCTGCTTCAGCACTCCTATGGCCTCGATGATACCCACACCAGCCATCTGGCAGGCCGCCGTACTCATATGGCCGCCTCCGCCCATCCGTTCCATCAGCACCTGCACATTTACCTCATCAATGGAACGGGCACTGATATAGATCTTCCCCTGGTAATCCGTCAGCACAAAACTGGCCTTGATCCCCTTGATGTTCAGCAGTTCATTGGCTGCCTGGGCACCGATGATCGTGGGACTCGGCAGGTCTTCTGCCGTACAGATGGAAATGGCAAAATACTGCTTGTAAATTTCTGCCTGACTCACCGCATCTGCCTTGGCCTTGTACTCCAGTGCATCCTGGCGGAACAACTTGCGGACCCTGGTCACATCGGCCCCGTTCCGGCGCAGGAAAGCCGCAGCTTCAAAGGTGCGGACCCCTGTCTTGGTCACGAAATTGTTGGTGTCTATCATGATGCCGGAGTACATGCAGTCCGCTTCCTCCGTATGGATCTTGATATTGTCATAGGTGTACTGCAGGATCTCAGACACCATCTCACAGGCAGAGGAGGCGTATGGCTCCACATAGGACAGGGTGGCATTCTCAATGGTCTCTGTCCCCTGCCTGTGATGGTCCAGTACCACCACTGACTTACAGAACCGGAGCAGGTCAGGACACTCTGTGATGGAGGGTTTGTTCACATCCACCACCACCAGCACCGTGTTGCTGCTGGCTGCATCTATGGCCGTCTGGTTATTGATGATCATGTCTTCCTCGTACTCGGGATTGGCCCGGAACAGATCCACCATGGGCTGGATGGCAGGAGACACATCGTTAAGTACAATATGGGCTTTCCGACCCAGGGTCTGGGCAATCCGGTAGATACCCACTGCAGCACCGAAGCTGTCCACATCCGGCATGCGGTGCCCCATGACCAGTACCTGGTCCTTGGTGGTAATAATCTCCCGCAGGGCATGGGCCTTCACGCGGGCTTTCACGCGGGTATTCTTCTCCACCTGCTGGCTCTTGCCACCGTAATAGGTGACACTCTCCGGCGCCTTCACCACCGCCTGGTCACCTCCTCGTCCCAGGGCCAGGTCAATGGCATTGCGGGCAAATTCGTAATTCTGGGCGTAGGTCAGCCCGTCCATCCCTACACCTATACTGATGGTCACAGCCATCTCATTGCCGATATTGACAGTCTTCACTTCCTCCAAGAGGTCAAAACGCACCTCCTGAAGCTGGGCAATGGCTTTTTTCCGAAGGATCACCAGATACTTATCCTTCTCCAGCTTCTTGCAGATACCGTCCAGGGCAGAGATGTATTTGTTCACCTTCCTGTCCACCAGGGCGATCAGCAGGGAACGGCGTACCTCTTCCACGCTCTCAAGGGCCTCCTCGTAATTGTCCAGATAGATCATGCCTACCGCCAGGCTCTGGTCATCCACCTCCTGCAGGGCAATGTGCAGCGCCGTCTCGTCATAGAGATACAGCGCAATCAGGAAGCCGTTATAGTCCCTGGCATCGATCATGTCACTGTTCTCTGCCATCTCTTTCAAGGAAATCTTCTTCAGCTTCACCACATATTCGTTTTCCTCGTACTCCAGGTCATACTGGGCTTCGTCCACTCCGTTTTCATCCGGAAGCCGTTCCCTGGTAATCGTGGGAAACAGGGATGTCACTGATTTGTTATAGCCCCTGGGCTGGTGGACCACCGCCTCGAAGGCCAGATTGGTCCAGATCACCTTCCCACTGTCATCCAGCAGCGCATAAGGAAGATCCATGTCCCGGAGCAGCTTCTTCTGGATCTGCCCGTACTCTGTGGCAAAACTCACCAGTTCGTTCATGATGATGGGCTTGTTATAAAAATACAAAGATAGTGTGATAGCAAAATAGAAAAGCAGAAATCCCACCAAAAGCAGCCCCGCCCGGATGTCGATCAAAAACATGGCCACATCCACCACACAGAGGAGTATCCCTAAGTAAATCCCAAATTGTATGTAGTTCTTAATACGACCCTTTAACCGAATTCTCTTCTTCATGTGAATACCTCGAATATAGATATTTTATCATACTTAACTACACTATGCCACAATTTAATTTGTCAAAAGGGAAAATGTTGTGTAGAAATTTTGCTCCTCTGCAGAATCCAATGCTTTTTAACATAAAAAAACTGACCAGCCATCCTCAGATAGCTGATCAGCCCTGTCTCTACTTCGCCTTAATCCTGCACGTAAGGCATCAGTGCAATGTGACGTGCCCTCTTGATGGCAACGGTCAACGCCCTCTGGTGCTTCGCACAATTGCCAGTGATACGGCGGGGCAGGATCTTGCCTCTCTCAGATACATACTTCTTCAGCTTCCCGCTGTCCTTGTAATCGATCACATTATCCTTGCCACAGAACACACAAACCTTCTTCCTTCTGCGGACTCCGCCTTTCTTCCTGGCCGGAGCATCTGTCTTGTCTGCTTTATTGTAAGCCATTTGAATGCCTCCTATCTCTCACTTTCCCAATGCGTTTCCTGTCCCGCGCATGGGATCCCGCCCTGCCATGCAGGACTATTCATAATGCAACAGTTCCTTAGTTAAACGGTAATTCCTCATCGATGCCGTCAGGGATATTCATAAAACCATCACTGGCGCCGGATGGTGCCGCCGGGGCATTGCCTCCCCCTGCAAACCCACCATTGTTGTAACCGCCATTGCCACCGCCGTATCCACCGTTGTTATACCCGCCGCCATTGCCATATCCGCCATCATTGCCGCTGGATGCATTCTTGCTCTCCGCGAACTCGATCTCCTCCACCATGATGCGGACACTGTATACCATCTGGCCTTCCTTGTTGGTATAATTGTCATTCTGAACCCTTCCACTCAAGACAATCTTCGTGCCCTTGTGCAGGTATCTCTCTATGAACTCAGCCTGCTTGCCGAATGCCGTGCAGTTGAAAAAGTCCGCATCAGGTTCCCCCTCACGCTTGAATCTCCTGTCCACAGCCACAGAGAAACGGGCTACTGCTGTCTGGCTGGCTCCCTGGGAATATCTCACCTCAGGATCCCTTGTTAAACGTCCCATCAGAATTACTTTATTCATACTACGCTTCTCGCTTTCTAATTAAGCCTCATCCTGTCTGACGACTAAGTATCTGATGACATTGTCCATGATGCGGACACGGCTCTCGATCTCCCCGGGAACAGTGCTCTCTGCCTCGAAGCGGATGAAGTAGTAGAAGCCTTCCTTCATCTTCTGAACTTCGTAAGCAAGGCGCTTTTTGCCCCAGTCATCAACGTTTGTCACTGTACCACCGAATCTCTCGATCAGAGCCTTGCATCTCTCGACAACTTCAGCCCTCTGCTCATCTTCGATTTTAGTCGTGACAACAATCGCTAATTCGTACTTGTTCATTGTTGTTACCTCCTTTTGGTCTCTGGCCCGCACATCCTGTGCGAGCAAGGAAATTGATTCATCACAAGGTAACATATTAACATATATCTACCAAAATGGCAAGCTTTTTGTGGCAGATTCTCCCTCACTCCATATAAATGGCAAAAACCGTGCGAGCACAATTTTCTGCCATTTATATGGACTGGCTGAACTGTTATGACACAATCTCCTTCACACTTTTCTCCAGCAGACGCCTGGCAATCATGACCTGGCGTCCACATCCCTTGCATTTGATCCTAAAATCTGCCCCTACACGCAGGACCTCCCACTCATGGCTTCCACACGGATGCTGTTTCTTCAATTTTAACACATCCCCTAAATTGATCTCCATTTCCCTGTCATCCCCTTTTATCAGTACTATCTATATACATATGTCCTTGGCATTACAGCCATTCCCCTCACATATTCCCTGCCAGGAGATCTTTGATCACCCCTAAAAATTCCCGCAACAGATTATTGGGTGCCATCCACACCACAGAGGAGGCTGCCAGCCCTTCCACATTCTCATACCCCTGCTTCCTGGCAATCTGCACTGCCCGGAACAGATGGAAATTGTTCGTCACCACCACCACCCTGTCCTTACGGGAATCCAGAAGCCCCCTGCTGAACACCAGGTTCTCATGGGTGTTGGTGGAATGGGACTCCACCAGGATCCGGGTGTCACTGATCCCTGCATTCACCAGGTATTCCTGCATACCTACGGCCTCGGCAACCGGTTCATTGGCTCCTTGTCCTCCCGACACGATCACCTTCGTGTCCGGGTTGGCCCGGAGGTATTCGATGGCCTTGTCCAGCCTGCGCCTAAGCACTTCACTGGGTCCCGTGGCTTTCCACTGGGCACCCAGGATAATCACATAGTCTGCGCCATGTTCCGGAACTGCGCGATACTGGGACAGAATCAATCCCTCCACCACCCCGAACACCAGCAGGGCAAACAGGAACAGCCCCAGTGCTATCCCCTTAAACCATCCAGGCAGGCGCTCCATCAGGCTCCTGCGGGACAGCAGCAGTCCCAGCAACACAAAAACAGCGCCCAGCACTGCCCAGATCAGGAAAAAATTTGTACCAGCACCCCCGATGGCAATGGCAACACAATAAAGGATGCAGGCTGCCCCTACCAGGCAGGAACACATCCCCCACGCCTTATATCCCTTTTTCTCCCTGCCCCGCCGCTCCAGGTATATGATTCTGGAGGTTTTCTCTCGTGGAATCAGTCTGTCCTCATGTCTTCTCATCTTGCCTGGTTGTTCCCCTGTTTTCCTGTCATAAATTTTGTTCCTGCCAAGAATATGGTTCTATTATACTATAGAACCATCCATTTCCTCAATATCTCTGTACCCTTGATTTCTTAAGATTTTCTGATTTTTTGCTTAAATGAATTCTTTCCAGGAAAGGAACTACGTATTGCATATTGTCTGGGGATGTGCTACAGTATTCTTGAAGGCGACATTTATCGAGCAGGTTCTTTTATACAGAAGGAGGGAATCCATGGGCAATTTTCTACAGGAAATAGAACAGTTAAAAGAAATAATTGAAAAGTACGACAACATCGTCTTTTTTGGAGGTGCCGGGGTGTCCACAGAGAGTGGGATTCCCGATTTCAGAAGTGTGGATGGTCTCTACCACCAGCAGTATGACTATCCTCCTGAGACCATCCTTAGCCACACCTTCTATCGCCGTAATCCGGAGGAATTCTACCGGTTCTACCGCAACAAGATGCTCTTCCCACAGGCTGTCCCCAATGCCGCCCACAGGAAGCTGGCCAGTCTGGAGCAGGCAGGAAAGCTCCGGGCCGTTATCACCCAGAATATAGACGGACTCCACCAGGCAGCGGGCAGCAAGGTCGTGCTGGAACTCCACGGCTCTGTGCTGCGCAATTACTGCGAGCAGTGCGGACATTTCCACGACTTAGCCTATATCCAGCATTCCACCGGCGTACCGGTATGTGAGAAATGCGGCGGATCCGTCAAACCGGATGTGGTGCTCTATGAGGAGGGCCTGGACCAGGAGACCATCAACCAGGCCGTCCGGTATATCCATGATGCCCAGGTGCTGATCATCGGCGGCACTTCCCTGGCTGTCTACCCTGCCGCCGGGCTGATTGACTACTTTACCGGGGAGAAGCTGGTGGTGGTCAACAAGGCCCCCACTCCCCGGGATTCCCACGCTGACCTGCTGATCCAGGCGCCTATCGGGGAAGTGTTTTCACAGTTATAACAGCCAACGGCCTGCCTGGAAAGCAGACCCCTGGGACTGTGAGATCAGGAAGGGGGTGTCCTAGGACTGCAGCCTCTGTAGTTCCTGCACAATGGCCACGCTGGCGGTGGAACCTATGCGGGATACCCCCAGTCCTATCATCTGCAGGGCCGTTTCCAGGTTGCGGATGCCGCCGGCTGCCTTGATCTTCACGGTATCCCCCACGGCATTCTGCATCAGTTCCACATCCTGGAAGGTGGCGCCTCCTGTGCCAAAACCGGTGGAGGTCTTGATAAAATCAGGGCGTACTTCCCTTGCCATGGCGCAGAGGGCCAGTTTCTCTTCCTGTTCCAGGTAACAGTTCTCAAATATGACTTTGGATATGACTTTTTCCCTGCGGCAGGCTGCCACTATGGAAGCCATTTCCTCCTCCACATAGGAATAATCCTTTTCCTTCAGCCGGGTGATATTCACCACATAGTCTATCTCCTGGGCGCCGTTCGCAATGGCATCCCTGGTCTCGAACACCTTGGCTGCAATGGTATTCTGTCCCAGTGGGAAGCCCACTGCAGCTCCCACATGGACATCCGTTCCTGCAAGCATCCCCCTGCACAGTGCCACCGGGGCCGGGTTGATGGCTACCATGGCAAATCCATATTCCTTTGCTTCCCCACACAGTCTCTGAAAATCTGCATCTCGCGCATATGCCTTAAGCTGTGTGTGATCAAAATAAGATGCCAGCTTTTCCGGCGTCATATCTGTATATTTCATTGATACCTCCATATTCTCCTAAAAAGGTGAGTCCGTCCTGCCTTCCGGCATATCATACGATATGTACCCATCACAAGCCAGCGCCAATTCCAGCCAGCCCTTCATACACCGGGACCAATGCCTCATAAGCCCGGTTGAACATCCTGTAGTATGCCTGGTAACATTCCCTGTGGGCCGGATCCGGCTCCATCTGTGCTGCCGCCTTCCGGAACCCTTTCACCACCTGGTAATCCGCATACATTCCGATGCCCACGCCGCCGCACACGGCTGCGCCCAGGCTGGTGGCCTCCTCCGGGTCTGCCGGTATCCCCAGGGGCCTTTCCCAGATATCTGCCAGTATCCTGGACCAGCACTTTCCCTTGGCACCCCCGCCGATGAGGGTAAGGGGTTCTCTCCTGCCAGGTCTGCCTTCTTCCAGGATGTCCAGGATCACTTTCAGGTTAAAGCCCACTCCCTCCAGCACCGCCCGTGCCAGATCTGCCTTCTTCGTCCGCACATCCATGCCGATGAAGGCACCTCTGGCCGCATGGTTCCACCTGGGGCTGCGCTCTCCCAACAGATAGGGCAGGTAGAGTACACCGCCGGCCCCAGGGGTGCTTTCGCCGATCTGGCGGTCCAGCAGGTCGTAGAGATTCTCCCCTGTGGTCCTGGCCAGTTCCTTCTCCTCCCCGCAGAAAGTGTCCCGGTACCAGCTGTAGGACAGCCCTGCCGCCTGCATGGTGCCGCAGGGTGTATACAGGGCTGGATCCAGATGGATCCAGTTGAAGGTGCGAAGCCCCCTGTCAAATACCGGCTCCCTGTCCACCCTGGAGATCCAGGAGGAGGAGCCAAGCACGCAGTAGGCATCTCCTTCCTCCACGGCGCCTGCACCTGTACAGGCACAGGCACCATCCCCGCCCCCGATTACCACCGGGGTACCCTCCAGAAGGCCACAGGCCCTGGCTGCCTGGCTGGTGACATATCCGGCCACATCCGCGGACACATGGGCTTCCGGCAGCAACTCCATGGGGATTCCCAGGCTGTCACATATTTCTGCTGACCACTCCTTTTTCCTTATGTCAAAGAGGTTGGTGCCTCCTGCATCCGAATAGTCCGTGACAAACTGTCCGGTGAGCCGGTAGATCATATAATCCTTCGCCTGGAGCATATGGCAGGCTCTATCATACACCTGGGGTTCCTGCTCCCGGATCCACAAAAGTTTTGCCGCCGAGTAGAAGGCACTGGCCCTGTGTCCGGTGACCTGGTACACCTTCTCCATACCGGTTTTGTCCAGGATCTCCTGTTCCTGCCTGGAAGAGCGGGTATCTGCCCAGATCATCATGGGCCGCAGGGGCCTGCCCTCCCGGTCTGTCAGCAGGCATCCCATCATCTGGCCGCTGAAGGACACGCAGGCCACCTCTTTTGGATCCACTCCTGTCCTGGCAAGTAACTCCTTCGTAGAACTGCATACCCCATGCCACCAGTCCTCAGGATCCTGCTCTGCCCACCCCGGCCTGGGGTAGCTGGTGCCATATGCTGCCACGGCACTTGCAGCAAGTGTCCCGTCCTCCCGGTACAGCGTTGCCTTATTCCCGCTGGTTCCCAGGTCATGTGCAAGAAGATATTCTCCCATCCCCTGCCTCCTTCTCCTTTTATGCCTTCCAGCCAAAAATCTGGCCCTGTCCCTGTAGTGCCGCCTGTCCGATGCTGCTTCCACTGTGGCATGCAACATCCCTGGTTTCCTGGTTCCTCCTAAGGTCCTTCCAGTTAACAACCCAGCAGCAAGCTGCGGGTATGTGTCCTCCGCTTCGGTCCGTCCTAAACAAGGGCCGCCAACGCCTGGACCACTGCCTGCGGGAATCAGAGCGTCATCTGCACCAGGGTGGCCGGCATTTCATGTTTGGAATTCACCTTGTCCGGGCCTGTAACCAGGTCGAAGCATGACACAATCAGCCGCCCGTCCCACACAATCGGTTCCCCCGGCTGGTCCAGGCCTCCATCCACACCAGTGCAGTCCGGACTCTGGGCGATCCGCTCCACCCTGCCATCAGGGGTGACCTTCGCAATGGCATTGGCAGAAAAATCAGCAATGTACAGATTGCCCTCCTCATCGAAGATCATGCCGTCCGTGCTCTGCAGCTGGGCCGGATCCTGGGCAAAAATCTCATTCTCCCCGAGGCTTCCATCTTCCCTGAAGGTGATCCGGTACACGGCACCGTCCCCGAAATTGCCCACATACAGGTTCCCTGCCTTGTCAAACACAATGCCGTCTGCCCCATACTGGCAATCCGGGTTCTGGGACACAAAGGTGGCAAAAATGTGGGGATCTGCCAGGGTATTTGTCACATGGATGTCCCTCTCCTCCAGCCCAAAGCGATACACGCAACTCACCAGCTTCCCATCTTCCCGTTTTTCCGGATGCAGGTAACTCTGGGTCACATACATATAGCCGTCCTTCACCCGGATTCCGTTGGGATGTTCCATGCCGTCTGCCACCACAGTGGTCTCCAGGATCTCCCCCTGGTCCGTCACCTTAAGCTTCAGCACACGTCCCTTGTAGAGCAGCTCCGGTCTCTCGCTCCAGCCCTGGTTATCGCACAGGTAGATGTTCCACTCCCTATCAAAGGCAATGCCCATGTTGCGGGCCACCTTTGTCTCAGGATGTACTGGCACGTCAAACCATTTCTCTGCCTTCCCCTGCCTGTCAAGCCTAAGTACCATCCCCGACCAGTCATCCCTGGCATAATTAGGGCAGGACAGTATCAGGTTCCCATGTCTGTCTATTGCCATGCCGTCCGGCGTACAGACGTATTCCGGCAGCACACTGAAAAGCTTTGTATCCCGCATCACGAATCCTCCTCGTATAAGGCCGGGTCTATACCTGCAATGGCTGCCAGGTAGACGATGGAACTCCATCCCATTTCCTTCCAGATACTGGCAATGACCAGGATCCCGCGGATATGTTTTTCACTGGCCATATAGTAGATGGAATCCATTCCCATCATCTGCCGGATGTAATTAATGATTCCCGTGTTGGGTGAGAGCAGTGTGGTAAAGATACCGCCGATGATAACCCAGGACAGGAAATGAGGCACATATACTGCTGTCTGTACAGCCTTCTTATACTTAGCCCCCCGCACCTCGTTCATCAGGATAGCCAGGAGAATGGGGATCGGGAATACAATCAGCACATCGTAGGCACCCAGGATGGCCGTATTCCGGAAGATCTGCCCGAACTCCGGGAACTTAAAGAAATGAGCGAAATGTTTCAGCCCTGCAAACTTGCTACCACCGATCCCTTTATAAATGTCATAATCCATAAAGGCAATGACCGAACCGGCCAGGGGAACATACTTGAACAGTACAAACCAGATAATTCCTGGAAGTGCCATCAGGTACAGCCCCTTGTGTTTGAACATGTTCTGCCAGAAATTCTCCTTCTTCCTCCCGGCAGTCCCGGATGCCTTTTTCGTGTCCATCCCTTTCCCTCCCTGTGTAGTTGGTCTTTGTTTGATGATTCTATTATAGGGAAAGTAGCATGCTCCAGATAGGGAATTTTTTGTGGTATAAACGGGAAAAATTTCCCGGAAAATTTTCCCTTGAAATTTTTTTCTCAGAAATATACTTGACAGGACAGACTACATATTGTAGTATGTCCACATAGACTACATAGAGTAGTCCCTTTAAAGAAAAAAGCAGGAGGTATCGTGATGGCAGAAATACAACTTGGTATCATTGAATCCCGGTTTGCGGACATGATCTGGGAAACGGAACCCGTGACATCCTCCCAACTGGTGAAACTGGCCGGGGATGCCTTTGGCTGGAAGCGGACCACTACCCACACCGTCCTAAAGCGGCTGTGCGACAAAGGCCTGTTTGAGAACAACAAGGGAACCGTCACCAGCCTGCTCTCCCGCCAGCAGTTCCATTCCCTGCAGAGCAGACGGTTTGTGGAGGACACCTTCGCAGGATCCCTGCCGGCCTTCCTGGCTGCCTTCACCAAAGGACGTGCCCTGACCCAGGAGGAGGCCGATGAGATCCGCCGGATCATAGACCAGGCATAAAACGGAGGAATAAATATGGATACCCTGTTCCTAAGATTACTGAATACAAGCATTGCCGCAAGCTGGCTGGTCCTGGCCGTGATGGTGCTGCGCCTGCTGCTGAAAAAAGCGCCCAGGTGGGTATGCTGTATCCTCTGGGCGCTGGTAGCCATCCGGCTGGCCTGCCCCTTTTTCCCGGAAAGCCCTTTCAGCCTGGTTCCCAGTGCGGAAGTCCTGTCCCCCTCCACTGTCCGGTATGCCCAGGAACCTGCCGTGGACAGCGGTATTCCATTCTTAAACAGCGCCATAAACCCGGTGCTGGGACAAATGTTTGCACCGGATCCCATTGCCAGTGTCAATCCCCTGCATGTGCTGACATACCTGGCCGGTATCCTCTGGGCAATCGGTGCTGCCATCCTTGCCGGATTCGGGATCTTCAGTTTCCTGCGGATCCGCCTCCAGGTGCGGGAAGCCGTCCGCCTGGGAGATCAGGCCTGGATCTGTGACAGGGTGTCGTCACCTTTTATCCTGGGGGTTGTGCGGCCCCGCATCTATCTCCCCTCCGGCCTGGATCCCGCCTACATTGACTATGTGCTGGCCCATGAACAGGCACATTTACAGCGCAGGGATCACTGGTGGAAACCCCTGGGCTTCCTGCTACTTGTACTGCACTGGATGAACCCCCTTATGTGGGCTGCCTACCTGCTGTTTAGCCGGGACATTGAAATGGCCTGCGATGAGAGAGTCATCAGAACCTGTGACATGGCCTGGAAGAAAGCCTATTCCCGCGCCCTGGTATCCTGCAGCACAGGACAGCGCATGATCCTGGCCTGTCCCCTGGCTTTTGGGGAAGTAGGCGTGAGAAAGCGGGTAAAAACCATCCTCCACTACAAAAAGCCAGCCTTCTGGCTCCTATTGGCAGCCCTGTCTGCCTGTATCCTGGCCGCTGTCTGTTTCCTGACCAACCCCAGGGAGGATACCTTCCGGATCGGGATCCTGGTTCCTGCCCACAGCGAACAGGGCTTCTATTATTCGGAGGAAGAGATCTCCCCCCACCATAACAGGGTAGTGCTCTTTGCTGCTGGCGGCCTGGGCGACACCCAGGTGGTACTGCTTCCCGCGGAGCATTCCGTAAGTGATTCATGGGGAAATCCAGGGAATATACCGGAAGATCCCACAGGTGGCAGTCTCTATGCCCCCACCTATATGACTCCTGGCATGCCTGTGAAAATCCAGGCCCGGAAGAATGCCTGGTACCGGATCGGCGTGTCCGTGGATAACCCAACGGACGAGGATATCACTGTGTATGTCCAGGCCAGGGGCGTCACTGTGCGGATCGCTGACTCTGTGGGGGGAGAATCAGACCTTGTGGGATATGCCGTCATCCCCATGGTCATGGTAGATGACAGGTATTATTACGATACCGGCCTGGAAAGTACCAGAACCACCCATCCGGAAGATCCGGACGGGGAGATTACCTCCACGGTAAGCGGCACGGAGATTCCACTGGAAAACGACCAGTCCAATTTCGGCACCGGCTATCCTTACCTGTATAGGGAGGAGGATACCCTGGAAATCTGCCTGGAGGGAAAATGGATGCTCTTCGAAGCCCGCAGCGGTGACGGCAGCCAGATTCGCTATCATGATCACATGTACAGTACAGGGGATCTGTCTGAGGAAACTCTTCAGTGGCTGTACTGGTACAATGGCCTGTCCAGGGAGGAACAGCTTGCCGTGGATTACGTACCTTCCGACCTGGCAGAACTGGAACGCCAGCGGAATAGTCCTGCCAACGGGCCAGATGTTCCCCCGGAGGCAGTGGAGACAATGGATGCTGCAGATCCTGCCGAGACTGATGCCGACTCTCCCGATATGCCCTCAGAAGCCCTGGATCCCGACAGTGCCTCCGCCATACGGGATGCCATCCTACAGCAGGATGCCTCCATCCATCCGGATGATTACGACTTTGCGTGCTGTGATTTTTATCTGCTTCAGACAGTATCTGCAACGCCAGCTTCCAATGCTGCCACCCACCGTGTCACTTTCTATGGATGGGCACTCTACCAGGAATATGCCATTTCCCAGGAAGGTATACAGGAAACCGGGGGAAACCATATCCCAGTGGCAATAACTTTCGACCTGGACCAGGAAGGGTACCACCTGGCAGAATACTGGCAGCCCCGGGATGGCAGTTATTTTGTTCCGGACATCCGCGCAAAATTCCCACCCCAGATAGCCGATGACGGAATAGACAGCCAGAAATTCATCCTGCCCCAGAAACAGAACTGTTACCAACAGGCCATACAATACAGTGACCTAGACACGGATGCCATTGTATCTGCCCTCCTGCAGGCTGTCTGTTCTGCCCCTGGCACATCCTCCAATCCCCAGGATTATCTGGATGCCCATCCAGGAGACTGGCATGAACTTCTCTATTATGGAGGATACACCCTCTCCTACTGCCTGGACCGCTTTGCCCAGGGAGGAGAGACCGGCCTGGAAGGAAAGGTCATGGCCCTCCTGTGTGAAGATCTGTTGCAGACAAAGGGCAAGATCCCGTTGGATGCTGCCACGGCACAGACCGGCCAGTTCTGGTATGAAACCCTGGTCGCCCATGCAGGAAATCCTTTGGAATGGTAATCCAGAGGATTCCCTGTCTTGCCATTTACAGTCCATTGCCGTTCCATGTGAGCTGGAAAGAAGTACATTCCTGCAATAGCATACCCGTGTCCCGTACTAAAACGCATCCAGGGCATTCCTATACAGGTACCTGGAACTTACCTCTTCATAATGCTCCTTTGTCGTCCGCTCCCCATCCACTTCGTATGCCGTGACAGTGCCCGCTTGCAGGATAGATTCCTCCGTGTAAGGATTCCCCTCCCCATCATAGAATAGCCCTGCATGTTCCAGGAGTTCTTCCTTCCCATAATTTCCGCTGGTCTGGTCTACCCGGTAAATGGATGTGAACTCTGCCACACCATTATCCCGTAGTGCATGCACAATATACCCACTGTATGCATATCCGCCAAAACCACCCCAGCTTCCACGGGTACCCGGCTTTTGCACAGACTTGGCTGTGTCATACCAGAAGCAGATATAGTCCCCCCGCATGGATCCTCCGCACTCATAGCCTGTCACAAGTTCCTTGACCTGTCCATTCTCCAGCAGGAAAAAACCGCTGTGAGACATGGGGAACGTCATCTGCTCATAAGGCTCTGCATAAAAATACAGCAATAATCCCCCACTACCTTCCATGCGGTAAAGCTTGCTGAACCTCCTGTAAGACCGAAGTTCCTCCATGTCTGTATGGTAATCGCCTCCTTCCGTGCTGATGAGGACATTCCGTGTAAATTCCGCATATTCTTTCACCCTGGGGGTGATCTGGTTCTGGAACAATACATCCTCTGCACCACTCCAGACCCTTTCCTGGCCATCCTGCGTTTTCACCAGAATCTTCCTTGTCCCGGTCCCGTGTCTGGACATACGGCATAGATTGTCCGCCAGGTAAGTACAGGAATCATATATCAAGGGAACTACCAACTTTCCCCTGCTGTCCAGAAATCCATATTTTCCATCCTTCTCTACCCGGTATCCTTCCCCCATGGCAGAGATGGCATCATAATGGCCCGTGTGAAGCAGGGTCCCGTCCCAGGATCTCAGTTCGATACCATTCCCTGTTCCAACTGCCAGGGAACCATCCTCAAACACTTCTGCCAGATCATACTGAATGGGATATTCCAGCACACCGTCCTCCCGAATAATACCGTATTTCCCCCCAAGCCCTGCTACAGCCCTGCCATTCACAAAAGAAGATAGGAAATCGTAATTCACAGGAATTGTCATCCTGTATGCCCCTTCTGGTTCTATACTGTATGTTTTCCTGCCTTCTTCCCCGCCCGCACCCGTGTGTCCTGCCATATCAGATGCTGTGGCATCCTGCCATGCCAGGTACCCGTATTTCTCCTGATACCCTTTCCCATCTTCCCCCTCCTCCAGGGGAATTTTGCACATGACCTGCAAGCCTTCTTTTGTATCTCTGGCTTCATAAGTCATCCAGTGATACAGGAACGGTACCCTTTCGTTTCCTTGGAAATCCAATACGCCAAAAAGATCCTCCTTTTTCACGATTGCCATCTCTTTTCCAGGAATCGGGTAGACCGCATCATATTCTGGTTCCAAGAGTATCCGTTCCTGCCTGTCTGCCAGTCCAAACCTTCCATTCTTCTTCACGGTGAATAACCCACCGTCCCATACCCTGATATCCTCCCAGGCTCCCTGTAGGCAGCGTTCCCCGCTCCAGTCAAAACAGACAGGATATCCTTCCCTTTCCGCAAAAATATAGTCTTCATGTACCTCGATCCAGTCATATTCGGGAGCAATGATCTCCTCCCCCTCTGTCCCAATTACCCCATACCTGCCCTCTTTTGCCACCACTGCCCGCCCATGCCGGAAATATCCTGCATCTTCATACACCGGCTCCACCAGGATCCTCCCGTTTTGATCCACATAACCGTACCTGCCGTCCACGCTGAAATAAGCACGTCCTTCCTTAAAGGAACTGACGCTGTCACAATCCAATTGCAGGACCACCTCACCCTCCCGGTTCATGAACCCATATTCTCCTCCCATACAAAAATAGGCCAGTCTCTCGGAGAAAGGAGAGGCCTGATCATACACAAAGGGAAGCACTGTCTCCCCATTTTTGCCGATATAACCATATTTTCCATCCATGTACACACAGGCCAGCCCCTCGGAAAAGGCTGTAGCTTCCTCATAGATAAACGGTGTGATCTCTTCCCCTGTCTCAGTCATATAGCCGAAAGAATGTCCGTCATATATACAGTAACAGCCCTCAGAGTTCATCACGCCGCTTATCCACATATCCCCAGAAAGGGCCGCTACCCTGGGCCAGGAGAAAGACTCCTCCCGACTTCCCTGGCCCCCTGGATCCTCTTGGTCTTCCTGGGTCTTTTCCTCTTTGTGAATCGCCCTCTCTTTCTGGGGCTCCTGCCCCTTCCAGGTCTCTTCTGCTTCTTCGGCATGATGTCCCACTATGGTCTGGTCCTCCTGGCCCTTATGGATATGCGGATCCTCTTCCCAGAAGGATCCTGCCGCACATGCCGTCATCATAACCATCCCTGCCAGTATGGCTGCAGACATGCCTTTCCATATTCTCTTTGCCATCCCATATCCCTCCTATGTACGCAATACCTTCTCCGGCATTACAACTTATTCCTAACTGTCCCTCACTTTTCAATATACGGCACATATGCATCAAAACGGCATCAAGAAAGCAGCAAAAAAGCACATTTATCCAAAACACCACAACGTATGGTATACTGGATGAATGTGCTTAACAATCAGTTTCCACTTTTTCTGCGGGCCTTGCCGGTTACCTGTTCCACCACAAGGCGCAGCACCTCTGTGCGTGGTATGGCAGCCCGGTCATACTGGAAGTCCTCTGCATGGTAATGCTGCATCAACAGACACAGGGCATCCTCTTTCTCTGCCTCTGGCACAACTTCAATCCTGCCGTGGCCGATCACACTTTCATACTCCATTGTACAGTTTCCCTTGTGGGGATCCAGGACCAGTTTATGGGAACAGTCCATCTCGAAGCTGGCCCTGTTGTCCCTGGCAATCAGATCATACTTTCTGCCCTCCCTGGCCCCATGGAAATAGAGGATCACCTGGCCATCCTCTATCTGCATGCCAAAATTAACCGGCAGGATATAGGGATATTCCACATCATGTAAGGCCAGCCGGCACACATCGCACCGTTTCATTACTGCAAGGATCTCCTGGATATCCGTTATCTCCCTGTCACTACGTCTCATCTTATGCTCCTCTCTTCTGCTGTGGGTCTGTATACGGTGCCCCACCTCTTCGTAATCATACAGCGTTACACTGTCTAATACCGTGTGCCCCCATCCATCGTTCGCAATTACGGGCATTGCCATTTTTCAGATTACCGGCACAGGCTGAGGCAATGTCGAAGGTCCGGAAGTGACCAGCCGGTCTTCCTCCCAATAAAGTCTGTCCAAAGCCAGCTGCCGCGGATGTACCTTCCCATCGGGGGATGCATGTGTGTGATATAGTAAATACAACTCGCCTGCGGGCGTCTGCACAATACAATGATGGCCGCACCCGCTTACCTGTCCGTTTCCGACCAGCAGCGGATTTCCCGGGCAGCGGCTGAATTTCCCCAGCGGAGTATCGCTGACTGCATACGCGACACAGTAATGCGGGCTTTTATAATGGCTACCTAAATAAGTAAGATAATAACGTCCTTCTCTGCAGATCATATAAGGAGCTTCCACCACCGGTGCCTGGTGACATTCATAGGATTCTGTCGCCACAAGGAGCAGCCGCTCGCTATCCTTTACCGGTACCAGCGCAGCGCTGTCCAGCTGACAGCCATACAGTCCGTAGGTATGCCCCTCTCTCCAGCTGACATAGTATAAATACAGACTGCCATCTTCGTCCTGAAATAAATGGCCGTCGATTGTGGATTCAAACAACCAATGTGCTTCTGGAATAAATGGTCCCTCCGGTCGCTCTGCCACCGCCAGTTCCAGATGCTCTTCCACACCACAGCAGTTCCTTATGTAAATGATATTGCCCGGTGTCCTCCCGCCGCATCCCCGGAGAAGAGTAAGCAATAAAAAACCCCACATAAATCGGGGTTCTTCAGAGGCGCAGACCGGATTTGAACCGGTGAATCAGGGTGTTG
>CAJUGH010000004.1 GCA_910586215.1 uncultured Acetatifactor sp. | reverse complement strand
TGCCGGAAACGTGGGTAATCTTTATCACAGAGAATGACGTAATGGGAAAAGGGCTACCGCTCTATCCGGTTGAGCGGTGCTTTTTAGGAACCGGGGAAAGATTTGAGGACGGTTCGCACATACTGTATGTTAATGGCACTTACCGCAGCGATACGCCCATTGGGAAGTTAATGCATGATTTCTCCTGTACGGACGCAGCGGATATGTATTATGGAACATTGGCAGACAGAGTCCGGTTTTTCAAGGAAAGTAAGGAGGGTATCTTAATCATGTGCAAAGCAATGGAAGATATGAGAAAAGAATCTATACAGGAGGGCATAAAGGAAGGCATAAGGGAAGGCATAAGGGAAGGGGCAGTCAATACGGTTAAAAAAATGCTGGCGGCAGGAAAATATGCGCTAGAAGAGATTGCAGATATCTCCGGACTTTCTCTTGACGAAGTGAAGGAGCTGAAGGCAAGGCAGGCAGAATAGAACAGGATGTATAGAATAGGAAAGCATAAGGCCAGGAACCCGTGAACAGGTTCCTGGCCTTTTACAATCTGTAGGCACCTGGGACAGATCACCAGAAGTTCTGGGCAAAATATGCATCCGGCGTCCCCGGATAGGGCAGAATCTTCCCGTTCTTTATTTCCAGGATCTGTGTTGCGCAGGCCCGGATAAAGGCCTCGTCATGGGATACGAACACAAGAACCCCTTCATATTCCGAGAACATTTCCTCCAGGGCTTCCACCGAGGGAATGTCCAGGTAATTGGTTGGCTCGTCCAGGATCAGGACATTGGCCCTGCCCACGAACAGCTTTGCGAAAGACAGCTTGATCCGTTCCCCGCCGGACAGGACGCCAGCTTTTTTGCGGATATCTTCTGCGGACAGCAGGAGCCTGGCCAGGATCGTCCGGGTCAGTTTTTCCGTCTGTACACTTTCTGCCATCGCGTTTTCCAGGACGGTTTTTTCATAATCCAATGTGGCCATGTTCTGGTCCAGGAGTCCGATGGAAGCCTTGGGCACTATATAAATGGAACCCTTTTCCAGGGGGAGGGATTGTCTGATCAGGTTTAAGAGGGTGGTCTTCCCGGCGCCGTTTTCCCCTACGATGGCAACCCGGCTTTTATTCGGGATCTGGAAGGAGGCATCCTGGAAGATCTCCCGGCCATTTTCGTAGGAGAAAGAGATTCCCTCTCCCCGGATTACCACGGCATTTTCCGGTGGATCGGTCAGGCGGAAATCCGGGCGTATCTTCGGCAGTTCCCGGGGCTTTTCCTTTACTTCCATATGTTCCAGCCGTTCCCGCACATTCCTGGCAGAAGCTTCCATCCTTCGGGCTTTTGCGTCCTTGGGATGTCTGGAGAGGAAATTCCGAAGTCCTGCCTCCCGGGGGGACATTCCCTTAGGCAGTTTTTCCATGGAAGCGGCTTTCTGCTTTTTCTGGATATACACTTTTTCCAGCCTTTTCTTCTCACTGGTATAATTCTCGTATTCTGTCCATTGTCTTTGCACAGCCTGTTTTTTCTGCTGGGTGTATGCATCATAGTTGCCGTCATAACTGGTGAGCCTGCCATCCCGGATCTCCACGATCCTGGTGCAGAGAGCGTTGAGCAGTGCCCGGTCATGGCTGACGATAATCATGGTATCCAGTTCCAGGAGTTTCTGCCTAAGTAGGGTGATACCCTTGTTGTCCAGGTTGGCCGTAGGTTCGTCCAGGAAGACCAGCTGCTTCCCGCTGCTGAACATCCAGGCCAGCCGTATCCTGGTATCCTCACCGCCGCTGACCATGTCCTGCCAGACCTTATTCTGGACCTGCAGGGTCTTCATTTCCTTTCCATCCAGTTCAAGGGGATCCACACCTTCTGAAAACTGCCGGAAAAAGTGGGTGTCACACATGGTCTTCACAGTTCCTGTATCTGGTTCCAGTTCCCCGGACAGCACCCTTAGGAGTGTGGTCTTGCCTGCACCGTTGGCCCCTACCAGGCCAATGCGCTCCCCCTGGTATGCCACAAACCTGTCAAAATCCAGGATCTTTTGTTCCCCGAAACGCAAGGTAATATGTTCTGCCTGTAGATATAATTTTTGCTGCATGAAAAAATCCCTCCTGTCTTCAGAGGGATTACCTGCTATCTGCCAGGCTGATTCTATGTCGGCCCTGACAAGGAACACAACTGTATGCGCATGCCAGTCTGGCCAAAGCTGTCCCGGCCCGCTGCCCATGGAAATGGACAAAAGTCGTCCATCAGACAAAAGTCGTCCATCGGACAAAAGCCATCTGTCAAAATGTCCTGGAAGACAAAAAAACGCATAAGCATGATTATTACGGCAGATAATCCCTACAAACAAAGCATGCAAAAGAAAGAGACATTCTCCTTCCCTTCTAGTGTCCTGTTGTCTGGTGATCATTACCGAATAATCATTCCCGCGTCCTTTCTGTTCTCCAAAGATTTTCTTTGATTATAAGGGATATTCCATGGGATGTCAACGGTGTCTCTTCAAAATATTTATTGACATGGTGTTTTTTCAAAATTACTATTGACTCTGACGTAACGTGATAGATTAGACTGAAATGACACGGGAGGAAGAAGGATGCGGACAGTAAAAGAAGTCAGTAAACTCACAAGAATATTTTATTATTTCGTGAATTACAGTTTCCCTTAAAAGAAATCAAAGGAATTCTGGACAGTCCCGGTTTTGACCCGTCAGAGGCGCTTGACCGGCAAATCAGACTGTTGGAATTACAATATAAACACATAGGGGATCTGATTAGCTTTGCCCGTGAAATACAAAGAAAAGGAGACATGGCAATGGGTTTTGAAGTTTTTGACAAGAGTGAGATAGAGCAGTATAAAGCAGAGGCTAAGGCAAGGTGGGGGAATACACAGGCTTACCAGGATTTCTCGCAAAGGGTGGCAACACAGTCCCAGGAGGAACAGAATGAGATAGCGAACCAGCTGTCAGGCCAGTTTTCCGGACTGGGGGCGCTTCGGCACTTACCACCTGCGGCAGAGGAGGTACAGGAAAAAATAGCTGCTTTGCAGAAATTCATCACGGATCACTACTATGTATGCACCGATGAAATCTTGCAGGGATTAGGGCAGATGTATGTAGGGGATGAACGCTTCCGGAAAAATATTGACAGGGCAGGCGGGGATGGTACTGCTGCATTTGTGCAGCAGGTTATTTCCGTGTATTGTTCGCAGGAAGAGAGAATGTAGAGAAAAATCCTGCAAATTTTTATTCCAGGTGTAACTTCTGGCTGACTGGGACGAATATAGAAACAGGAAGACAGTTGGCTGCTTTTCACAAAGCGGCTCCATGGGGATTCCATGGAGCCGCCCCGTACGGCAAAGACATGGCTGGAGAAGACGGGATTGTCCGGGCCAGGATACATCCTGGGCAGGTTGCAGGGAGCAGGAAGGAGGTGAAGGGAAGGTGGAACGGTGTGGCCTGGAGGAGTTGACAGACCAGGAACTGATGGCGCTCTCTGTCAGGGATGACAGAAAGGCCTTCGAAGTATTGGTGCTGCGCTATTACCAGGAAGTCATATGGGCCGCGGAACGTATGGGCCTGGACAAAATGCTGGCTCAGGATATTGCCCAGGACTGCTTTGCAGATCTCTATGTCCATCGTGGGCGGTACCAGCCTGCGTTTCCCTTCCGCACTTATCTGCATGGGATGGTCCGGCACAAATCCATTGACTGTCTGAGGAAAGCCGGGAAGGAAGAACTGCTTTTGGAAGGCGAAGGAGAACAGTGGCTGGAGGCACAGCCGGGCCGGGAGCAGTCTCCGGAAGAAGCCTACTTGAAGAAAGAGTGCAGGCTACAGCTTGTGGCGCAGATCGGGCAACTTCCTAAGACCCAGAGGAAAGCCTTGTACCTGTATGCCGTGGAGGGCAGGAGTTACCGGGAGATTGCCTATATCCTGCAACAGACCGTTCCCCAGGTGAAGATTGCCATTCACAGGGCCAGGAAGCGTCTGGGTTCCTGGAAGAAGGAAGTGTGAAGGGAATGAAGATTTTCTAGGGCCAGAGAGAGCCTGGTCCAAGAAAATCTAAGTCATTCCCCGAAAAGAGGGGGTGTTTACTTGAAAATAGACAGACAGCAGAAGCAATTCCTAGAGGGCATGTGGGCCAGGGTGGAGGAGAAGGAACAGAATGAGAAGCTGGCCAAGGCATGGGAGAAGAAGACGCCCCGGAGGGGAGTGGCTGCCTTCTTCTGGGACTTGTACCGGGAACTGGGCCCGGGACAGTTGCTGGCGGGTATGGGGGATGTATTCTGCCTGGCCTTTGTCATTTCCCTGCTTGTGTTATACCTGCTGATGAAATGCATGTCAGACCTGGTGGCAAGTGCAGACCTGGTGGTGTTTTGTGCTTCTCCGGTATTGTATGCATGCATTTTCCTGCTGTTCTGGTGTAAGGATGTCCAGAATGGGTGTTATGGGCTGCACATGTCTTACAAGTACACTTTTTTCCATGTGCTGGCAGTGAGGATGCTGGCAGCCAGCTTCCTGGGGATGGGCGGCAATGGCCTGTATATCCTGGTACTTTTTCTACAGTATAAGGTGGATGTGATACGGCTTCTGGCAGTGTCCTTCAGTTCTCTGACCTGTTTCTCTGTGCTGCTGCTGGCAGGCATGGAGCGGGGGAGGCGTGTGGGATGGGCAGTGGCAGTCTGTGGAATCTGGCTGGTGCTACATGTGACAGCGCTGCTGTACTTTCCCCAGGTGTATGGGGCATTCCTGGGATGGATCCCGGTGTATGTGTTCCTGGCCACAGGTCTGTGCAGCCTGTGGCTCTACCTGCGGCAGTTGCAGTACTTGACCACACTGCTATTTCGAAAGGAGTATTCTGATGCTACAGCTTGAGCATGTGACGAAAAAATATAAGGATTTCACCGCCCTGGCAGATGTAAACCTGGAACTGGGAAATGGGGTATATGGGCTGCTGGCACCCAATGGGGCAGGCAAGACTACTTTGATGAAACTGATTACCACCTTGCTGTTCCCCACCCAGGGAAGGATCCTGTATGAGGGAAAGGATATCCATGTGCTGGACGGGGCATACCGGGAGAAAGTCGGTTATCTGCCCCAGGATTTCGGGTATTACAGGGACTATACGCCGGAGCAATACCTGCGGTATATCGGAATCCTGAAGGGAATGCCCAGGGAAGGTCTGTACGGGCAGATCCGCAGAGTGCTGGAACTGGTGGGGATGTCTGGTGAGGCGAAGAAGAAAATGAAGAAATTTTCCGGGGGGATGGTACAGCGCATCGGCATTGCCCAGGCTCTCTTAAATGATCCACATATCCTGGTGCTGGATGAACCCACTGCTGGCCTGGATCCCGGGGAACGGATGCGCTTTCGCAAGATTCTGACACAGATGTCAGAGGACAGGATCCTGCTGATATCCACCCATATCGTGTCAGACGTGGAATTCATTGCCAATCATATCCTTATGCTCCGGGACCGTAAGCTCTACTGCAATGACACGGTGGAGCATCTCTGTGACAGCCTGGATGGCAGGGTCTTTGAGGCCTTGATCCCAATGGAGCGGCTTCTGGAATGGGAAGAGCATTACCAGGTGCTCTCCCAGCGCCAGGAGGGAACAGAGGTAAGGGTGCGTTTCATCAGTGACAGGAGGGCAGGAGAGGACTGGCAGGCCTGCAGACCGGGGCTGGAGGACGTGTTTCTGCATACCTACCAATTATGAAAGGCGATTCTGTGGGATTGGTTTGTGTGGGTCGTATGGGTATGACAGGAAGCAGGAAGGGAATTGGAATTAGGAAAAGGAGACCGCATATGGTGTGGGAGGAATGCAGGCGGATCTGCTGCAGCAGGCTGTTGTGGCTGTTTCTCATGGGATCCATGGTGGTGAATCTGTGGATCGTCTGGAATTTCCAGGAACAGCAGGAGTATGTGGAGATCAGCCGCAAGCTGGCGGAGAGTGGCGTCCTATGGCTGGACCAGGAAAATGTGGAAGAAATTCTCCAGGCCTTTGCCGGATCCCAGGGAGGGGATCCAGGGAAGATCCCGGTGCAGAATATACTGGAGGGGACTCTGCATCTGATCCGGGAGTTTGCAGCTGCCGACCTGGCAGATACTTATATATTGTCCAGAAAGCTGCAGGGGGATGCGGCGGCGTATGCCAGAAAGGTATACGCCACCCTGGAACCGGTGATAGAGGAGAACCGGCAGGACAAAACGGCCAGAGGGTTCTTCGTACCCTGTGGAGGCCGTTTCTTCGATCTGTATTCCAGGTGGCTTTCCCTGGCCCTTACAGTGGAATCCATCCTGGGGTCAGTGCTTCTGATGATGCGGTGTGTGAATGAGCCTTTTGACCAGCGGACCGGGGCAGAAATCTACGCCTCCCGCCTGGGAAGGCGGATCCAGGCGGTGAAAGGCCGTGCGGCGATTATGGTGTCCACGGGATGTACAGTGGCAGTGTGGGCCATGACCATGGGAATGGCAGGAGTGGTATTTCCTCTGGGAAAACTTTGGGACACCCGCCTGGGAAGCATGATGGTACTGGATACCTTTTTTCCCCTGGTCACCAGATTCCCTGTGAGTATCCGGGGATATCTGGGATTGCAGTTCCTGGTGTGCTGGTGTGTGGCCTGTCTCTTCGGGGGGCTGGCCTACGTGGCAGTGACAGCAAGTCACAGGATCCTGCCGGCTGTAGGGAAGCTGGCCCTTATCTGTTTCGGAGTGGCTGTACTGACACAGGTTTTTCCAAGGAAAACGGTGTTGTATTTTGTATTGCGGTTCAATCCGGTGGACTTCGCCGGGAAGGCGGGGCGGTGGTTTGCCAGTGGGGGCAGTTTCCTGTCGGCAAGAGGGTACGAGGTGCTGTTCGTGGTCTTCTGGGGCGTGGTGGTGCTTGGGTGGTGCCGGGCGCGAAACTGCCGTTTTTTGAAGGAGGATCTGTGATATGGAAGAGGGAAGGCCTCATGTGGGAAAGGACGGATATTTCGGCAATTTAGGAAGTTTTTGTGCTGACGCTGACAGAAAGGAAGGGGTTCCAAAATATGGCAATGGTATGGCAGGAGATGAAGAAAATATTTTCTATTAGGAAAATACTGTATCTGGTGGTATTCGGTCTGTTGTTTTTTTCCCTGTTCTTACGGCCTTATGTGCAGTCTGCCATGGGAAGCTACCACATGGAAGCAGATATGGTCAGATCTTTTATGGCACAATACGGGGCCAGGATTTCCCCGGAGGAATTCCAGGAGTGGAAGCAGTCAAGGCCGGTGTATGAGGGGAGCAGCCTGGATGGGTATATAGCGGCCAATGAAGACTTTGGGAGCCTGGGAATCCATAGCTTTGTTGACCTGGTTCATGGAAATAAGAATGGATTTTCCCTGGAAGATGAAAACCGGCTGTGGTGGGCACTACAGGAAGCCTTTCCCCAGGTGAACCTGGGAGAAGAAATGGAACGTCTGCTTCCCTATGAGATCTGGGATTACTATCTTGCAGCCTATGAACAGGAGGCTTTGGGCGGGGGAACAGGACAGTATACCGGTCTGGACCAAAAGCAGCAGAGGAGGGTGGCAGAGCGCAATGCCGGGGAAGTGTATGGCATGCTGCCTTCCAATGTGGCGTACTACAATTTTGAAGTGCTGCGTTTCATGGGAGTTTTCCTGGTACTGGCCCTGATCATCCTGGTATTGCCCTACATGGTTGCGGAGAACAGGAGTCGGATGCCTGCCCTGCAGTACAGCTTCCGGCAGGGCAGGGCCACCTACTGGCATAGACTGGCAGCGGTAGTGGCTTCCTGCCTGGTGATGACAGCCCTGGTCATGGCGGTCTATGCAAGGATTGCTGTCCGCAACCAGGTGACAAGTTTCTGGGACTGTAGTCTCTCTTGTTTTTCCAGCGGCTTTATCGGCTGGCATCCCTGGACCCTGGGACAGAATATCCTTTCCCACCTGGCAGTGGTTGCGGCTTTTTCTCTGGGGATGGCCCTGGCAGTATTCGTGGCCACATGCCATCTGGAGAATTATATCACAGCCATTGCCTGGCTGCTGCCGGCAGGAGTCGGGGGAGTGGTCTTCTGCGGGCTTGCCATGTTCCGGTTCGATGAGATCACCAGGCCGAAGGGACTGGCCCTTGTGGCAGGGGGGCTTATGCTGGCGGCAGGAGTGACAGCAGCGCTGGTGCAGGGAGGCGTGGAGGGTAGGCGGGATATTCAGGTGTTTTAAAGGCCTTTGTCTGCTTGTATTTCCCCCGGCTTCCCTCTCTTTCAGGTGCCCTCCGGCTCCCCTGTGATGGCCCTGGCTGCCTCCGGCTGTCTGGGATAGTCCGGGTCATTGGGATCTAAAAGGAGCCACAACCTGGTGCCGGGCTTTTGTATGGAGTGCAGATAGAAGAGGTAATCGGAGAACCTGGGGAACCTGTCATGGCCCTGGGGGGACAGATACGGCACAAAGAGCACAGAGTCTCCAAAGTCTGCTGCTGCCCGGTACATGTCTTCCCTGGGCCGCAGGCCTCTGTAATAGGACTGGGATGTGAGGGAAGAATAGGTGCAGGGAATCTCCCCTGCCCATACCTTCCGCAGGTGCTGCTCTACCTGGAGCAGCTTTTTACTAGGATAAAGTCTGTCAAATGTCATCTGTATACTCCTCATATCAGGATGTGGGGGGCGTCAAGGTGCCGTTCATGGCACTTTCGAATGGCGTTGGCTGCATTTTTGGCCATAGGGCCCTGGTATCCGGTCAATTATAGGCGATGGCACCTCCTGCCCCTTCAAACAGGGAAACTTCCCCATCCAGGTCCAGACGCACTACCGTGGCATAAGGATCAGCCTCTTCCTCCGGCACTGGAATCCACACCGTGGGAGGCACACCGTTCCAGGGAGCGCCGATCATGGTCTCCACAGGAAGCATCCGGCCACTCCTTAGTACGGTGGCTTTTTTTACGGGGGTATGCAGTCCCTTGAGAAACAGATCCCCCGGCCTGCCGAAGGCGTACAGGTACAGGGTGCGGTGGTCTTTGGACAGGGTGGAAGGCCCACAGTAATGGCGCAGGCCGATTCCCCTTTCCGTGCCATACACCGCTTCTGACACAGGCCGCAGCCAGTCCCCGAATTCCAACAGGCGCTTCTCCTGCTCAGGCTGGAAGGTGCCATCTGCCAGGGGACCGATGTCTAAGAGCATGTTCCCACCCCGGCTGATCACCTCTGTAAACATCCGCACCAGACGGGATACGGGCTTGTTGTCCTGGTCAGTGGGCACATATCCCCAGGAATTGTTCATGGTGACATTGTACTCCCAGGCTTCCCCCACAGGATCCCCCACGGGGAATCCCTGCTCCGGGGTCTCGTAATCCCCATAGCCCTGCATGCGGCTGTTGAGGATCACCTGGGGATTCAGGCGGTGCAGGTATTCCCGCAGTCCCTTCATGTCCCACTGGTCGGCATTCTTCTCCCAGTCCCCGTCAAACCACATTAGGTCAACGGTTCCATAGCGGGTCATCAGTTCCTCCAGCTGGCCCCGGTGGAAGCGCAGGAAATTCTTCCATCGCTTAGGGTCAGGGGCACCCTGGGGGAAGGTCCTGGGGTGATAGGGCAGGTCGGTATCCGGGCGGATGATGGCGTTGTTGTCCGGGTGGGACCAGTCCAGGTGGGAGAAATACAGCCCCACACGGATCCCGGCATCCCGCATGGCCTGGCAGTAGGGACCGATCAGATCCCGGCCTGCAGGGGTCTGTTTCACCACATTTAGGTCAGAATACCGGGTGTCCCACAGGGCAAAGCCGTCATGGTGTTTGGCGGTGAGTACACTGTATCTGGCGCCGAAGCGGGTGAAAATATCGGCCCATTTTACCGGATCATACCGGGAGGCTGTGAACCCTCCAGCCTGTGCCATGTAATCTTCGTAAGAAATCTCTCCTTTGTAAAAGCTCCAGGATTCTGCAATTCCCTTGACGGAATAAAGTCCCCAGTGCATAAAGACACCCAGCTTGGCATCCTTGAACCATTGCTGCATCATAAGATCACATCCTTTCTGGTATTTTGTTTGAAACAGTATCTTCTAAAACTGCCGTATCCGGTATGGGAGGAAGTCCGCTTCCAGGGAAAGGATAATCTCCCGCTCCTGGCCAGGTGCAAGTTCCACCTGCCAAAGCTGTGCCCGATAGTCGAAGCAGCCAGATTCCCATTCCCCATTGTCAATGAGTACATTTATCTTTGCTGGAAAAGAGGTGCTGTTTTTCAAGAAGAGGCCATTTGGGATGGGGGTGCATTCCACATGGTCGATGACCCACAGGCGGCCTCTCTTCCTGTCCAGCCAGATTCCGGGGATGTCCGTGGCGATACACAGGGCTGTGGCCTCACACCAGCACCCGGAGGCATAGATGCCGCCGATCCTGTCATAGCCCTCCCAGTCGCAGGTACTCACCCGTTCACACATAAAGCCGCTGGGGGCTGCCTTCTCATAGGTATAATCCCACAGGGGACGGTCATCCCGGGAGAGGTACTGGGTGATGTTGTGGGAGGTATCCCGGCACAGTTCCATGTAGGAAGCCTCCCCGGTGTAACGGCTTAGGCGGAACAGGGCGGAGCCGGAGTGGGTGCATGGTCCGGGAGCGCCATGCTTGTTCTGGACATTGGCCCAGACGGCCCCGGTGGTGCGCATGTCTGCCTGGCCGAAAGTGCTGTGGGCAGGGAAGGGATAATCATAGGGCATACACCAGGTGGCGTAGAGGGAGGCAGCCTCCCTGGCATAGTCCAGGAAACAGGTATCCCGGGTACATTCGTAGAGGATCACATAGCTTTCCAGGAGGGCGTAGGCACTCTCGGAATCCGGGGCAGAGAGGATTTCCCCGGGACCGCCGTTGGCCAGGCCGATACGGGTGTAATTCTCATAGTAATACCCGGAAATTTTCCTGGCGCTGTCCAGATAGCCTGGTTCCCCAAAATACAGGGAACAGAGGGCCAGCCCTGCAGGGGCCATCCCGCCGGAGGCGGAACATCCCACCAGGATGTCCCCGGTATCCACATCCAGGAACTGCCCCAGCTGGCCTTCCCGGTCAAACAGCAGACAGAAGGCATCTGCACACCTGCGCAGGCCCTGCACCCAGGCCGGAAGCGGTATTTCCGATCTCTTTCTCATCTCCAGGAGGATACAGGCAGAGAAATATAAGGCATCGGCACTTTTCCGCACCAGGGAGATCTCTTTGCGGTCGATATGGGCAAAGTCATCCCCATATAGGTGCTCCCCGTCAGAGATCCCATAGAAGAAGCCGGAGGGAGCCTGCATGTGACGGAAGAGAAAGTCCATGGTGGACAGGGCACGCTGTCTGGTCACATCCGAACCGTGGGCATACAGGGGCCATGCAGCGTTGATACCGCCCACCCATCCGGTCTGCCAGCAGGAGTACAGATTCTCGTTTTCCCCCACACAGTAAAATCCATACCGGGAATGCCAGCTATAGCGGTTGTATTTGTCTTCCACCAGGTGAAAGCCGTGGGAGAAGGGCACACAGTGGGGGAGGGAACGGGAGCCTGCTACAGGATCCGCCACATGGCTTAACCTATATACGGTCTCATAAAATTCTGCCAGGCTGTGACTGTTAAATTCCAGGCAGTCCACTTGTATGGACAGGCATTCCCCGGGCCTTAGGGATCCGGGCTGGTCCTCACAGGGGGCATCCGAACGGATGTTCAGGAAGCGGTACATGCCCCGGCTTCGGACGGCAGGGGACAGGAAGCGCAGGGCGAGGCTGGCAGAGGATTCCCGTCTGTTCTCCAGAAGGACACAGCCATTCTCGGCACCATCTTCTCCCTGGCAGGGATAGAGGAAAGCCATCCCTTTCTGTTCCTTCCTGAGATACAGGAAAACTGCCGGGAGGGAGCTGTCCCCTGCCCGCAGGGAGATGGCGTCCTGTCCCTGGCCAGTGCCAAAGTGTGGAATGTCCGTGGTGGTCACAGGCACCTGCGTCCCATAGTCTTCCGGGGAGAACATGGGGGCATAGGGCACTTTTTTGATGTGGAACCGGTTGGCATCGTATACCGCGGCAGGCACCAGGAGATAGTCCTCTTCCGGGCACCACTGTGGGAAGGAAAAGGCCAGGGCCAGGCTGATCCTCTCTTCCGGGGAGGCAGCCTGGAAGGTGGCCAGGATGCGCCTGCCGGTAAAGGGAGAGGACAGGGGGGAAGTGCGCACGGTCATGGTTCCCCTTAAGGTAGTGCCTCCTTCCGGGGGATAGGAGCAGACTTCTTCCTGCCAGGTGTCATCGTATGTCAGAAGTAAAGGCTTGCATTTCATGGGTAGGGTTCCTTTCCTGTTGGCTGTCAATAGGTGCTGCCAAGTCCCACAATTTCCAGGCGGGAAATGCGCAGCCCGCAGTTGCCGCTGAGACAGAGGCAGGGGCGGCAGGATATAGGGCCGCTATAGAGGAGTTGCCGGTCTGCCAGCACACCGGCCAGTCCATCCTCCACCCGGATATGAACAGTATACCCCTGTGTGGAAGATAGGGGAAGAGTTACGGACACCTGGTCTGAGAGTGTAAGCCGCCAGAAGCTTCCCTGCCCATTTCCCAAAGGGAAGAGATCCAGGATATTTTTCCCAGGTCTTATCCGGCAGGCTGCCTTGCTTTGCGCAGCGGGCATAGCCAAGGAAATAGTCTTCCTGTTCAAAAGAATTTCCACTGTACATGAGATATTCCCATTTCCCATGGCGCAGGTAGAAGGGGCCTTCCACAGTATGCCAGTCTGTCAGGGGAGAAATGGCACCTTTTCCGGAAATCTCCCGATCCATGGTAGGCCATAGGACTAGGTGGGGGGTTCCTTCCAGGGTAAGGGGATCCAGGAATCTATCCACCAGAACGGCGGTTCCCGGACGGTCCAGACAGTTGCCGCAGGCATGATCTGTGCAGTAGAACAAGTAATAGGTTCCATCTTCTCCCCGGCAAGAGGAGTAATACATATAGAACCTGCCGCCACGATAGATCACAGAGGGTGCCCAGAAACCGTATGACAAAGGGGTCTGGATTCGGGAAAGCAGTCCTGCAGCCAGTCAGCTCACAGGGATTTTGGGACAGTCTGCTTCCGAAGGAGAAAAAGCGGGTGGACTGGGGATCCATGGAAGAGGCTCCTTTCTTTTACCGGACTCACATTGCGCCTGGCGGCGCACTGCCAAGGCATGAAAATGGGATATGGAGAAAGCAAGCCAGTTACCAGGACCAGCGGATCCTGGTAACTGGCCTTTCTCATGCACCCGTTCTTATTCTGGCTTTTTTTACAGGTTTTCAGCCCTCCACTCATCAAGCTGTCTCTGCAGTTCGGCAAGATATGTGTCCAGCCCGGCTGCATCCAGTTTGTTCATGTATTCATCAAATCGTACTTCCCAGTTGTCGAAGAATGCCAGGCTTTTGTATTCCTCTTTTACGGCGGCAATCTTGGCAATCTCACTGCTTACCTTGGCCTGGTCAAAGGAGAAACCGCTGACGGGGGAGATATCTGCTTCCCTGTTGATCCGGTCGGTTTCCTCCCAGACACCATCTGCCTGGCCTTCCAGAAGATCCAGGTTGAACTGGTTACCCATGGACCAGCCGGCGCTGATAAAGTACTTAGGATTCTCTGCCTTCACGACTTTGCCTTCCGCATTTTTGGTATAGTCCCGCCCTTCCAGGCCGTAATTGAGCAGGTTGAAGATTTCCTTGTCTGTGTTGACAATATTTAACAGTTTCATGGCTGCTTCCGGGTGTTTGGATGAACTGCTTATTGCAGTCATGGAAGAACGACCGGAAATGGAACTGACAAAGGGTACGGTCAAGCCTACCTGCGTAAAAGCAATGGAATCTTTCGTTGCGGAGGTACGTTCTGCTTCACCTCCGGGTTTGATGACAGCGCCACCATAGACAACATATTTGCCTGCTATACGGTCGGCGGTGTCATCCACCATGGTAGCCATGTCAGAACGAATATAACCTTTCTTCCACCAGTCATTGCCAAGTGCAAAAAGCTGTTTTTCCAGATCTTTTTGAAACATAACCTTCATTTCCGGGTCATCTTTGGCAAAACAGATTCTGATTCCTGCGGATTCATCTACTAAAATATAATCGTTATTGTAATCCAAGGTACCGATTTCCCACAATATGGGATAATATCCAGGTTCGTTTTCTACTATTTTTTGTAGAAAAGGTTCCAGGTCTTCATATTTTGTCACAGTACTCAAATCGAAATCATACTTTTTTAAAAACTCGGTCTGAGCGATAAGTCCACAGCATGTATAGCTGATCTGGTAGTTTGGAACAGCGTAGATGCGGTCTTTCACCTTTACCTGGTCAAACAGGAAATCGGGGATAGCATTCTTCAGATCTGAGGCATATTCGTCAATCATATCTGTGATATCCACAAAGGCGCCTTTTGCAACATTGGGCAGATAAAAATTCATCCATCCGCCAGTAGTGAAGCATAGATCGAATTCTTCCTGGGAGGAGATCATCATATTCATCTTGTCATTGTAGGAGCCGAATGGTTCCAATTGAAGATCCAGTTTGAGACCTTCTTCTGCGAGCTTCGCATTGATGGCATCCAGGACTTCTGGAGTTCCCTCCTGAGGATCTCCGGGCAGAACCCATTTGACAGTTACGATTTCCTGTGAACCCTGGGACCCCTGTGCATTGCCTTCCTGGCTACTGGTGTTAGAACTATTGCTGCTTTGTCCTGTATCCCCCGTACTATCATTTCCGCAGGCGGACGTGGAACATATCATGGCCGCTGCAAGTGCCAGTGCTGCCAGTTTCTTCATCTTTTTCCTCTTCATTCTTTTGCTCCTTTCTTTTTCTGCTCCCTCTTTTGATGATGTCTTAATGTAGCGGGAGGATGATATGAAATGTTTGATGGTTCTGTTATCCTTTTACAGCGCCCATGGTGAGACCCTGTACAAAGTACTTCTGGAAGAACGGGAATACGAACAGCATTGGTCCGGTGGCAACTACGGCCATAGCCATAATCAGATTGTTGCCTGGCAGGTCACGGGGATTGATGGTGATACCGGTGACATTCGTCATGGCGCTGAGCAATACCTGTAGGTTATTCTGGATCCGGTACAGCAGGTATTGGAGGGGAACCAGTTCCTCCTTGTTGATATAGAGCATGGCCGTGTACCAGTCACTCCATTTTCCCATGGCGGTGAAGAAAGCCACAGAGGCCAGGACCGGAACGGACAGCGGCATGGCGATACTGAAGAAAATGCGGAATTCGCTGGCACCGTCAATTTTGGCAGACTCAAACAGGGAATCCGGCAGCCGCTGGAAAAAGGTGCGGATCATGATGACATGGAATGCATTGACCAGGCTTGGTACAATCATTACCAGGATGTTGTCCTTCAGATGCAGGTACTGGGTGGTTAGGATATAGCCGGGCACCAGCCCCCCGGAGAACAGCATGGTGAAGAAAATGTAAAAGGAAAGGAACCTGCGGAATTTACAGTTTCTCCGGGAAAGGGGATAGGCAATCATAGCCATAAACAGCACCCCCAACACCGTGGTGGCAACCGTGACCAGGATTGTCACCCCATAGGAATTCACGATCGTCCTTGGATTCCGGAAGATATACTGATAGGCAGTGGTGTCAAAAAACGTTGGCCATAGCTGATAACCGTGCTCGTTGAGGGCAAATTCGTTGGTTAGGGACGAGGAAATGACAATGAGGAATGGGATGATGCACAGGATGGAAAATAAGATGGCGATGGAATGTGCAATCCATTGGGGCTTTTTTGTGTGTTTTGTTTCCTTTGCGGATAGTCTTGCAGCCATTTGTATGGACACCTCCATGTTCTTTTTGCATGTATTGGGGTTAAAATATCTTCTGCCTCAACAGTTCAGTTCGCATCATTCGCTAAAACAATGCATTGTCAGGCTCAATTTTGCGGACAATGAGATTGGTCACCAGGATGAGGACGAAGCCAACCACAGACTGGAACAGTCCCACTGCGGAAGACATGCCGATATCGCCCACCTTCATCAAGGCCCGGTAGATATAGGTGTCAATTACGTCCGTGGAAGGATACAGGGCGCCCACATTTCGTGTCACATTGTAGAACAGTCCGAAGTCGGAGCGGATGATCTTCCCGATATCCAGGGTAGTCATAATGGTAATCAGCGGTACCAGGAAAGGAAGGGTAATATACCTGGTCTGCTGCCAGCGGGTTGCACCGTCCAGCTGTGCTGCCTCAAAATAGTCCCGGTCGATTCCCATCAGGCTGGCGAAGTAGAAGATGCTTCCGCTTCCCACTCCCTGCCAGAGCACCACCAGCAGAAGGATGATGGGCCAATAGGCGGGAACGGCATACCATTGTACCGGGTCTCCCCCGAAAGCCTGGATCAGTCGGTTGACCACTCCCCTGGTAGGCTCTAAGAGGGAGTAGGCCATAAAGCCGATTACCACCCAGGAGAGAAAGCTGGGTATGATGGTTACGGTCTGGTAGAATTTCAAGGTTCCCTTGCGGCGGATGCCGAACATTAGGACTGCGAAAGCCACGGAGCAGACCAGTTTGCCGAAGATAAACAGGATATTGAGGCCCACTGTATTGCGCAGCACCCGCCAGGCATCGGAGGAAGTGAAGAAAAATTCAAAATTCTTGAATCCGACCCAGGGACTGCCAAAGACGCCCTGCTTAACATTGAAATTCTTGAAAGCCAGTACCACACCGCCCATGGGCAGGTAGCAGAAAACGAAGATCAGCACAATGGCTGGCATGGCCAGCAGCAGGAACTGTATGTTATCTGTCATTTTGGCTGTAGGGCCAGTCCTTCCCTTCCTGTTGTTTTCCCTGTTCCTTTTCCCTAAGGGGGAGTTCTTCCGTTTCGGTTCTGTCATGGGACACCTCCTGGCCATGCTACAATTAAGAAAATATCTGGATTTCCTGGATACATTTCTTTGATGTCTGGTAGTTTACTGCAAATATTCTATTTCAAAAGTTCAGCCCATGCCCATTCGCAAAATCGTGCCTTCCGGCACTTCTCGCTGCATTCGCAGCTCCTTTTTCCTCATAGGAGGGCATTCCCTCAGTGGAAATCAATGGATGAACTTTTCTGAAATATATTGTAACAGTTGGACAAAATGTTTCCCAGACGGAATTTTTTGCAATTATGTCCATTTTCTTGCAGCATGTGTCTACTTTTTTGTCCTTTTTATTTTTTTGTTCCACAGTACATGATATTTATGATACAGTAAATGCAATACTGTAGCTTTATGTTTAAGGGGAGGAAGTATATGTATAAAGTACTGCTTGCAGATGATGAACCTTTTATCCGGGAAGGGATTCGGGACCTGCTGGACTGGAACGGGCTGGGATACGAGGTGGCCGGTGTGTTCGAGGACGGGAGGCCGGTGCTTAAGTATCTGCAGGGACATGCGGCAGACGTGGTAGTGACGGATATTAAGATGCCCTTCGGCACAGGGCTGGATATCGCAAAATATATCTGTGACAATCACCTGCACACCCGCATTATCCTGATCAGCGGGTACCGGGAGGTAGACCTGGCCATGGCCGCCATCCAGTACGGGGTGTGCCAGTATATTCTGAAGCCTGTGGACATCCAGGAACTGGAGGCCCATCTGACGAAGATTAAGAGGCAGCTGGATCAGGAGAGGAAGAACCGCTCCAACCAGTTTGCCCTGGAATATTACCAGCACAGCATCGAAGAACTGAAAAATGATTTTTTCACGGAACTGGCCACAGGATCCTTTACCAACGAACTATATCTGGCCAATATGTTCCAGCTATTATACCCCAGGCTGGAACTGGAAGCCTGTCCCTGCTGCGAGATTACGATCTGCTTCCCTAATTATGCGGAGTACTTGAAAAACCATTGGGAACACACGGGCAGCGAACTGTACCGCTGCCTGCAGAACTGTATCCTTCTCTGTTCCGCTGCGGTGGAATACCGCATGATCCATAAGGCAGAAGACAGGGTGATCCTGTTTGGCCTGTTGGTTCAGCCGCATCCAGGGGAGGGCACGGAACATTTGATCCACAGCCAGGTGGAAGGCCTGTGTCGGGAACTGCGAGAGACTTTCTATATAGAAACCATGCAGAAGGAACTGAAAATCTATCGGGATATCCTGGAGTATTCGCATAATTGCTCTGTCTACTGCGCTGATGCCCCTTCCTTTTTGCTGGATTTCCATGAACAGGAGAAGCTGCTGCTCTCCAACCTTGGGGCAGGGAACCCGGAGAAGACCCGGGTGATCCTGGAGCACCTTCTGACCTATCTGCGCCGGATGGATTTTCCTGTGGCGAAAGAACTTGCCTGTGAGATGCTCACGGTATTTGGGACAAAGCTTAGGGAGGGCGGCAGCAGAACGGCAGCAGATCTGCTGGAGCGCAAGGGAAGCCAGAGGATCCAGCAGACAGAGGATTTTCCTGCAATGGAGAGGGCTTTGCAGGAAATCTTCCAGGAACTGGAGGCCTGTGAGGAGCAGGATGGGCAACGGGAGGATGAACTGATCAGGAATGTGAAAGCATATATTGTGGGACATATCACCGAGGACATCTCCCTGGAAAGCATTTCTGAGAAATTCTATCTCAGCCAGTATTATTTCAGCCGCATTTTCAAGCGGAAGACAGGGAGTAATCTGATTGACTATATTGTGGGGCAGAAGATGGAGAAGGCCAAACAGCTTCTGGAGAATCCCAGGATCAAGGTATACGAAATCAGCCAGATGGTGGGATACCAGTCTAACCGGTATTTTACGAAGGTGTTCAAAGCCCATACAGGATATACCCCCACGGAATACAGGGTGCGTTACTACCGCCAGGGGAGTTGACGGGGGTATCTTCGGAGGTGACAGAAGGAACAGCCGGGGAGCGTAACCTGGCAGGAACAAAAAAAGGGGTGCTGATTTGGAAAAGGAAGCGAATCTTTTGGTCTATGGAAGCGGGAGCCACTGGGGGCGCCTGGGACGGATCTTCTTCCAGAACTTTGTCATGATGCTGCTGATTGTAACGATTCCCATTCTGCTGATTGTAGGGATCAGCTACTTTACCATTGACCGGTTCCTGGAAAATGAGATCCAGGGTTATTCGGGCAAGTCCATCCGTGTCCTGGAGAGCATGACGGACCGGGTGATGGAGGAATGCATCTCCCAGATGGTCTACCTGGTATCTGACAGGGATATCTCCGTGTTCCTGTCCACAAACCCGGGAGAGGAGACTTTTTACAACTACCAATACCTACAGAAACTGGTGCGGCTGCAGCTCTCTACCAGGGAGTATCTTCGCAGTATTTACATTTACTCCGACAGGAATCAGCAGGTCATTTCACCTTTGGGCATCACCACTGTGGAGAATCTGTATGATACCGGCTGGCTGGACAGTTATGGGAATGACACAGGGGAGAAAAATGTGTGGCTGGAAATCCGGGAGAACCAGGAGGCCATCTCCGCTACCATCCCCAAAAAGACACTTTCCATATATATGACAGTCAATTATGGACAAGGCAGCACGGGAGTGATCGTCTTCAACATAGACTGGAAGGCCTTCTGCAACATGCTGGATAGCGGTCTGGCCTCCCCGGAAGAGTCCCTGGGGATCGTGGACGGGGAAGGCAGACCATTGGCCAATGTTCGCGGAGAAGGGGCACAGAACCTGTCATCGGATCTGCTTAGACATCTGGAGAAGGGGCAGACCTATGTAAGCGCCGGGAACCAGATCCTGTACCTGGCTCCTTTTTCCCACAGTGACTGGCACTATGTGTTGTCTGTGCCCCTGTCGGTGTACCAGTCCGGTATCGCATCCATCCGGTTTGCCATGGTAGTGGCCATAGTCGGGGGAATCCTGGTGACGATCCTGGTGGCATTCCTAATCTCCCTGCGGATCTACCGGCCTTTCCGCAGGATCAAGGAATTGCTCCAGTTGCCTGTGACTTATGTGAACCACCGTCCCACCATCACAGGAGATGAAGAAGCTTATATCCTGGCCTCCATCCGCAGTACCATCCGGGAGAACGAGAAGATCGGCAGGGAACTGGAGAAGCGCATTTCCATGCTGAAGAGAGCACAGAATATCGCCCTCCAGGCGCAGATCAATCCCCATTTCCTGTACAATACCCTGGATGCCATCAACTGGATGACCATGCGGCTGACAGGGGGGAAGAACGATGCATCGGTGATGATTGCAAAGCTGGCAGCCATGCTGCGTTACTCCCTGGAAGACCCGGAGACCATGGTCTGTCTGGGAGTGGAACTGCAGAATGTCCGCACTTACCTGGAATTACAGGAACTGCGCTATAAGGGACAGTTTACCGTGGAGTGGGAGATTGACGAATCCCTTCTCTCCTGCAAGGTGATCAAACTGATCCTGCAGCCCATTGTGGAGAATTCTATTTACCATGGGCTGAGACCCCTTCAAAACCCAGGAGTCATCAGTATCCGCGCCGGTAAGAAGGAGGGGCGTCTGGTGCTGGAGGTTCAGGATACGGGAAAAGGGATCCCGGTAAAGGTGCTGGAACAACTCAATGCAGCCTTGAGGAAGGCGGATATTGCGAAGAGCGAGGGTCATATCGGACTGCAGAATGTGAACCAGCGGATCTGCCTGTTTTTCGGGGATGACTATGGGGTACATGTGGAGTCCCTGAGCGGGCAATGGACCAGGGTGAGACTCTGCCTGCCCATGGAGCCGGCACCTGGTATAACGAATAATTAATATTCGTTGTACTAGCCTGTGAAATGAGCAAAGAAAGGGCATGAAAGACAAAATGCATGCCCTTTTTTATTTTGCCTGTTTTTCTTATGATAAGTGTGAAGAGAATTTCTAAGTCTGCAAAGTACACAGACTAAGAAATTCTAAAACTTCACACAGAAGAACGCAAGGACAGCGTTCTTCATTGATTGTTTGTGCTGCCAAAGGCAGCATGTCTGGAAGTGTGCAAATCCATGAAAGCGGCAGGAGGTATCAAGATGAAGAAAGAAAGAACCCTGGAGGAAAAAACGATATTGCTGAAGAATCAAAGCATGTACCTGGGAATTTCAGAACAAAATGGGGCCATTACCCGTCTGGCTTTTCGGCCAACCGGCTGGGAACTGATTCGGGATCCGAAGCTGGGATTGTCCTTTCGGATGCTGGTACCAACGCCCTCCCGGCGCAATACACAGGTGCTGGGGGAGCATCAAGTGCCACCCCGGATCCTGGAAGGGGAAAGGGAACTTACCCTGTACTGGGGAAAGCTGGTAAGTGAGGACGGGGAGGCGCTGCCCATTGAAGTGACAGCCCATATCCGCATGGAGGAGCAGTGGGCCGTCTTTTCCATGGAGATCGGGAACCATTCCGGGTACACCATAGAGAATGTATATTATCCCTATCTGGGGGATGTCCGCCGTCCGGAGGACGCACCCTGGATGAGGGCCTTCACCTTTGGCTATGCAGGGGGTACAGAGCATGATATGTGGCCAAGGTTCACCAATCATCCCGGCTATTATGGCGTTGATTATCCCACACAATTTTACGAGGGAACAGTCCACACCCCCTTTGTACTCCTTCGGACGCAGGACCAGGGCCTGTACGTGGGCCTGCACCAGAAGGCTTTTGAGACCGTGTTCTGGGAAAGCGAACTGCGGCCAGGTTATGGGGAATCCATGGAATGTCTGGTTCCTGAGGCAGATACCCTGGCAGGCAAGCCTGTCCACACCCGTTTTGCAGCGGTGCAGCTTCCCTATATCCTTTCAGGGGAGAGTCGTAGCCTGGTGCCGGTTGTCCTGTGTCCTTATCAGGGATCCTGGCAGCAGGGATGCGACCTGTTCCGGGACTGGAGAAGGGGCTGGATGCAGGAGGCCGTGCCGCCACAGTGGGTCAGGTCCCTCCATGCCTGGCAGCAGATCCACGTCAATTCCCCGGAGGACGAGCTTAGGATACCCTTCTCCAGGTTGCCTGAGGTGGGCAGGGACTGTGTGCGAAGGGGCGTGAGAGCCATACAGCTGGTAGGCTGGAACAAAGGAGGTCAGGACCAGGGCAATCCCTGCCACGATCCGGATCCACGGCTGGGAGGATTTGAAGAACTGAAGAAAGCCATTGGAGAGATCCAGGAGATGGGGGTAAAGGTGATCCTCTTTGCCAAATTCACCTGGGCAGACAGGGCGACAGAGTGGTTCCGGCGAAGTTTAAAGAGGCTGGCGGTGAAAGATCCTTACGGCGACTATTACATGCATGGAGGATACCGGTACCAGACAGGGACGCAACTGGCAGATGTGAATACCAAGCGTCTGGTTCCCATGTGCTTCTGCGAGGAATATCTGGACATCTGCTGTAAGGAGTTCCAGAAGATTATCGATCTGGGAGCAGACGGGATCCTGTTTGACGAAGCCTTCCACCATGGGCCTGCCCAGCTGTGCTTTGCCCCGGATCATGGGCACCGTCCGGGTGCGCCGGTGTATGCCAATGACCTGGAGTTGATCAGGCGGTTCGAGAAGATGCTTCCCGAAGAGAAGAGGGGAGAGTTCCTGTTCGCGGCAGAGACCTGCTATGACCGGGAATTTGAAGTATACCACCTTTCCTATATCCGCAGTGAAAGTGAGGGTTATCTGCCATCCCAGCGCTACCTGCTGCCAGAGGCGCAGATTATGACAGCAGTGACGGGTTTCCAAGACCGGAATATGATCAATCAGTGCCTTAGGTACCGTTTCATTATCAGTTATGAACCGTACAATTTCAAGGGAAGGCTGGAGGATTATCCAGATACCTTAGAGTATGCTGAGAAGATGGAGGCCCTGCGCCGGGAACTGGCAGATGACCTCTGGTATGGGAAATATCTCGGGGAGACGGGTGCCACAGTGGAGAGATTAGACGGATCCCTGGCAGAGTACAGCGTATTTCGCAATGGCAGCACGGGCCGTCTGTGTGTGGTGGCAGTCAATTACGGCGGGGAAGTCATCCAGGTCAGGGTGCAGGCACAGGGGCAGGAGATCTGCCGTTTCCGGCTGGTGGAGGAAGACTGGCAGGCATATGAGGGAGTGGCAGTCCTTCCTGCCCGCAGTGCCGCGGTTTTCCTGCCTTGACGGAGATGTCCTGCCTCAGAAAGGAGAAGGAGAGTAATGCAATTTGGAGCCAGTTTTTGTTACCGGGGGGAGCCGGTTTTCCTGGAGCCTGCCCACATGATGCGGAAGACGGAATCTTTGTATCAATATGATTTTCCAGATGGGCTTGTGGTGTTTTATGAAGCGACGAAAATCCCATCCCAGGATCCGGAAGGGGAGGAAGCTTGTCTTGCGCTACTTCGTTTTGAAAATCAGGGAAGGGAGAATACCGGGCAGATTTTCCAGGCGAAAACCATGGATATTACCTTAAGGAGAAAGGAGGGCAGTTCGGTTCTGTTCCATGGACTACAGGGAGATTCCTGCGGTGGTGCCAGTTTCCTGCCCCTGGATTTTCCCCTTCCGAAGAGGTATCATATGGAACCTGTGGGAGGGAGATCGTCCAACACCAGTGCTTTCCCGTTTTTCGACCTGGCCTGTGGTGAGAAGTCCTGGCTGTTTGCAGTGGGCTGGACCGGACAGTGGTGCGGGGACCTGGAAGTGCAGGAGGACTGTATCCGGATCAGGATCGGCATGTGCGACAGTGATTTCTACCTGGAACCGGGAGAGGCGGTGCGCCTGCCCGCCGTATTCGTCCTGGAAGGGGGAAGGCCGGATGCCTTGAGAAGAACCTTCCGGAAAATGGCGAGGGAACACCTGTCTCCTGCAGGCAGGCTGGAAAAAGTGGCGCTTCCCCTTGCCATCCAGTGTTTTGACCGGTATTTCCAGGGACTGGGCGGGAGCAAAAAGGAGGAAACCTGGGCTACCCAGCCGGGACAGCTAAGGGTGCTGGAACGGGCGGGAAAGTGTGAATACCTGGATGCCCTGTGGATGGATGCGGCGTGGTTCACAGAAGGGTTTCCCCACGGTGTGGGGAATTATACCTATGACGGGGGATTCCCGGAGGGACTTGGCCCTGTGGCAGATGCTGCCCATAGAAAGGGCATGGGCTTTGTCCTCTGGTTCGAACCGGAGCGGGTCTGCCGGGGTACCCAGGTATGGAGGGAGCACCCGGAAATGCTGCTGGGATTTCCGTGGGACGGGGATACCTTCCTGTTTGACCTGTCAGATGGGGAGGCCAGGGGCTGGCTGCTGGAAAAGCTTTCTGCCATGCTTGCGGAAAACCATGTGGATGTGTACCGGCAGGATTTCAATATGGATCCCCTGCCCTACTGGAGGCATGCAGACAGGGAAGGGAGAAAGGGAATCACGGAAATGAAGTATGTGGAGGGGCTGTACTGGCTCTGGGATTCCCTGGTACAGAGATTTCCTGGACTTCTCATAGACGACTGTGCTTCCGGCGGCAGGCGGATCGACCTGGAGACCATGAGAAGGGCGGTGTACCTGTGGAGAAGCGATACAGGGTGTTATCCTGATACCGGGGACATGCGGCCCAGTGTCTGGAGTGAGAACCAGATCCTTGCCTTGAGCGAATATCTGCCCTATCATGCCTGCGCGGTCTGGGAGCCGGATGCCTTTACCCTGCGCTCTGCCGCAACCCAGGGGCTGGCCTGCAATTTTGACCTATTGTCCCCGGATTTTGACTTCGTGCTGGCCAGAAAGGCTCTGGGGGAGGTGGCAGGCCTGCGCCAGTTTTGGGAGGAGGGCAGCTTTTATCCCCTGACAGTGCCGACTGTCAGGGAGGATGTCTGGGCTGCCTGGCAGCTGGCCGGGGATGGAAGGGGCTGTGCTGTCTTCTTCAGACGGGGACAGTGCCCCTGGGAGGAACAACGTTTTTGCCTCAGGGAACTGGATCCCATGGCAAGATACCAGGTATGCCTGCGGGACGAGGACCTCCAGGAGACCTATCTGGAACTGGAGGGGAGGGAGTTCCTGGCAGGGATTAAGATACGGATTCCAAGGTCCAGGGCCAGCGTTGTCCTCACCTATCTGCGCAGACAAGAAAGAGAATGAGGGCCAGAGGAGGGTGCATATGAGGCAAATGGAATTACAGGGGACCTGCAGCTGGATTGGCGTGCCAGAGGAGCGGTATCCAGAGAGCCGGATGATCCAGAATGTGCAGAGAACCTATTTTCAGACGAATTTCAACTGTTCCGGAAAAGCCTGCCTGGAGGTGGCAGTCACGGCCCACAGCAGGTATAAGCTCTGGGTCAACGGAATATATGTGACCTTCGGGCCATCCAAGGCAGACCACTATCACCAGTACTGTGACCTGTTGGAACTGACAGAGTATCTGCGGGAGGGAGAGAATACTATCCTGCTGCAGGTGATGGCTTATCCACCCCGGGAGTGTGTCCAAGGGGATCAGAAAGGCCCGGACTGGTCTGTGAACAAGGCCTGCGGCTGCTGTATGCTCTTGTCCGGAAGACTTCTGGAAAATGGGAGACAGATGGATCTGTCCACCGGGAACTATCCCTGGTACTGTTACTTCAGCCAGGAGCTTACCCCGCATTTTTATGCATTTTCCCAATGGATGGGTTCCATGGAGGAGGTGGACGGGGAAAAGTGTCCGGAGGGGGAGGCGCTTTTTGACAATGCCCGGATGGCAGGGTGGTGCCCTGTGAAAATCCTGTGGAGTACAGAGCCAGACAGCTATGGGGTGCTGCCTGTGTTCGACCTGTATCAGCGCCAGATTCCTTTTCTGACGAAGATACCCTGCCATTTCCAGAGGCAGAATCCTCCGGGGGCAGAACCGGGGGAGATGGAGGTCTGGTTTCATAATCTGGCTTCCTGCGCAGAGGAGGTAGCCATACCTGCCCATACCAGGGCCGTCCTGGAACTGGATGCGGGAACCCATAAAACAGGCCTTGTCCGCTTTCCCTGCAGGGGCGGCGCTGGCACCGGGATGAAGATCACCTACGCTGAGTCTTATTTCCTGTCCGATGAAAAGGGCCACCTGCGCAAGGAAGTCCGTGACGACTGGGAACATGGTTTCCTGTACGGGCACAGCGATCTTTACCGGATGCGGGAAGGAGGGCAGGTGTATGAGCCTTTCTGGTTCAGGACCTTCCGGTTTATCCGCCTGGAGATCACTACCGGGGATACGCCGGCAGCCATAGGGGTGCCCTATTTTGTGGAAACCAGGTATCCCCTGGAGGAGAAGACATGCATGGAGGAGGATACCGATCCGTGGTTGAAGCCTGTGTGGGAGATATCCTTGAATACCCTGCGAAACTGCATGCATGAGACCCACGAGGACTGTCCCTATTATGAGCAGATGCAATACACCATGGATACCCGCCTGCAGATGCTGTTCGTCTATGCCCTGGCCGGGGATGCCCGTCTGGCCAGACAGACCATTCATCAGTACCACACCTCCCTGCTGCCAAACGGCATGCTCCAGTCCCGCTATCCCTGCAATGCCCCCCAGGTGATTCCTGCCTTTGCTCTGCAATGGATTCTGATGGTGGAGGACTATTACTGGCATACCGGGGACCGGGAGGTGATCGAACGGTACCGGCCCACCATGGAGGCCGTATTGGGGTACTATCACCGCCATAAGGTAGATGGTCTTGTAAAGCATCTGGGCTACTGGGAGATGGTTGACTGGTGTGAGGCATGGCGGGAGAACTGTGGATGTCCCACGGCGGGAAACCATGGACCCAGCAGCATCCAGAATTTCATCTATGCCTACGCCCTGCACGGGGCGGCCCGTATGTTTGAATCAATAGGCCTGCCGGATCTGGCTTCCCGGTATGAGAAGGAGGCAGGGCAGATCCAGGATCTGTTGTATGAGAGGTGTTTCGACTCTGGACGGGGCCTGTACAGAGAGGGGCCGGGAATAGAAGAATATTCCCAGCATGCGCAGTTGTTCGCTGTGTTGTGCGGGGCGGGGGAGGAAGCTTTCCGGAAGGGACTGATGGAGCGGGTCCGGGAAGCAGCAGATCTGATTCCCTGTTCGTTTCCCCTACAGTTCTATCTCTTCAGGGCCTATGAGCAGGTGGGAATGTATGACGCCACAGAAAAACTGTGGAAGCTGTGGGAGCAGCCCCTAAAATGGCATATGACAACTCTGCCGGAAGAACCGAGTGTGACCCGCAGTGACTGTCATGCCTGGGGCTCCCTGATGCTGTATGAATTTCCCCGCAAGATCCTGGGCGTTGAGGCGGCAGAACCCGGCTATGAAAGCATTCGCATCCGTCCCCTGGCCCGGTATGTGAAAAGGGCCTCCGGAAAGGTGCATACACCTGTGGGGGAGATATATGTGGCATACACCTGCGGGGAAGAGGAATTCCGGATCCAGGTGGAGAATCATACCGGGAAGCCCTGTGTCCTCTGCCTGCCGGATGGTACCCGTATGGATCTGGCGCCGGGGGAAAGTGTGAAGGAAATCACTAAGCTCGGAAAAGACCTCGCCAAGTGATTTCACGCTCTGCGAGCAGAGCTTCTTCACACAGAAGAACGCAAGAGCAGCGTTCTTCCCAGAATCGAAGATCACACGGAATTGGTTTGTGTCGTTGGCACTTATAAAACGGTTCCAGGCTGGTCACTGCCATAGACCAGCTTTTCAATGATGCAGCTATGAGGTTTATTTCGGTTATCTTTGTCATACCCTACACCTACCAGCAGGATCTCCCCGGCATATCCTTTCAGTGCCTGGGAATATTGCCTGTCTTTGATCTGCTGCAGGGCGGTCTGGGCAGACTTGTCATATTTCAATTCGATGATCAGGGCAGGTTTTCTGCATAAGGGCAGCGGTAGGAAGACAAGATCTGCGAAGCCGCGGCCTGTGGGTAGTTCCCGGATGATCCGATAGTCTTTCCGGGCACTGTAATAAGCCAGGCTGATGGCGCAGGCAAGGGAATTTTCATCATTGTAGGTTAGGATGGAAGCGACTTCCATGTGGCCATGTCCAGGCCTTTTGCAACCTGCTTTGCATCACAGCGCAGGGTATCCTCCAACAGCTTTTCTGATGCTTTTAGGATGTCCATGACTTCTGACCATCCGCCCACGCTCATGGCATTCTCGAATTCCCTTGCGATCTCTCTGTTGGGGATAAAGGCTTCCTCCTTCTCAGAATCGAAGGCCAGATAACCTAAGTGGATCAACAGGGTCAATACATCATCCTTGGTGAGGAAATTGCACATGTCATTCTGGAAACTACGGGTGTTGACCTTGATATGTGCGCCGCCAAGCATCTGGACAATATCTGCCCGCATTCCATCAAAATCCATGTCCATATAGACTTTCAAGGCATCGTAAGTCTCCGTGGAGGTCCAGTAATTGGAGAATTTCTGGCGGTACATGGCTTCTACCACAGATTTGGGGTTGTAATTTTCTGCCCGGCGAACAGTTCCCCGGAGGTGCATCCGAGGCTGTAATAAGCGGCAAGCATATTTAGGGCCGTGGATTTTCCAAAACGCCGGGGCCTGCTGACACAGATATATTTCTGGGCAGTATGGATCAGTTCGTTGGTACAGGCGATCAGTCCGGTTTTGTCCACATAGATTTTGGATCGGATAGCTTCTTTAAAACCATCATTTTGTGGATTCAGGTATATCCCCATAAGACATCTCCTTTTCATGGTTTTGTCTGGCCGGTTGGAATCCGGGAGAATGGCGTCCTCCAGGTGCTTCTTCCAGGACTGCCAGTGTAGACAGGGCTTACAGCACAGAGAGAAGCAGGATCTCCACACTCATCCGGTCATTCATCCGGCCCGTCTTCACCGCTTCCTCCGTCTCCACGCACTGGGCCACGGCACGCCGCAGGGCGGCTGTCTGGAACCGGCCTGCCTGGGCCACATATTTTCCTGCCGCAAAGGGAGGTACGCCGATCTTCGAGGCGATGGTGCGGTTGTCATATCCCTTGGACTTTAGTTCCCTGGTCTGGAGCAGCAGGTTGCACTGCCTGGCGATGAGGAACAGGATCCGCATGGGAGGTTCCTTTAGGGCCAGCAGGTCATAGTAGAGATCCAGGGCCTTCCGGGTCTGTTTGTCCCCGATGGCATTGATCATGTCAAAGATATGGTTGCTGATCCGGGTGGTGCAGACTGCTTCCACATCGGCAGGGGTGATCACTTCCCTGTCCAGGCAGTAGCACACCAGCTTTTCCAGTTCCATCTGGATATTCTCCATGTCCGTACCGGTCTTCTGCAGGAGAAACTGGACGGTATCCTCTGTAATCTTCTTGCCGTCACGGGAGAGGGAAGAGGCTATCCAGCGCTTTAGGGTGGATTCATCCTGTACTTTGAACTCTGCCGCATATCCTTTGGTATTTACAGTCTTATACAGCTTGCTGCGCTTGTCCACCTCACTCTCTGTGAACACGAAGAAGGTGGTCTCATTGGGGGCAGACAGATACTCTGCCATCTTCTCTCCACCGGATTTGAACAGGCCGCTGTCGGTGAGGAAGATCACCCGGCGCTCGGCCAGGAAGGGCAGGGTCTCTGCCAGGTCAATGATCTCCCCCACCGGGATATCCTTCCCCTCATAGAAATGGGTATTCATGGAATCCCCATCGCCGCAGAGGGCAGCCTGCAGCCGGTTCCGGTACTGTCTGCGCAGATACCGCTCCTCCCCGTAGAGGAGATAGACCTGCTTGAAGTTCTGTTTTTTGATGTCTTCATTGATCTGTTTCATGGAAGGCCCTCTTGTATTTCGGATCGTTGTCTCTTCCATTGTGCGCATTTTCCAGGGGAATGTCAACTGCTATTTGGGAAAAGTGTATCCTTCAGTTACTGTTTACGAGATGGTGCCGCGAGGTGTTTTCGTGTGCAATATACACGAAAACCCGAGACAGCCACGCGCCAAAATGAGCGCACTTTGCTCATTTTGTGTGCATTATGTTACTGTGAACGGCAAGGCCATGAACAGTAACGTCCTTCACTCCAGCATGATCTCTTTCACGGAGATCTTCCCGATACGCCTGCTGTATCTGTACATCATAAGCTCATAAACCGCTATGAAACTTCCCAGGGAGAGGAACATGACTGGAAAATCAAAGGTATATACGGGCATGCTCTCAAAGTCCCGAAACACCAGATCCACCATGATCCGCAGCAGTTCGTACTGGTAGAGGGTTCCCAGGGCAAAGCCAAGGCAGGACACAGGGCGGTAACATCCCAGAAGCGCCTGGCAGCACTCTGCCTGGGAATACCCGAAGGTGCGCATCATGGCGATTGTCTGCCTGTTGCCTTTCACCACAGTGGAAATAGCCAGAAACAGGGTGGTGAAGGCCAGGACAAGGCCGATGACCAGCATCATGATGCCCATCATGACGCTGGACAGTTCCCTCATGCTGGCAGACATCTGGGTCATGGAGGCGTAGCAGAAGGAGCCGAAGAGGATGAAGAAGACCAGGGCTTTCCTGGTTCTCAAGGTATTCTTCCGGAGGGTGTCCAGGAAAGTGTCCGGGCGGCGGGATGGGACATGCGCTTTCTGGGCAGGGGCACAGTAGGAGACATGCCGGGAAGTGTTCCTTCCCCGGCTGCGCGAGGGATAGGATTCCTGCTGCCAGTTATCTTTCAACAGTCCCATCACAGGGGTGTGGAGCTTGAAAAAGGTGTAGAGCACGGCCAGGGCTGCATAGGCAGCCGTTGGCAGGATCACCAGGAAGAACAGCAGGGACGGATGAAAGCCTATGGTGACAGGGGGCAGCAGGGCATCCTTGTTCTGCAGCCGATAGAAGGTGGGCATCAAGAGAAAAGCACCTCCAAAACCAACGGCAGTTCCCAGGAAAATGCCGGTGCCGAATACCCAGAAGTGGAGTGCGGCTTTCATGGCAGGCATCCCCAGGGCCTTTAAGATGCCTAGTTCCTTCTTGTGAGTGTCAATATAATGTTTGATGTCAAAGAGCAGCATGACCACGGACGTAAGGGACAGACAGCCACCGCAGAGGAGGCAGACGATTTTGGCCGTGGAAACCTGTGCATTGTAATAGATGATTTCCTGGGGGGAGGACAACAGTCCTTCTATGAGACGGATGTCCCAGTAGAAGTTCAGGAACAGGGTACAGACCATCACTGCACAACAGGCAATGACGGAGATTCCCAGTAATTTGGCCGTATCTTTCACACTGACGATCATTGTCTCACCATCCTATCTCATAAGCTGTCTTACGGGTTTTGTTTGTGTAAGTATCCGACAGTTCCCCGCTGTTCATCTGGATCACGGTTCCCGCCATCTGGGCGATATTGGCATTGTGTGTCACACAGACCATGGTAAAGTGGCAGGTGTGCTGGAGTTGTGCAATGTAATCCAGCACCTGCCTGCCAGTCTGTTCGTCCAGGGCTCCTGTAGGCTCGTCTAAGAACAAGACCCTGGGCTTCTTAGCCAGCGCCCTGGCAAGGGCACAGCGCTGCTGCTCGCCGCCGGAGAGTTGGGCAGGGTATTTGTGCAGCTTCCCCCACAGGCCCACGGCCTCCAGGATCTTACGGTACTTCGGATTGCCTGCCAGGTCTGCCCCCATGCGTACATTCTGCTCCACGGTCATATGGGGCAGCAGGTAATACTGCTGGAAGAGGAAGGCCGTGGTCTTCCTGCGGAAGGCGGTCAGGTCCTTGTCCGGCAGTGTGGTAATATCCTGTCCATCGTAGAGGACGCTGCCGCTGTCGGGATGTTCCAGTCCGGATATGATATTCAGGAAGGAGGACTTGCCGGATCCGGAGGCACCCAGGATGACCACAAAGTCCCCGTCTGCTATCTGTGTACTGATACCTTTCAGCACCTGGAATCTGTTATCCTGGCTCCCATAGGATTTCTTGATGTTTTCAATCTGTATCATTTTGTCATAACTCCTTTCCCATGTGATTGTCTATTTTAGATATGCTTATCCTACGGGCCTGCGTCTACGTCCCGGATCTCCCGCAGCATGGCCCTGCAGACTTCCGTCAGCATCTGTCCTGTCTCCCCAGGGGAGAAGGTACACAGGCTGGTGGCGCAGAGCACGGCGATGCCGTGGGTATAGATCCACAGATGGCGGTAGAGCCATTTGGCTTTTGCCTGGTCCAGGGAGTAATGCTCCTGGACAGAGGAGAGGATCTGGGGATAACTGTCGTCAATGGCTGGCAGGACATTGGCCAGGCCGGGCTTCGGCACCTGTTCTGTCATGAACAGGAGATGGAACAGCTTCGGCTCTGTGAGGGCGAAGCGGATATACGCCATGCCCACACCCTTGAAGGCAGGCATCTTATCCTGGGAGAGGCCTTCCTGGATGTAGCCGGCATAGAGTTCCCTGGCGGCCTGGGTCACTTCCTGCCAGACTTCATCCATGCTCTGGAATACAGTAAATATGGGTCTGGCAGAACTGCCAAGCCGTTGCCCCAGTGCCCTGGCAGTTAAGGCATCGGCTCCCTTGCTGCGGACCAGGTCCAGGGCTGCCTGGATCAGTTCTGATCTGGTAAATTTTGCTTTTGGTGGCATTTTTTGTCCTTTCTGATTGCTCTTTCCATAGTAAACAACAAATAAAAAACGAATGTTTTAAAACATATGATTTATTATAAGATGTCATATTGTTTCTGTCAAGACAATGTCAAGAATATTTCCAACTGCACAGATGGAAATAGTTACTGTTCACGGCCTTGCCGTTCACAGCAACATAATGCACACAAAACGCCAAATACAGGCGTTTTGGCGCAGGTTGTCAAGGCAATCAAGATTGCCTGGGTTTGTCACGCGAAAAGCACGTGAAAACACCTCGCGGTGGCACCTGTGAACAGTAACGTGGAAATATCCGCGTGAGAAGAATGGGAATATTTCTGGAATTGTGCAAAATGAGGGAATATGTCTTTGACATTCCGCAACATTTGATAGGAGGAATCGAAATTCCGCGGTGGGTTGCAGTTGATGTATCAAACTTTTATCTTTTATAATGAGAAAGGCGGCTGTTCGCCAAAATCATGCAAAATCGGCTTGGGAAGATTGCGGTGGCAGTTGCAAAAAGTACGATTTTTCGGTATGGAGGTAGTCTGATGGAGAAATTGAGCATTACTGCAACGAAGGATAATGAGAAAATATACAAGATATTGGGGGATCTGATGAATGCGGACAAAGAGTTCCAGATCATGATCACGGTGCCCTCTGCCAAGGGGGTGATGACGGAGAAGTCGGTGAAGGAAGCACCCCGGCAGGAGATCCTGCCCCGGGACTTAGAGCAGGATGTGACGAACATGATACACGAGATCGGCGTCCCGGCCCACATCAAGGGTTACCAGTACCTGCGGGAGGCTATCATGATGTCAGTGGAGGATCCGGGCATGATCAGTTCTATCACGAAGATCCTCTATCCCACCATCGCCAAGCGGTTCCAGACCACGCCAAGCCGGGTGGAGCGTGCCATACGCCATGCCATCGAGGTGGCCTGGAGCAGGGGAAGGATGGAGACACTGGATGCCCTGTTTGGCTACACCATTGACACGGGAAAGGGAAAACCCACCAATTCAGAGTTCATCGCGCTGATTGCAGACAGGATCAGGCTGTCTTACCGGCAATAGCAGTAGCATAAATAGTTACTGTTCACAGGTGCCACCGCGAGGTGTTTTCACGCGCCTTCTGCGTGACAAACCCGAGGTTGCCACGCGCCAAAACGCCAGCATTTGGCGTTTTGTGTGCATACGTTGCTGTGAACGGAGTGAACAGTAACCATAAGTAAAATACAAAATACAACAGGATAAAGAAATACTTTCCACTGGGCGGGTATTGTAGTATAATGAGAAGGGATAAAGACAGTTCGGATAAATTGCAGCGCCGGGGAGGAGCAGCGCCGGGGCTGACAAAAGGATTGGTGGAGGGTTGCAAAATGAAAAAAATCTTATTTGCTGCGTCTGAAGGGGTTCCTTTTATCAAGACGGGCGGCCTGGCCGATGTGGTGGGTTCCCTGCCTAAGTGCATCGACAAGGAGTATTTTGATGTCAGGGTGATGATCCCGAAATACGCCTGCATGAAGCAGGCCATGAAGGACAAGATGACATATGTGGCTCATTTCTACATGGACTTCAATTGGAAGAATGAGTACGTGGGGATCCTGGAAGCCGTGGAGGAAGGGGTACATTACTACTTCCTGGACAATGAATACTATTTTAGCGGCGACAAGGTGTACAGTGATGATCCCAAGTGGGAGATTGAGCGGTATGCGTATTTCTCCAAGGCTGTGCTGTCTGCCCTGCCGGTCATAGGGTTCCAGCCGGATGTGATCCATTGCCATGACTGGCAGACCGGGCTGATTCCGGTGTACATGAAGGAACGGTTCCGTCAGGGGGATTTCTACTGGAACATGAAGTCCGTGATCACCATTCACAATCTGAAATTCCAGGGCAAATGGGATACCAGGACCGTGCGGAATATTACAGGACTGCCGGAGTATTATTTTACCCCTGACAAGCTGGAGGCCTACAAGGATGCCAACCTGCTGAAGGGAGGCATTGTCTATGCGGACGCGGTGACTACAGTGTCAGATACGTATGCAGAGGAGATTAAGACACCTTTCTACGGGGAGGGCCTGGATGGCCTGCTTAGGGCCAGGAGCGGGGACCTCAGGGGTATTGTGAACGGGATCGACTATGCAGATTTCAATCCCCAGACGGATCCTCATCTGGAATGCCCGTACAATCCCACCAACTTCCGCAAGGAAAAGGTGAAGAATAAGAGGGCACTGCAGAAGGAACTGGGACTGTGCCAGGATGACCGGAAGATGATGATCGGTGTGGTGAGCAGGCTCACGGACCAGAAGGGCTTCGACCTGATTGCCTATGTGATGGATGAACTCTGCCAGGATGACATCCAGCTTGTGGTGCTGGGTACCGGGGATGAGCGTTATGAGAATATGTTCCGGCATTTTGACTGGAAGTACGGCGACAAGGTGTCTGCCAACATTTATTATTCGGATGCCCTGTCCCATAAGATATATGGCTCCTGTGATGCCTTCCTGATGCCCTCCCTGTTCGAACCCTGTGGTCTGAGCCAACTGATGGCACTCCGGTATGGAACCATTCCCATTGTGCGGGAGACAGGTGGCCTGAAGGATACGGTACAGCCCTTGAATGAGTTTGAGAGCACCGGAACGGGATTCAGTTTCCGGAATTACAATGCCCACGAGATGCTGAATACAATCCGCTATGCTGAGCATATTTATTATGACAAGAAGCGTGAGTGGAACAAGATGGTGGACAGGGCCATGGCGGCAGATTTCTCCTGGGAGGTTTCTGCCAAGAGATACCAGGAGATGTACGACTGGCTTGTCGGATGAGATAGGTACGTATGAACAAAAGCGGTAAGAGAAATAATTTCGTCATGCAGGCCGGGATTCTGGCGGCGGCTGGAATGGTCAGCAGAATCATAGGACTCCTTTACAGGAGTCCTTTGCATCGTGTGATTGGTGATCTCGGCATGGGGTATTACCAGGCTGCGTTTGCCTACTACAACATTATATTGCTGATCTCTTCTTACAGCATTCCGGCTGCCCTGTCCAAGGTCATTGCCCAGAAGCTGGCTGTGAAGGAATACAGGAATGCCCACAGGATGTTCCGGTGTGCCTTGTGTTATGTGCTGGTGGTGGGTGGCATAGCCAGCCTGCTGCTGTTCTTCGGAGCGGGATGGTTTGTGGCAGGGGAGGCGGTTCCCGTGCTGCGTACTTTTGCCCCTACCATCTTTGTATATGGTATCCTGGGGGTGCTCAGGGGGTATTTCCAGGCCCATAAGAGCATGGTGCAGACATCCATCTCCCAGATCCTGGAGCAGATTGCCAATGCAGTGGTGAGTATCGGGGCGGCTACCATTCTGATCCGCAGTGTCATGGGCAGTCTGGAGGTGCCTGCAGACCTGGACAGTCAGGTGGTGCGTGCCACCAACGGTGCCATTGGCAGTGCCCTGGGGACAGGGGCGGGCGTACTTGTGGCGCTCCTGTTCATGCTGGCTGTGTTTGCCTTGAACCGGCAGATCATTGGACGGCGGATGAAGAAGGACCGACATGGGGAGGACTCCTACGGGGAGATCTTCCGGACCATCATACTGGTGGTGACTCCCTTTATCTTGAGTACGGCAGTCTATAATCTCAGCGGTACAGTCAACAATACTGTGTATACCAAGCTGCTGCCGGAGATCCGGAAACTGGATACCGTAGGCATCTACACCAGGTGGGGGGTGTTCTCCGGCCAGGCCTTGACGATCTCCAACATTCCCATTGCATTCGCGTCAGCCATGGCAGCTGCAGTCCTGCCTTCCGTGGCCCAGATGGTGGCTTCCGATAATCTGAAGGAGGCCAGGCGCAAGACGGGAGTGGCTGTGAAGACAACCATGATCCTTTCCATTCCCTGTGCAGTGGGGCTTTTTGTCCTGGCAAGGCCGGTGACGGGGCTGCTCTTCCGGAATACGCCGGAGGCTGAGGATCTGGCCACCCGCCTTCTGATGTCCCTGTCCCTGTCCGTGGTCTTCTTCGCCCTGTCTACCTTGAACAGTTCCATTCTCCAGGGGATCGGCAAGGTGAACCGGCCCATTATCAACGCAGGGATAGCCCTGGCTGTCCAGACGGTGACGGCTGTGGTGCTGCTGTTCTTCACGGATCTTGACCTGTACGCCATTGCCATTGCCAATACCCTGTATGCCGGAGTTATGTGTCTGCTGAACCAGATAGCTGTGCACAAGGCCCTGGAATACCGGCAGGAGGTGGTGAAGACCTTCCTGGTGCCCCTGTTGGCTTCGGTGTTCATGGGAGCCTTTGCCTGGGCAGTATATGAGGGGCTGCTGCTTTTGACAGCTTCCCCCAGGATTTCCGTGGTGATTGCCATCTGCCTGGCCGTGTGCGTGTATTTCGGGATGCTCCTGCTGCTGCGGGGAGTATCGGAAGAGGAACTACGGGGATTCCCCAAGGGGTACCTGCTGGTGAAGGTGGCCAAAAGGTGCGGACTGATGAAAGCATAAGATAGTCAATGGCCCTGCCGCGAAGCAGGGCGCGGCATGTCATATTCAGGAGGAGAAATTTGAGTATACAGATTATAACGGATTCGGCATCGGATCTGGTGGATCCCGGCAGGGAGGATGTGACCGTGATTCCCATGACCATTGCCTTTGGGGAAGACCAATATGATGACGGGGTAGATCTGACCCATGAGCGTTTCTTTGAACTGTTGGTGGAGTGCGATCATCTGCCATCCACCAGCCAGATTCCTCCCATCCGGTTCGAGGAGGCTTTCCGGGAGCAGGTGGAGGCAGGCAACAGCGTGGTGGCCGTGGTCATGTCGGGAAAGCTGTCTGGCACCTGGCAGAGTGCCTGTATGGCTGCCAGAAAGTTCCCTGGAAAGGTGTATGTGGTGGACAGTGAGAATGCGTCCATCGGGGAACGGATCCTGGTGGAGCGGGCCGTCCAGCTGAAGGACCAGGGAATGGACGCGGGACAGATTGCACAGTGCCTGGAGCGGGAGAAGGGAGATGTCTGCCTGGTAGCCCTTCTGGATACCCTGGAATATCTGAAGCGTGGCGGACGGATCTCCAAGTCCGTGGCAGCCATCGGCGGCATCCTGTCCATCAAGCCCGTGATTTCCCTGCAAAGGGGGGAGGTATGCATGCTGGGCAAGGCCAGGGGTTCCAGGAATGGCAGCAACCTGTTGGTGCAGGAGATTGAGAAGACCAGGGGGATTGATTTTGCAAGGCCGTACCTGCTGGGATATTCCGGTTTCAGTGACGCCTGCCTGCGCAAATATGTGGAGGACAGCAGGAGACTCTGGGAAGAACATGTGGAAGCAGGCGGCCTGCCGGTGGGTACCATCGGGGCTACCATTGGCACCCACATTGGCCCTGGGGCCATTGGCGTGGCTTTCTTCCAGAAGGAGGAGCCTACTCTGTAACCACCCTGATGCCGGAGATGTCGCTGTCTATGGCCATGGAATAATTGGTATAGTATACCACGAAGCCCGGTCTGCCCCCGCCGGGCTTTTTCACATGTTTTTTCTGGACATAGTCGATCTCCACCTTCTCCTGGTTGCGGCCTTTGGAGTAGTAGGCAGCCAGCCTGGCGGCTTCTTCAAAGGTACGGTCTGGCAGCTCCTGGGCGTTCTCCATCTTTACCACCACATGGGAGCCTGGGATCTGCTTGGCGTGGAACCACCAGTCATTTCCGTTGGCAAACTGGAAGGTGAGCTGGTCATTCTGGTAATTGTTCTTGCCCACATAGATGTGGAATCCGTCACTGCTGATATAATGAAAGGGCTTGCTGGTGACTTTCTGCTTTTTGGCGCTGCCCTTTTTGCGGATGTAGCCGCTTCCCACCAGTTCTTCTTTGATCTGTACCAGGTCCTCCTCATGGAGGGCAATGTCCAGGGCCGTGGAGATGGACTCCAGATGGTCAATCTCCTCTTTCACCTCCCCTGTCAGTTCAGACAGGACTTCGTAGGTGCGCTTCAGCTTCCCGTATCTGTCAAAATATTTTTTGGCATTTTCCGTGGCACTTAAAGTGGGATCCAGGGGAATGGTGACAGTCTCACCGGTATAGTAATTCAAGGCTTCCAGGGACCTGGCCCCAGGGGCCGCACTGTATCCGTAAGTGTTCAGCAGTTCCCCGTATATGCGGTAGGTATCCCGCTTCTGCGTATCCTCTATCTGGCGCATCTGCAGGTCGTATTTCTTAATGGTACGCTCCAGGGCCGTCTGGACAATGTGGCGCAGGTCAGAGGACTTCTGACGGATGCGGGTCAGGGTATTCTTCTCTGCATAATAACTCTCCAGCAGGGTGGACATGGAGGGGAAGGGAACGGTGTAGGAAGCATTGCCGTGGGGCATTTCCTTTAAGTCCCCGTTCGTCTGCTCCATGGCTGTCTGGGAAAATGCATCTTCCCGGCCTCCTGGCAGGCTGGGGCCGTATAAGGTAAGGGGGATGGCAGCGAACTCCACAGGCTTCTTCCCCTGGTAGGCAATGTTGGGGCAGAACTGTTCCTTCTGGATCCGCTCCACCATGTGGGAGAATGCCTGGTAGAATCTCTTGTAATCGGCTTCCTCCAAGGCAGCCGTGGGGCGTTCTCCGTCTATTCCGGCCTCATGGCATAGTTCCTGGGCAAGGACGGGAGAGATGCCGGTGAAACTGCCGTAGAGGGCCTTGAAGGCAGGCTGGGGCCTGGAGGAAAGGACCTGCTGGAAATCCTGGTATGTGCATGCCAGGGCATCCAGCTTCTCCTGGGTCTGGGCGATATAGTAGGGCTTGCCGGGCAGAACCTCCCTGAGGGAACTGACAGCGGCAGATACCCGTTTGATGCTGTCGATGATCACATTGTCTTCACTGCAGAAGATGATATTGCTGTGCTTTCCCATGATCTCAATCACCAGCTTCTTGTGGCACAGATCCCCCATCTCGTCCAGATGTTCCACCTGGATATGGACAATGCGTTCCAGCCCTGGCTGGGAGATATCTGTGATGCGTCCGTTCTGGAGATGCTTGCGCAGGAGCATACAGAAATTAGGCGCAGTTAAGGGGCTTGGTTTGTTGGTGTCCGTCAGATAGATCAGGGGCAGGGAAGCACTGGCAGAGAGGAAAAGGCGTCTTAGCCCAGAGGGCTGTTTGATTGTCAGCAGAAGTTCATCCTCCTCCGGCTGTGCGATCTTTGTCAGTCGTCCTCCTGTCAGTTCCTTTTTCAGTTCCGATACAACATTTGCTATGGTTACGCCGTCAAAGGCCATGATGTTCTCCTCCTGTCTGATATGCAGATCCCCATATATGGGTACTTTGAAGATGTTGATACGCTTTCTATTCTATCATCCTAAGGGACAGTCCACAACCATTTTCTTATACTTGACGGGTCAGAATTCTTCCTCTATAATAAGGTGAAAGAACAGAGTGCCCTAACGGGTGCCTGGAACATTGGGATGTGGTGGCGCGGCAGGTGTGTACCAGGGTATGCAGATGGGAGTTTCCATGATCAAGAGTATGACAGGCTTCGGCCGGTATGAGTCCGTCTTAAACGGCAGGAAATTTACAGTGGAGATGAAGGCGGTGAATCACCGGTACCTGGATGTGAATATTAAGATGCCCAAGGCACTGAATTTCTTCGAGTCGGCCATCCGCAGTGAACTGAAGAACCACATATCCCGGGGGAAAGTGGATGTGTATGTCAGTTATGAGGATACCGCACAGCAGACAAATGTGGTCCGCTATAACCGGGACATTGCAGCAGAGTATGTGCAGTATATGCGCCAGATGGCAGAAGAATTCGGCCTGGAGGACAATATCCGGATGTCCACACTGGCGAAGCTGCCGGAGGTATTCGTCCTGGAGGAGAACGGCCAGGACAAGGAAGAACTGTGGAAGGAACTCCTGAGGGCCGTGGAGGGGGCAGCTGCCATGTTCGTGGAATCCCGCATTGCCGAGGGGGAGCGCCTGCGGGAGGATCTGTTTGAGAAGCTGGACGGCATGCTGGGACTGGTGGACCGGGTGGAGGAAAGATATCCCCAGGTGGTCACGGAGTACCGCAGGAAGCTGGAGGAACGTACCAGGGAACTGCTGGGCGGGGCGGCGGTGGATGAGAACCGCCTTCTTGCGGAGGTGGTACTCTTCGCAGACAAAGCCTGTGTGGACGAGGAGGTGGTCAGGCTGCGCAGCCACCTGGAGGCCACCAGGAAGACCTTGATGGAAGGGGGCAGTGTGGGACGCAAGCTGGATTTCATCGCACAGGAGATGAACAGGGAGGCCAATACCATTCTTTCCAAGGCCAATGACCTGGCCCTCTCGGACTATGCCATTGACTTGAAGACGGAGATTGAGAAGGTTAGGGAGCAGATCCAGAATATAGAATAGGGACAGGAAGTGGTATCCATGCTGATTCATATAGGCTTCGGTAACATTGTGAATACATCCAAGATCATTGCCATTGTCAGCCCGGAATCCGCACCGGTAAAGCGGCTGGTACAGGGAGCCAAGGAAAAAGGAATGGCCATTGATGCCACCCAGGGACGCAAGACGAAATCCGTCCTGGTGATGGAGAACAGCCAGGTGGTGCTGTCGGCCCTTCTGCCGGAGACCATAGCAGGCAGGGTCCAGGCCGGGACAGCGGGAGAAGAGGTGCCGGAGGAAGACGTAAGTGACAGGGACAGTTCCAGGGATGGGGCGTGACAGGTACAGGAGTGAGGAAGATGGGAGAAAAAGGCATCCTTATGGTAATATCCGGTTTTTCCGGAGCGGGAAAGGGAACCCTGGTCAGGGCGCTGATGCAGGAATATGACCAGTATGCCCTGTCTGTTTCCATGACTACCAGGGCACCCAGGGAAGGGGAGCGGGACGGGGTGGAATATTTTTTCACAGACAGGGAACATTTTGAGGAGACCATTCGTGCGGAAGGCTTGATTGAGTATGCCTCCTACTGTGGGAATTATTACGGGACGCCCAGAGCCTATGTGGAAGAGCAGCTTTCCAGGGGGCAGAATGTGATCCTGGAGATTGAGATCCAGGGAGCGCTGAAGATCAAGGAGAAATTTCCGGAGAGTGTGCTGATCTTCGTGACACCGCCCAGTGCGGCAGAACTGAAGCGGCGGCTTCTGGGCAGAGGGACGGAGAGCACGGAGGTCATTGGAAAGAGACTGGCCCGGGCGGTGGAGGAATCAGACGGCATAGAAGCCTATGATTATATAGTGGTAAATGATAAACTGGAAACCTGTGTGGAAGAGATCCACCGGCTGGTGGATGCGGCCCGCCGGGCACCAGTGAGAAGGAAAGCATTGATTGCGAAGATCAGGGAGGAACTGCAAGAGTTCTCGAAAGGAGCAGAATAATATGTTACATCCGTCTTATTCCGATTTGATGAAAGTAGTAAACAGTGAAGTGGAGCATGGCGAGGCACCTGTGGTGAACAGCCGTTATTCCATTGTGATGGCCACTTCCAAGCGGGCCCGTCAGATCATAGCTGGAGAGGAGCCGCTGGTGGACGGCAGGGACAAGAAGCCTTTGTCCGTGGCTGTGGAAGAATTGAACCAGAGCAAGATCAAGATCCTTGGGGATGAGGAATAAGGAAAGAGCAGCCGGTCCTTGCCGGCTGTTTTGTTTCGCAGTCAGGTGTTTCCTTATCAGGCGGCCCCGGTTGTGCGGGCGTGGGGGTAGACATGAAGATATTGTTTATATCCCTGGGGTGCGACAAGAACCTGTCGGACACAGAGATGATGCTGGGAATGCTGCAAAAGGCGGGGTATTCCTTTACGGATGATGAGGGCCAGGCACAGGCTGTAGTGGTGAATACCTGCTGCTTTATCGGGGATGCCAAGGAGGAGAGCATCCAGGTACTGCTGGAGATGGCGCAGCTTCGGAAGAAGGGGCAGATCCAGGCATTGCTTGCCACGGGCTGTCTGGCCCAGCGCTATCAGGAGGAGATATGCCGGGAGATCCCGGAAGTGGACGCGGTGATTGGCACTGGGGCCACGGAGGAGATTGTGGAGGCTCTGGAGGAGGCACTGGCGGGAAAAGGAAGGAATCATTTCCGCAGCCTGGATGGTACCCCGGTCTCGTGCCGGGACAGGGTGCTGACCACCGGAGGGCATTATGCCTATCTGAAGATTGCAGAAGGGTGCAACAAACGCTGTACATACTGTATCATCCCTAAGGTCAGGGGGAATTACCGGAGCATTCCCCTGGAGGAACTGGTGTCCCAGGCGGCAGGGCTGGCCCAGGGTGGGGTGAAGGAACTGGTACTGGTGGCCCAGGAGACCACCCTCTACGGGGTGGATCTCTATGGGGAGAAGCGTCTGCCGGCACTTCTGAAGGAACTGGCGAAGATTCCCGGAATCCATTGGATCCGCATCCTGTACTGCTATCCGGAGGAAATTACGGAAGAACTCATGGAAGTCATGGCAGAGGAACCCAAGGTGTGCCACTACCTGGACATTCCCATCCAGCATGCTGCAGACAGCGTGCTTAGGCGGATGGGCAGGCGTACTACCCAGGCAGATCTGCGGGAGAGGATCGGCCAGCTGCGGCGCCGGATCCCGGACATCTGCCTTCGCACCACCCTGATCAGCGGATTCCCAGGGGAGACCCAGGAGGAGTTTGAAGAACTGTACCGCTTTGTGAATGAGATGGAGTTTGACAGGCTGGGGGTATTTCCCTATTCCCAGGAAGAGGATACAGTTGCTTTCGGACTGCCGGACCAGGTGGCCCAGGAAGTGAAGGAAGGACGCAGGGACGAACTGATGGAACTGCAGCAGGCCATCTCCTATGACATGGCCGGAGACCAGGTGGGCAGGGTGCTCACGGTGATGGTGGAAGGGAAGGTGGCCAATGAAGACGTGTATGTGACCAGGACTTACCGGGATGCTCCAGGAGTGGATGGGTATCTGTTTCTGAATACAACAGCGGAACTGGTGACAGGGGACTTCGTGAAGGTCCTGGTCACGGATTCCAACGAATATGACCTGATAGGAGAAATGTATCATGCGTAAAATGAATCTGCCGAACAAACTGACAATATTCCGGGTAATCCTCATTCTGCCGTTTCTGGTGCTGCTCCTGGGCGGCAACTGGGGGTGGTTCGGGGAGAACCAGATGCCATCCAGGATCGGGGCTTTGGTGCTGTTTATCCTGGCAAGCCTCACCGATATGCTGGATGGCATGATTGCCCGGAAATATAACCTGATCACCAATTTCGGAAAATTCATGGATCCCCTGGCGGACAAGCTGCTGGTGTGTTCTGCCATGATCGCCTTGATAGAGATGGGAAGGATCCCGTCCCTGGTGGTGATCCTCATCATGGCCAGGGAATTTATCATCAGCGGCTTCAGGCTGGTGGCCTCCGATGGTGGTGTGGTGATAGCAGCAAGCTACTGGGGGAAATTCAAGACAGTATTCCAGATGGTCATGGTCTGCCTGATGATTGTAGGGGATCCCATTCCCCGGCTGGTAACAGACATTGTCATGTGGATTGCCGTGGCGCTGACTTTGGTGTCCCTGGTGGATTACCTGGTGAAGAATAAGGGTGTCATGAAGGATGCCCGGTAAGTCAGGACTGGCACTAGTGGCCTTTCATGGGAGGAGAGAGATGACAGTAGAATTAATATGTGTGGGAACGGAACTTCTGCTTGGAAACATAGTGAATACCAATGCAGCATACCTTGCGGAGCAATGCGCCGGACTGGGGCTTTCCTGTTATTTCCAGACTGTGGTGGGGGACAATGGGGAGAGGCTGTCCATGGTGCTCCGGACAGCCATGGACAGGTCTGACATTGTACTTCTGTGTGGGGGCCTGGGTCCTACAGAAGACGACCTGACCAAGGAGACAGCGGCGGCAGTCTGCGGCAGGGAATTGGAGATGCACGAACCCAGCAGGACAGCCCTGGAACGCTATTTTGCAGACAGGGGCATGGAACCTACACAGAACAACTGGAAACAGGCCATGATTCCCAGGGACAGCATCGTGCTGGACAACCATAACGGCACGGCTCCTGGTGTGATACTGGAAACGGAAGGGGCGAAGGTCATTCTCCTTCCCGGACCGCCAAACGAACTGGTTCCCATGTTCGAGGAGAGCGTGGCGCCTTACCTGGAAACCTTAAGCGGCCAGGTGATCTGTTCCAGGACCGTCAAGGTCTGCGGCGTGGGAGAGAGCAAGGTGGAGACCATGGTGAAAGACTTGATTGATGCCCAGACGAATCCTACCCTGGCTACCTATGCCAAGACGGGGGAAGTACACATCCGGGTCACAGCCAGCGCACAGGACAGGAAGACAGCATGGAAGCTGATGAAGCCCCTTGTGAAAGAACTGAAGAACCGTTTTGGAAATGACGTGTACACCACGGAGGAAGAGACTACCCTGGAAAAGGCTGTGGTAGACCTGCTGATTGCCAATGACCTGACAGTCTCCTGTGCCGAATCCTGTACGGGGGGCATGCTGTCTGCCAGACTGATCAATGTGCCGGGGGTGTCGGAAGTATATAAGACAGGATATGTCACATATTCCAACAAGGCAAAGCGGAAGACACTGGGGGTCAAGAAGGGGACACTCCAGAAATACGGGGCAGTGAGTGCCCAGGTGGCAGAGGAGATGGCACGGGGTACAGCCCTTGGCACCAAGGCGGATGTGGCCATGGCCGTCACCGGCATTGCAGGTCCTGACGGAGGCAGTGAGGAGAAGCCCGTGGGACTGGTGTACATCGCCTGCAACGTGAAGGGGGATGTGACGGTGAAGAAGTACCAGTTTTCCGGCAGCCGCAGCAAGATCAGGGAGTCTGCCGTGTCTGCGGCACTGATTCTGATGCGCCGTTGTATGTTGGAGTATTTCAGCAGGGTGACATTTGGGAAGAAGGACTGAGGTTACTGTTCACTGGTGCCACCGCCAGATGCTTTCACGTGTTTCCAGCGTGATAAGCCCGAGACTATCATGCGCCAAAATGGGCGCCGTGCCCAATTCATGACAGCAGAATGCTTGCATTCTACTGTATGTGCGAATAGTGTTACTTTTCACGGCCCTGCTGTTCAAAGTAACATGATGCACACAAAATGAGCAGAATGCGCTCATTTTGGCGCAGGCAGTCTCGGGTTTTATGTGCATAATTCGCACAAAAACACCTCGCGGCCCTACCCCGTGAAAAGTAACCGCATAGTTGCTGCGAACGGAGTGAACAGTAACTTTTTGCTTGCCCTGGAAGGAAAATTGTGCTATACTCACCTTGTCTGACAATTCATGATATGCGGTATGTCTGTTTTTAGGCAGTCTTTACAGTTTCCGGCAGGTTCGCCATAGATTTCAGGAATGAATGAAAGATGGGGGTGGTATGTGGAAAAATAGTGGGACGGTTATCCCATAGGACAATTATCCTGTGTATGCGGCAGCCTGTGGAGGGACGGATTCGTTACTGTTCACTGGTGCCACCGCCAGGTGTTTTCACGCGTTTCCAGCGTGATAAGCCCGAGACTGCCATGCAGCGCATGGGCTGCTGTGAACGGAGTGAATCGTAACACGGATTTCTATGCCCTGGGTTCGAGGGAGGTTTAAGGGATACAAAAAAGGATAGGATTGTTACATACTTCCACAGAAAAACATTGACAAATGCGAACGAATGTTTTATCCTGGTAAGGAGCAGAACGTTTGTTCCTTGATGAAAAGGAGATTCCAGATGGAAAAAGATGAAAAACTGAAAGCATTGGACGCAGCGATCAGCCATATTGAGAAGCAGTATGGAAAGGGAGCTGTGATGAAGCTGGGGGACCCCACGGCGCGGATGAACGTGGAGACCATTCCCACAGGGGCCCTAAGCCTTGACATTGCCCTTGGCCTGGGGGGCATTCCCAAGGGAAGGATCGTGGAGATATACGGACCAGAGTCCAGCGGTAAGACAACGGTTACCCTGCATATGATAGCGGAGGTACAGAAGGGGGGCGGAATTGCAGGTTTTATTGACGCGGAACATGCCCTGGATCCTGTGTATGCCAAGAATATCGGGGTAGACATTGACAATCTGTATATTTCCCAGCCAGACACAGGAGAGCAGGCCCTGGAGATCACAGAGACCATGGTCCGTTCCGGGGCTGTTGACATTGTGGTGGTGGACTCTGTGGCAGCCCTGGTACCCAAGGCAGAGATTGAGGGAGATATGGGGGACAGCCATGTGGGACTACAGGCCCGGCTGATGTCACAGGCACTTAGGAAGCTTACTGCCGTGATCAGCAAGTCGAACTGTACGGTGGTATTCATCAACCAGCTTAGGGAAAAAGTGGGTGTCATGTTCGGCAGCCCGGAGACTACCACAGGCGGCAGGGCATTGAAATTCTATGCATCCGTACGGCTGGATGTACGCAGGATTGAGTCCTTGAAACAGGGCGGTGAAGTGATCGGTAACCGCACGAAGGTAAAAGTAGTGAAGAATAAGATAGCACCACCTTTTAAGGAGGCTGAGTTTGACATTATGTTCGGGGAAGGCATCTCCAGGGAGGGAGATATCCTGGATCTGGCAGTAGGTCTGGACATTGTGGTGAAGTCTGGCGCATGGTATGCCTATGAGGGCAATAAGATAGGCCAGGGCCGTGAAAATGCCAAGCAATACTTGAAGGAGCATTCTGAGATCCGCGACAAGATCAGTGAGAAGGTACGCATCCATTATGGCTTTGAGAAGACAGCAGAGGGAGCCGCGGAACAGGGATCTGGCGAGGCGACAGGTACAGAAGCTTCGTCTGACGGCACAAAGGGAGTTAAGCGGGGGGCCAAGTCCAAGAACGCACAGGAACCGAACATACCGCAGGATTGACAGCACGAGTGCATGGGAGACAGGGGTATTGTATTGGATACGGAGCAGACAGCAGTATAACAGGGAGTGTGAACAGGGCGTATGGTAGTGACCAGGGTGGAAGAACTGTCGAGATCCCGCAGTAAGGTTTATATAGAAGAGGAATTCGCCTTTGTACTATACAAAGGCGAATTGCGCCTTTACCATGTGCACCAGGGAGAGGAATTGTCCCAGGCAGATTATGATGCCATCCTAAGGGAAGTGCTGCCCAGGCGGGCAAAGCGGAGGGCCATGAACCTGCTTCAAGGCAGGGAGTATACCACAAAGCAGCTTCATGACAAGCTAAGGGAGGGCTATTATCCGGAAGCAGTGATTGACCAGGCCCTGGACTATGTGGCAGGATACCGCTATATTGATGACCTGCGGTACGCTGTCAGTTATATCACGGGACAGGAAAGTGTCAGAAGCCGAAGGAGAATAGAGCAGGATCTGATCCGAAAGGGTATCCCCAGAAAGATCCTGGAGCAGGCCTGGCAGGAGTGGGAGGAGCAGGGAGGGGCCCAGGACGAGCAGTCCATGATAAAGAAGCTTCTGGAGAAGAAAAAGTACGACCCGGGGCATACAGACAGGAAGGAAGTACAGCGGCTGTATTCCTTCCTGGCACGAAAAGGATTTTCCGGGGAGCAGATACGGAAGGCACTTATGTGGGAGAATACCTGGGAAGAATAGCAGGATAATCAGTAAGATACATAAGTAATGTTACTTTGACCGGCAAAACCGTGAAAAATGACTAAATAATGCAAAAGAGAAATAAAAAAATTTAGAAGATATTTGGACTTATGCTTGACATAATCTTCATTTGAGTTTAGAATTTAACTGTTGTGAATTGCTTGTTAGAATGTTTTCAGCGTCCTGGAAGGGACATGTACATACATTCTATGTAACTGTGGACAAGATGTCCCGGTGAAAGTGTACAATGAAAATTTTATAAGGAGGTGCTCCTGTAGATGCTACCGATCATTATTTCTGTCGTGATAGCTGTCGCAGTGACCGCAGTCGTGACCACAATCGTTGTCTCCAATTACCAGAAGAAGGTGACGGCCACAACTATCGGCAATGCGCAGGACAAGGCAAGAGAGATTATTGATGAAGCCCTTAAGACTGCAGAGACCAAAAAACGTGAATCCCTGCTTGAGGTCAAGGAAGAATCCATTCGTACCAAGAATGAACTGGACAAAGAGATCAAGGAGAGAAGAGCGGAAGCCCAGCGCTATGAGCGTAGGGTACAGCAGAAGGAAGAGAACATCGATAAGAAGGCTGACGCCATTGAAAAGCGAGAGGCCAGTCTGGCAGCCAAAGAAGAATCCTTAAACAGGATGAAAACAGAGGTTTCCAAACTAAATGAGCAGCGGCTACAGGAACTGGAGCGAATTTCAGGATTAACCTCTGAACAGGCAAAAGACTACTTATTGAAAATTGTTGAAGATGAAGTAAAGCATGAAACGGCTGTGATGATCAAGGAAATGGAGAGTCGCGCCAAGGAAGAAGCAGACAAAAAGGCAAAGGAGTATGTGGTGTCAGCAATCCAGAGATGTGCGGCGGACCATGTGTCTGAGACCACAATCTCCGTTGTGCAACTGCCCAGTGATGAGATGAAGGGAAGGATCATTGGCAGGGAGGGACGCAACATCCGTACCCTGGAGACAATGACAGGCGTAGACCTGATTATTGATGACACACCGGAAGCAGTGATCCTGTCCGGGTTCGATCCCATCCGTCGGGAGGTTGCAAGGATTGCACTGGAAAAGCTGATCGTGGATGGACGTATTCACCCTGCCAGGATTGAAGAGATGGTGGAGAAGGCTCAGAAGGAAGTGGAGATCATGATGAAGGAGGAAGGAGAAGCCGCAACGCTGGAGGTAGGCGTACACGGTATCCATCCGGAACTGGTCAGGCTTCTGGGCAAGATGCGTTTTAGGACCAGCTATGGGCAGAATGCATTGAAGCATTCTGTTGAGGTGGCGCAGCTTTCCGGACTGCTGGCTGCTGAGATGGGACTGGATGTAAGGCTTGCAAAGCGGGCAGGTCTGCTTCACGACATTGGTAAATCCGTTGACCATGAAATGGAAGGCTCCCACATCCAGCTGGGTGTGGAACTGTGCCGGAAGTACAAGGAAAATGCAACGGTGATCAATGCAGTGGAATCGCATCATGGAGATGTGGAAGCGACTTCCCTGGTCGCATGTATTGTACAAGCTGCCGACACCATATCTGCCGCAAGGCCGGGAGCGAGAAGGGAAACTCTGGAGACTTATACCAGCAGATTAAAACAATTAGAAGAAATAACAAACAATTTCAAAGGTGTAGATAAATCTTTTGCTATTCAGGCAGGTCGTGAAGTTCGTGTAATGGTGGTGCCAGAGCAGATATCGGATGCGGATATGGTTCTGCTGGCCAGGGATATTTCCAAGCAGATTGAGGCTGAACTGGAATATCCGGGCCAGATCAAGGTGAACGTGATCCGGGAAAGCCGTGTGATAGATTATGCGAAATAGGTTCCCCATACAGTTCCTGTCCCTGGAATTATAGGAACATCAAAACCGTCACATAATAAATGTGGCGGTTTTTTTCAATTCTTTTTCATTTTTTACTTGCGCAATGGAGATTCTTGTGGTATTGTATACCAAGTGCCAAATGTATGATTGTATACAATAATGCAAATATGCAAGGCAGAAGGGAAAAGGGAATACAAGTCCGTAAAGCCGGACAGATGGGAGTTATGATGAAAGCATATCAGGAGATGGGCAAACAGGAATTGACAGCATTGAAGACACAGTTGGAAGCAGCTTATGAGGATGCGAAGGGCAAGGGGCTGAAGCTGGATATGTCCAGGGGGAAGCCAGGAGCATCCCAGCTTGACCTGGTAAGTGATATGATGGATGTCCTGCACTCTGACAGCGATATGAAGACGGAAAATGGGTTTGATGTCCGCAATTATGGTCTGATGGACGGGATCCCGGAGGCAAAACGGCTGATGGGAGAGATCATGGGAGTTCCCGGGGAAAATGTGATTGTCTGCGGCAATGCCAGCCTCAGCATTATGTATGACATGATATGCCGTTCCGTGACGCATGGTGTCATGGGGAATACGCCATGGTGCAGGCTGGACCAGGTGAAATTCCTGTGTCCGGCACCCGGTTATGACAGGCATTTTGCCATTACCCAGCATTTTGGAATAGAGATGATCACGGTGCCTATGACACCCCAGGGACCGGATATGGACATGGTGGAGCGCCTGGTGGCGGCAGATGAAAGTATCAAGGGAATCTGGTGTGTTCCCAAATATTCCAATCCCCAGGGATATACCTATTCCCGGGAGACAGTGGAGAGATTTGCATTGCTGGCGCCTGCAGCGAAGGATTTCAGGATCTACTGGGACAATGCCTATGCCGTGCATTCCCTGTATGAGGACAGGGAGGATGTGCTTGCAGAGATCCTGGGCCTGTGTGAGCAGGCAGGCAATCCGGATCTTGTCTATGAGTTCTGCTCTACTTCCAAGATCAGCTTTGCGGGGGCAGGCATTGCTGCCATAGCGGCTTCCAAGGCGAACCTGGAGGAGATCAGGAAGAGCATGACCATCCAGACCATCGGCTATGACAAGGTAAACCAGCTTAGGCATGTGCGGTATTTCAAGGATATCAATGGTATCAGGGAGCATATGAAACAGCAGGCCGCACAGGTGCGTCCGAAATTCGAAGCAGTACTGAAGGTCCTGGAGCGGGAACTGTCTGGCCTGGGTATCGGTACATGGACCAATCCTAACGGCGGATATTTTATCTCCTTTGATGCCCTGGAGGGATGTGCGAAGAAGATTGTGGCCAGATGCAAGGAGGCAGGGGTGGTTCTCACCGGTGCAGGTGCCACATTCCCTTATGGCAAGGATCCTTTGGACAGCAATATCCGCATTGCCCCTTCCTTCCCTACACCGGAAGAGATGACAATGGCAACGGAACTTTTCGTGCTCTGTGTGAAGCTGGCCAGCGTGGAGAAGATCCTGGAAGAACGCAATTGTGAGAGGCTGCTGTGCAAGTGCTCTGCATGAGAAGGAAGGCTGCAGGCATAGACATCCTTCCTGCTGCATACACATGAAGGGACAGGGTGTGGAAAGCAGGCAGGATGGATGCAGATTGCAGGGAAGAGAATCGGGATGACCAAGGTTCCTGTACTGGCGGTATTTTGTATTGGTGTGGTGGCAGGGATCCTGGTGATGTATATGGGAAAGAGCGTTTTGCTAAAAGATACGGGATTGTTTGATGAGGATACTTTGTATCACATGAAGTACATGACCGTGGATGGCAGGGCGCTTTTTTGCTATATTTTCCGGAAAAGGATCCTGGTAGTGCTGGGCATGGCCGTCCTGTGTACCACATACCTGGGCCTGGTGGTATGCGCGGGGGCAGTAGGCTGGTATGGCATGTCCGTGGGGGCTTACCTGTCAGCCCTGGCCCTGCGCTACGGCTTGAAAGGAATTTTCCTGGCCCTGGTGGGAGTATTTCCCCAGTATCTGCTGTACGTGCCAGCCATGCTGGCCCTTCTGGGGTGGTGTGAGTCCCTGTACAGGGGGATCTACTCCAGGAGCATCAGCGCAGACCTGGCAGATAAAGGTTTCTGGCCTGGGAAGGTGGGAAGTCTGGCACTGATCCTTGGGGCAGTCACAGTGGGATGTCTCCTGGAGGCATATGTGAACCCCAGGTTCCTGCTGGGATATCTGAAGGTGTTCTGACAGTTGGGAGTGCAGGGTTGGGTTTATTCATATTCTGCAATGTCATATATCAGCTTTTCGGAGTCCGCCCATCCCAGGCAGGGGTCCGTGATGGATTTCCCATAGATGCCGCCGCCCACCTTCTGGCAGCCTTCCTCTATGTAGCTTTCAATCATCACGCCTTTTACCAGGCGGTGAATGTCTGCGTTCAGCTTGCGGCTGTGCATGACTTCCTTGGTGATGCGGATCTGCTGTGCAAACTGTTTGCCGGAATTGGAATGGTTGGCATCGATGATACAGGCAGGATTCTTCAGTTCCATGTTCCCATACATCTCCAGCAGCCGGTTCAAATCTTCATAGTGGTAATTGGGTATGCTGTTGCCATGTTTGTTGGTAGCGCCCCGCAGCACAGTGTGGGTCAGTTCATTGCCGCTGGTATTCACTTCCCATCCCCTGTAAATGAAGGAATGGGGATGCTGGGCGGCGTACACGGAGTTGAGCATCACGGACAGGTCCCCACTGGTGGGATTCTTCATGCCGGCCGGGACATCGAAGCCGCTGACGGTCAGCCGGTGCTGCTGGTCTTCCACAGAGCGTGCGCCAATGGCCACATAGGAGAGAATGTCAGATACATATCCCCAGTTCTCGGGATAGAGCATTTCATCAGCAGCGGTGAGACCGGATTCAGACATGGCCCGGATCTGCATCTTGCGCATGGCCATGAGACCTGCCAGGAAATCCGGCTTTTTTTCCGGATCCGGCTGGTGGATGATGCCTTTATAGCCCTCTCCGGTGGTACGGGGTTTGTTGGTATAGATCCTGGGAATCAGGATCAGCTTGTCTTTTACCTTGTCATGGAGCTTTGCCAGACGGCTGACATAATCACATACGGAGTCTTCATTGTCAGCGGAGCACGGACCGATGATCACCAGGAATTTATGACTCCTGCCGCAGATCACATCCTTGATCTGGGAATCCCGCTGGGACTTGAGCAGCTCCATTTCCGGGGAGAGGGGCAGTTTGCTTCGGATTTCTTCTGGTGTTGGAAGCTTCTTCACATATTCAAAACTCATCTGTTCTTCGACGGGTGTGCCTGGGGCACACTTTTTCTTTCCTTTCTTCTGGATTCTGGAAATGAGCAATGGTTTCTGCAGAACAACCGTAACTCTGCCAATCTTCATTATAGGATACCAGGGTCAAAAGGTCAATCAATCCGATGCAAGTAAAGCCTGCAAAAGGATTTTTGACTTTGGGACCTGCCAAAATACCCTTTGACCCCTACATCATTATAGTATAAGAAAATAAAACCCGCAAGATATTTAGCAGGCATAAAATGCGGGGAAAAAATAATGGGATTACTGAATAAATAAAAATATAATATGTTGCAATGATAGATTATTAGGCAAGGAAGAACCGGGAAGGGAAGGGAGGGAGAAAGAAGGGTTTCTTCCTATAAAACTGAGGAGAAAGGTAAGATCAAAAATGCAAAGAAACATGGGAAAAAGCAAGAAGGCACAAAAAGGAAACATGTACTGGCTGAATGAGAGGACTATCGTTTCCTTTTTTGGTTTTCGCAGCATGTACATTGAGAGAATCTGCTATGACCTGCAGAGCCAGGTTCTGGGGATCCGGATGAAGGAAGGGATGACATTCCGGCACTATATGCATGTGCCAGAGGATATCTGGTACCGTTTCCGAGAGAGCGCAAGCCCGGACCTGTATTACCGTCTCTGTATCTGCGGACAGTACCCGGAACAGGGTGAAAGGTAAGGCTTCCGCACAAGGTATGAATGGGGACGGTGTTGAGCCTGTTTTGTGTGCATTTGTTGCTGTGAACGAAGTGAACAGTAACTTCACCTGGGCATGGCTGGAATATTCCAGACAGGCTCTTGACAGGGAAGAATTCCGGCAGTATACTGTAAATGAGAATGAATCTCAAAATAAGACTTCCTGCAGAGCAAGGCGGATCAAAGTGTGCGGCTGTTGCTGTGAACGGTATGGCCGTGAACAGTAACGTTTTCCCCATTGCCGCGGGAAAAGTGACTCACAACCGGGAACACATTTCATATACTGGGTATAAGAGGCAGTATATTGGGAAGAAAGGAACGAGAGCATATGGTGGATATCCTGATTATCACGGTTCTTGCAATTGTAGCATTTTTCATTTTGCGGAGTCAGCTTCACAAGCTCCGCAGCGGTCAGTGCAGCGGAGGCTGTCCTGGCTGCTCGGGGACCTGCGGCGGATGCAGCCGTTGCGCGGAGGATGCGGCAGAAGCTGCCAGGGACTAGCAGGAATGAAAAAAGGGCATTTTAGGTGCCCTTTTTTTATTTTTGCCTTTTACAAAAAGGGGGAATATGTTATACTAAGGATTGTAAGTTTATGTAAAGATTGGAAGGTGCTATGTCAGAAAGCAGTAAAAGGGCAGACAGCCCTAGAATGGGCCATACCCGCAGGGGCGGGAAAGGCGTGATTCTGATGATGTTCCTGTCCCTCCTGGCCCTTGCTGTGCTATCCCTCTTTCTCTTTATTAAGGTATATGAACAGGAACAGGCGCTGGCCAGGCTGACCGGACAGGTGGAGAAACTTGTAGAGGTCCTGCAGGCAGGACGGGAGGAACCAGACAACCTGCCAGGCGGGGATGTCCCGGAAGGCGGGGATACCCGGCAGGGGGGCCAAGGAATACCAGGGAAGGACCAGGAGGAGACAAAAGCAGATTCGGACCAGGAAGGGAGAGGGGAAGAGTTCCCTTCAGAAGAAGATGGTGGATCCCAGGCCATGGAACTGGGGGATACAGAGGAAGTGACGGCAGCACACAAGGTCTACCTGACCTTTGATGACGGTCCCAGCATTTATACAGATGAGATCCTGGATATTCTGGACGCCTATGATGTGAAGGCTACATTTTTTGTAGTGGGAAAGGATACCGACAGGGCCAGGGAGGCCATGCGGGAGATTGTGGCCAGGGGACATACCCTGGGCATGCATTCCTATAGCCATAAGTATTCCCAGGTCTATGCATCCCTGGAGGCTTTCGAAGAAGATTTTGTGAAGATAAGGGAGTACATTTATGAGGTGACTGGGGAGGAAAGCCATGTCTACAGGTTCCCGGGAGGCAGTTCCAACACGGTCAGTGACCTGGACATGTGGCTGTTTGCCGATTACCTGGAGGAGCAGGATGTGAGGTTCTTTGACTGGAATATTTCCTCAGGGGATGGAGGGAGCCAGATCCTGCCAGTGGAGACCCTGGTGGAGAACTGTACCAAGGGGATCCTTGGCAGGGAGACAAATGTGGTGCTGATGCATGATTCCGCGGCAAAGCATACCACGGTGGAGGCCCTGCCCACAGTCATTGAAGAGATCCTGGCCATGGAGGATACCGCGATCCTGCCGATCACGGAGGGAACGGTTCCTGTCCAGCATATACACAGAGAGGAATGAGGCAGATGCCAGCTATGGCAGAAGGGGAGGTATGATGCGGAGAATACTATTGAAGCTCAGCGGTGAGGCCCTTGCAGGGGAACGGAAGACAGGATTTGATGAGGAGACCGTGAGAAAGGTTGCCACACAGGTAAAACAGATTACCCAGGGTGGGATACAGGTGGGGATCGTCATCGGTGGTGGTAATTTCTGGCGGGGCCGTACCAGTGAACACATAGACCGCACCAAGGCAGACCAGATTGGTATGCTGGCAACAGTCATGAACTGCATCTATGTATCAGAGATATTCCGCAGTGTGGGAATGGATACCAGTATCCTGACACCCTTTGTGTGTGGTGCTTTTACGGAATTGTTTTCCAAGGACAGGGCCAATGTCTGCTTCAAGGAAGGACAGGTGGTATTCTTCGCAGGAGGCACCGGGCATCCCTATTTCTCCACGGATACAGGGGTGGTGCTCAGGGCCATTGAAGTGGAGGCGGACGTGATACTGCTGGCAAAATCCATAGACGGGGTATATGATGATGACCCCGGTAGGAACCCGGCAGCGAAGAAGTACAGTACGGTTACCATAGAGGAGGTCATAGCAAAGAACCTGCAGGTGGTGGATATGACAGCATCCATCCTGGCCAGGGACAACAAGATGCCCATGTGGGTATTCGGGCTGGGCCAGGAGAACAGCATTGTAAATGCGGTGTGCGGCCAGTTCCAGGGAACCAAGGTCCTGGTGTAGTATCCGGGCCTGTCAGAAATGATCAGGTATTTCATTTATCCTATGTATAAAGAGAAAGCGAGGACATGATATGGACGCCAGATTACAGCAGTACGAAGACAAGATGAAGAAGGCATACAGCTTCCTGGAGGCAGATTATGCTTCTATCCGTGCAGGCCGTGCCAATCCCCATGTACTGGATAAACTCCGGGTGAATTATTACGGCACGCCGACCCCCATACAGCAGGTGGGCAACGTGACGGTGCCGGAGGCCCGCATCATCCAGATTGCTCCCTGGGAGAAATCCTTGATCAAGGAGATCGAGAAGGCCATTATGACCTCAGACATCGGCATCAATCCATCCAATGACGGCAGTGTGATCAGGCTGGTGTTCCCGGAACTGACGGAGGAGCGCAGGAAAGACCTGGTGAAGGATGTGAAAAAGAAGGCGGAGGAGGGAAAGGTGGCTGTCCGTAATATCCGCAGGGACGGCAATGATTTCCTGAAAAAGCTGGGAAAGACAGAGATCTCCGAGGATGAGATCAAACAGATGGAGGAACAACTCCAGAAACTGACGGACAAATTCGTGAAGGATATAGATGCCTTGATGGAAGAGAAGTCCAAGGAGATCATGACAGTATAGCCGCCCTTCATGGGAACGGGACTGGTACGAGGGAACCGGACAAGATAGTGCAGGGGAGTGGGCAGCCGCTCCCCTTGAGATTTACGTAGAAAGGATATGCGCGAGAGCCATGGGAGAAGGATTGAAGATGCCCCGGCATGTGGCAATCATCCTGGACGGGAATGGCAGATGGGCCAAGGCCAAGGGGATGCCCCGCAATTATGGTCATGCCCAGGGAGCCAGGACAGTGGAGACGATCTGTGAGGAGGCTTACCGGATGGGGATACAGTATCTCACGGTATATGCTTTTTCCACGGAGAACTGGAACCGTCCGAAAGAAGAAGTGGATGCTTTGATGAAGCTTCTGCGCAATTACATGAAAACCTGCCTGAAGACTGCGGAGAAGAACCGCATGTGTGTCCGGGTCCTGGGGGAGAAATCCAGGCTGGATCCGGACATCCGGATTAGGATAGAGGAACTGGAACAGGCGACCAGGGACAATGATGGCCTTCACTTCCAGATTGCCATCAATTACGGGGGACGGGATGAACTGGTGCGGGCATTCCGAAAGCTGGCAACCCAGGTGGCTGCAGGGGAACTGACACCTGCAGCCATAGACCAGGACCGGATCGAAGATGCACTGGATACTGCTGGGATACCAGCACCGGACCTGCTGATTAGGACCTGCAATGAACAGAGGATCTCCAATTTCCTGCTCTGGCAGCTTGCGTATACGGAATTCTATGTGACACCAGTGGCCTGGCCTGATTTCACAAAGGAAGAATTGATAAAAGCCGTGGAGGCATATAATCATAGGGACAGAAGGTACGGCGGTTTGAAGGAGGAATAGTCTTATGTTTGTGACCAGACTGGCCAGTGGCGTGGTGTTGGTGGTCATTGCCCTTGGGGCCATGGGATACGGGGGGATGCCCCTGGCTTTGATTCTCTGGGCCATCTCCATGGCTGCTTTCCGGGAACTGACCAAGGCTACGGGCTGTGCCACAGATGAGAGGAAATTAAACGGCCTGGAGTGGCTGGGAATGGCAGCGACCACAATCTATTATGGCATCCTGTATGTGGATGGAAGTGACATTTTCTTCCTCATGTGTATCGTGGGATTTTTCCTGCTGGAGATGTTCGCCTATGTGGCAGTGTTTCCCAGGTATCAGGCGGGACAGGTAATGGCGGCGGTATTCTCCTTCCTGTATGCCCCGGTGATGCTGTCTTTTGTGTACCAGACCAGGATGGGGAACCAGGGGATCTATGTGGTGTGGATGATCTTGATCAGTTCCTGGGGCTGCGATACCTGTGCCTATGTGGTGGGGAAACTGACTGGCCGGAAGAAAATATTCCCCCAGCTCAGCCCCAAGAAATCCTTAGAGGGCTGTATCGGCGGCGTGCTGGGGGCAGCCCTGATCGGATGGCTGTATGGGCACTTTTTTGTGGAAACGGCATTCCCTGAACAGACGGTGGGCTGGATCATTGCCTTGATCTGCGGAGTGGGAGCTGTCATGAGTATGGTGGGGGACCTGGCGGCATCTGCCATCAAGCGCAATGCCCAGATCAAGGATTATGGAAAACTGATACCGGGCCATGGAGGCATCATGGACCGTTTTGACAGTATGATAGTGACTGCACCCATGACATATTTCCTGGCCCTGTTGCTGCTGGCGGCATGAGATGGGAGACGGTATGAAAAAGATTGCGATATTAGGATCCACTGGTTCCATCGGAACCCAGACACTAGAGGTAGTGCAAAGCAACCCGGATCTGCAGGTTATTGCCCTGGCAGCAGGAAACCGTGTGGAGAAAATGGAAGCCCAGATCCGGGAATTTCACCCTGAGGTAGCCGGTATGTGGAGGGAAGAGGCAGCCAGGGACCTGCGGGAGAGGGTGGCTGACCTGGACGTGAAGATTGTGTCTGGCATGGAAGGACTCCTGGAAATAGCAACCTGGCCAGGAAGCCAGGTATTGGTGACGGCAATTGTGGGCATGATTGGTATCAGGCCCACAATTGCCGCCATCCAGGCGGGAAAGGATATTGCCCTGGCCAATAAGGAGACGTTGGTCACGGCAGGACACATCATTATGCCCCTGGCCAGGGAATACAGGGTGTCCATCCTGCCAGTGGACAGCGAACACAGTGCCATATTCCAGTCCTTGAACGGGGAACCGGCAGATAAAATCGAGAAGATACTGCTGACTGCTTCGGGAGGGCCTTTCCGGGGCCGGACCAGGGGGGACCTGGAACATGTCCAGGTGGAAGATGCCTTAAGACACCCCAACTGGGCCATGGGAAGGAAGATTACCATAGATTCCTCCACACTGGTGAATAAGGGGTTGGAGGTTATGGAAGCCAGGTGGCTGTTTGGGGTAGGGCTTGACAGGATCCAGGTATTGGTGCATCCCCAGAGCATCCTCCATTCGGCTGTCCAGTTTGTAGACGGGGCAATCATGGCACAGATGGGGGTTCCCGATATGAAACTGCCCATTCAGTATGCACTGTTCTACCCGGACAGGAGACCTATGACAGGGGAACGGGTTGACTTTTTTGCCCTGGGCCAGATGACATTTGAGCAGCCGGACCTGGAGACCTTCCAGGGACTGCGGCTGGCCTATGAGGCAGCTTCCCTGGGAGGAACCATGCCAACGGTATACAATGCGGCCAATGAGAGGGCGGTGGCATTGTTCCTGGACAGGGAGATCTCCTATCTGCAGATACCGGAACTGATTGCAGAAGCCATGGCACACCACCAGGTTCTGCAGGAGGCAGGGGTGGAGGACATCCTGGCGGCAGAACAGGAGACGTATGAATATATAGCAGGAAGGATCAGCAGGAAATGATGACAGTGATTTTATTTATCCTCATATTCGGGGTGGTGGTAATAGCCCATGAGTTCGGACATTTTCTCCTGGCGAAAGCCAATGGTATCCATGTGGTGGAATTTGCCGTGGGAATGGGACCGAACATTTGCTCCGTGAAAAAGGGAGGTACAAAATATTCCCTGAAGGTATTCCCCATTGGCGGTGCCTGCATGTTCGAGGGGGAGGACGGACTGGCCCAGAAGGAAGGGGAGGAACCGGGAGAGGGATCTTTCCTGCGGGCCAGCGTCTGGGGCAGGATCTCCACTGTGGTGGCAGGCCCTGTTTTCAATTTTATCCTGGCATTTGTGATTGCCTTTATTATGGTGAATATGTCCATGGTGATCCGGATGCCAACCATCTCCCAGGTGTCAGAGGGCGGCGGGGCACAGACGGCGGGGCTCCAGGGAGGTGATGTCATCCTGTCACTGGACGGGGAGAAGATATATCTGTACGATGAGATAAGTCTGTATATGATGACCAGTTACCGTGGTGGAGATGTGGAAGTGACGTATGAGAGGGACGGGCAGAAGCACACTACCACACTGATGCCCCAGTATGACGAGGCAGAAGGAAGATACCTGCTGGGTATCCTGAACAGCGGGGAGGATGCCATTGTGCCCAAGGGACTGGATACCTTCAAATATGCCTGGTATCAGATCCGCTATTCCGTGAAGAGCACCTATAAGAGCCTGGGCATGCTCTTCCAGGGCCGGGTGGGCAGGCAGGATGTGGCAGGACCGGTGGGAATCGCCGTGAACGTGGTGGGCAAGACGTATGACCAGGCCAAGGAATATGGATGGCAGAGTGTGGTGCTGAATATGCTGAATATCACCCTGTTGCTGTCCGTGAACTTAGGGATCCTGAACCTACTGCCGGTGCCGGCCCTGGATGGAGGCAGGCTGGTGTTCCTGTTGCTGGAGGTGATCCGGGGCAAGCCGGTGCCGCCGGAGAAGGAGGGCATGGTCCATTTTATAGGACTGATGTTCTTCATGGTGCTGATGGTGGTGATCTTCTTCAATGACCTGGTGAATATATTCGCAAAATAATGTAGAGCAGAAGGAAAGCAGCAGCCGGTGACGTGCTGCTGCTTGTGGGAATACTGGCGCTGGGTGGTATGTAGAGGCCTGGCAGCTTCTGGGTATAAAAAGACATAAAAAGAAGTCCAGGTATTGACAATATGTTCAGAAGTGCTATTCTATTTATACAAAAACATGTCTATGTATCAGAAGGAAAATCTAGATGATCTGTGATCTGACGGGGATTCAATGTCATAACCAGATAAAATAGAAAATGTGTGGCGGTATTTTAGTGCTTTTTGTGGTGGGCAAAACAGTGGCAGATAGAATCCGGACACAGTATGTTCATGCGGGAGATGGCTGACAGACATGTAGAAAAGGAGGAAAATGTACAATGAAGAAGTGGAAAAAGGAATATCCCTGCTGACGATTATGCTGGCAGCGGGCATGGCAGGATGTTCCGGGGATAATGCGGCGGATGTGGTTTCTATGGAACCAGCGGATAAAGTGGAAGATACGAAAAGCCGGGAAGAGGCGAAGACATCCTGCGCTGAGGCGCTGGATGTGACTGCAGACAGGATGGAACTTGATTCTGGGCGGACGAAATTATACCTGAAAGTTGCGAATGTGTCTGAGAACATGGAGATCCAGGTCAATTGGCAGAAGCTTTCTCTGGATGGGAAGCCGGTGTCAGACGAGTTGTGGTTCCCGGATTATTGGTCTCCAAAAGTGAAAGCGGGGGATGTCTACGAGGAAACGGTGTTTATAGACGAGTCAATGGAGGGCTGTGCAGAAATTGTCCTGGAGGCCACTGCCAGGGAGACCGGTGACAGCGGGGATGAAGGAGAGACTCTTTTGTTAACCTTTCAGACACGGGAGATTGCGTCTGAGGATATAACGCCGGAGACAATAACACGTAAATCTGTTGTAGAAGAAATGGAAATATATAATGGAAACGGTTTGCGTATTATAGTGCCTGGTCAGACAATATGTGAGTATGTGAGGAATGCATATATTACGAATAATGACGGGATGGCAGTGTATTGTGAAAGTACCGGGGAGACGGATTTTGATGTGCTTGGTTTGAAATTTGATAATATATGTGTGAATGGTGAAATGCTGTATGAGCATGAGGGAAATAATGTTGAGGCGGCAGATCCGCTGGAGTTTAGCGCTAATTTTGAGAGGGCAGATCTGGTTGCGCTCCATGAGTCAGGAGCAGACAGCAGGAATATTTCTTTCATTATGACAATCCAGAAAGATTTCGAGGAGGTGGACACAGTAGATATCAGTATTCCTGTTATTTATTCTGAGGGAGACTGACGGATCGGTCTATGAAGTATGTTATGGGGTTTTACTGGCAACAGAAGGAACGGGATATCCAGGGGCAGGAGCAGGCAGCGTGTAGCAGTGCAAGTCCGAAGGAGGGCAGCCTGGGCAACCGGAATTCCCTGGTTCTGGTACAGTACAGTTGGAAAGGGATTCCCTTGTGCTTTGCGTGTCTGGGGGGTGGCAGGGGCGCCGAAAGAGCAGGGGCCTATCTGACAGGGCGAATGCTGCAATGGCAGCGGAACCTGCCCTGGCGTAAAATGGCTTGCCAGCCAGAGAGGTGGCTTGCGAGACTGGAGAAGGAACTGCTTTCCCTGATGGACGAAATCTTCAGCGAACTTTCAGGGAGCGGGGTCAATGGGAACTGGGATGGGAACATTGATGCAGCTGGTTTCCTGGGGGTGGGGGAGCATGTGCTGTTGTTTTCAAGAGGACTGGTGGAAATCCATTTGCTGAATATGGGATTCGGCAGAGGACATGCCCATAAGATTACGCCGGATTGTGGCAAGGGACATCCGGAGATACCAGGGCATCTGGAAGGGATACCACATCGTGTGAAGCAGGAGACAGATGAGGAAATGCAGGATCAGGGAAAACTGTATCTGCAAAGGGGGATGTTAGAACACAACGCAGGGCTTCTGCTTGCCACAGAATCTTTTGGAAGGGCAGCGGCTGGAGAAAATGGAAGCGGATGTCTGTCCGTGGGAGAGGTATGGACACAGGAGCAGGCAAAGCGCCGTCTGGAGGAACTGGGAAGCTGTGTGGCAGCAATGGGTGAAACGGATATGGGAGCTGTGCTGCTGTATCTGAGACCGGGGAAAGGAACATTTGCGGAACCGGAAGGCCGGGAAAAGGAGAGGGTGTGTAAAAGGGAGACAAAAAGGAGGACTTTGAGGAGAGGTCTGGCAGGAGCAGGATCGTCATGCATCCATGCACAGGCCAGACCAAGAGACACTTGGTCTGGAGCGTACCAGAAGGAGGACAGGGCGTTTCTGGAGCGCCGCGGATACAGGGTGTGCCGTTTCCTGGGACAGGGAGCTTTTTCCAGGGTCTATCTTGCCAGACGGAGAGGGGACGGAGAGGATGTGGCCTGCAAGGTCAGTTCCCGGAAAGAACTGGTGGAGAGGGAAGGGAGACTGCTGCAGAGACTGGAACATCCTTTGTTTGTGGCATACAAGGAATGCTGGCAGGAAGGAGACAGAAGCTGCCTGGCCATGGAATATGTGCCTGGCAGCAGCCTGGATGTACTTCTGGGACGTCAAGGTCGTCTTGCTGCCAAAAGAGCCGCCCAGGTGGCACTGGAACTGGCAGAAGGGCTGCGATACCTGCACACCATGAAGGATGCGGTTCTTTTCCGGGATATCAAGCCAGCTAACATCATGATCCGGCAGGACGGAAAGGTAAAGCTGCTGGATCTTGGATGCGCCTGCCTGCTGGAAACAGGGGATGCGGCCAGGGCCGGTACGCCGGGATTTGGTGCGCCGGAGCAGTTTGAAATGGCAGGAAGCGTAAGTCCTGCCAGTGACGTATATGGGGTGGGGCAGGTTCTGTGGGCCATGCTTGGGGTATCTGGCGGGAGACAGGATGGTTTCCGGGCTGACAGACAGCAGGATGGAATGCCCCATGACAGAGACAGGCAAAAGCTTCCAGGCAGGATCTGGAGACTGGGGAAGCGGAGCAGATATAAGAGGCCGGTAATTGGGAACAGGGCCAGGGAAACCTATATATGGAGAGGAACCTTGAAAAAATATCGCCAGGAGAGAAGATGCCGCGCCAGGCTGTGGAAGGTGGCGGTAGTCTGTACCAGGCGGCAGCCCGGGAGACGGTTCCCTGATATGCAGAGTCTGGTGAAAGCCTTGGGGGTCTGCCAGTCTGGTGGGGGATTGGGCAAAAAGGCTGGCTCTGGAAACAGGGAGTTCCATAAAATCATTTCCAGTAGGAAAAGCGTTGTCTGTGAGAAAAATATTTGGAAAAGTACCTGCAAAAACTATTGAGTTTTATGGTGCAATTGGGTATACTGGAATACATCACTGATGTGCCCGGGCACAGAGCCGTATACATATTGTGTGAGACAAAAACATCGGAGAAAAGGAGATATCGTATGCGTTTTTTTATTGACACAGCAAAAGTGGAGGATATTAGAAAAGCAAATGACATGGGAGTGATCTGTGGCGTGACCACCAACCCTTCCTTGATTGCAAAGGAAGGCAGGGTATTCGAGGAAGTTATCGCGGAGATCGCCTCCATTGTGGACGGACCCATCAGTGGAGAAGTGAAGGCTACCACTGCAGATGCGGAGGGTATGATCCGGGAAGGAAGGCAGATCGCAGCCATCCATCCCAATATGGTGGTGAAGATCCCTATGACGGTAGAGGGCCTGAAGGCCTGTAAGGTGCTGTCCGCAGAAGGGATCAAGACCAATGTAACCCTGGTATTCACCGCGAATCAGGCGCTTCTGGCAGCACGTGCAGGCGCTACCTATGTATCTCCCTTCCTGGGACGCCTGGATGATATCAGCCAGAGAGGCGTTGACCTGATCCGTGAGATCTCAGATATTTTTACCGTGACAGACCTGGATACCCAGATCATAGCGGCAAGTGTACGCAATCCTGTTCATGTGACAGACTGTGCCCTGGCTGGTGCAGACATTGCCACTGTCCCCTATGCAGTCATTGAGCAGATGGTGAAACATCCCTTGACGGATGCCGGGATTGCCAAGTTCCAGGCAGATTACAGGGCGGTGTTCGGGGACTGATCCGTTGTCCGGTATAATGGCAAAGCATCACGCAGCCGTGTAAACATGGCTACTTCCCTCATTGCGCAACGGGCAATGTCTGTCCGCGTGCATAAAAAGAGGCTGCTGCATCTGCAACAGCCCCTTTTTCGTCTGCGGGGAGAGCTTACTTCATCTGCTCTTCCTGCTTCTTGATCATACGACGAACCATCTCGCCGCCAATGGAACCGGCCTCGCGGGAAGTCAGGTCACCGTTGTAACCTTCCTTCAGGTTCACGCCAAGCTCAGATGCAACCTCGGTCTTGAAACGATCCATTGCTGCCTTTGCTTCAGGAACTTCTACTTTATTTGTCTTGTTGCTGGACATTCTCTTTCACCTCCATCTGTGTGTTTCGCTTTTTTCTCTCTATCTTCAAGATAAGTGCTGCCCGCACTTACCTTGAATGCCTTTTGGCCTTGCAGGTTTGTGCTTGCTGCAACTTATCTTGGTCTTAGTATGACCCTGGAAAATGAAAATATGTTGGAAACTTTTGGATGGCCTTTGTTCTACAGGATGAAAAAAGGAACCGGATTTTTCTGTTGCTGGAATACTGTCACCATGTTACTATAATAATAGGAAGGACGAAGATATGGCTGCAAGATACAAGATATCAGATAAAAACATATATGGATTCCGCACCGGCATGTATCGGATGTTTTTGCTGCTTCCGGTGTATCTGGCCCTGGTGCTTGGCATAGAGTTCGGCCTTGGTCCATTGCTTTACCGGGGCTATGAGAAAACGGCTGTCCTGGAGGAAGGGGAGACGGGCAATGTGGCAGGGGAGGAGATTCCGGTGGCGCAGTCCATAGGGGACATGGAGCGGCTTGGAACCTTTACCCTGCTGGTAAAAGGTGTTGCGGTTAACCATGACAAATTCCGGAGCGGTGACCAGGTCTACCACTGGATTACCCTGGACAGTGGTGAGAAGGTAATTGCCCATATCAATAGGAAGGCCATAGGCGAAACAGGGGAAGCGGGACTGTACCGAATGCCTGTGGGAGTGTGGCGCCAATGGGATCCCCCGCAGGAAGCGTTGGTCTATGAGAGGACCTTGACGGTAACGGACCATTATGTGGATATGTATGGGGATTTCGTGCCGGTGCTTACGCAGGAGGATTACGGCTGGGCACTGGGCAGGAAGGCATCTGTGTGGGTCTTTGTCATAGGCGTTGCGGCTTACCGCATCATCGGGGTACGGCGCTGGCGGTTTGCGCCAGCCCTGCTCTGGAAGCGGGATCCGCTGCTGCCGCGCAATGACCTGGAATGTTTCAGTGCGTCCACCTTTGCCATCTGGGCGCATTCTTTTCCCATGCTGGAGGGATGGCCCCTGGTAACGGGTGCACATGGCAGCCGGAAGGTGGTTGCCAATTTTAAAAATGTGGCCCTGGGGGGGCAGTGGGGCATCCATGACAGACAGGAGGGACTTAGGACCGTCCATGAACTGGTGGAGGAGCATGCAGGGAAGCTGGACACTGTATATGCAGGATGGGATCTATGCCGTGCCAACCAGCTTGTGGGAATGATGTATCTGGTGAAGATGATCACCAGGGAGGAGATGGACCAGGAATTTGCCAGGACAGGGAAGGTAATCCAGCAGAGGTTTTCCTCCTGGGAAGAGATGGCAGAGAGCTATCTGGAAGGCTACGAGGCCTGGCGCAGACGGTGCGGGGATCCGGATGCCGCCGGAAGTGCGGCCAGGCGCAGGTATATATTCCGGCAGTTGAAGGAGAATCCGGACGGGCCTTACGCAGTACCCTTTGGGACGGATCTTACCGGAATGACTTATGGAGGGGGGAAGGCAGCACGGGATGTAGTAAAAAGGGTCCTGCGGAATTACCGGGGACCATGTCAGTAAATATGAAGGGAATGAAGGGCAGGGAGCCAGTGTGTTTTGCAGGGGAAGCTGAAAATGGTCTTGCATGTTACAGAAAGGAGCCGCCTATGAGTACAAGGGAAGATGTGGCCAGGATGGCAGGCGTATCGGGAGCTACCGTCTCCTATGTGTTGAACAATACGAAACGGGTGACGCCCCAGGTAAGGGAGCGGGTACTGGAAGCTGCCAGTACCCTGGGATACCGTCCCAATCTGATAGCCAGAAGCCTTGTGATGAAGCAGACCATGCATGTGGCCCTGCTGGTGGACAACCTGATGAATCCTTATTACGGCCAGATTGCGGAAGGGGTGCAGTCTGTTGCGTCCCAGTACGGATATCTGGTGTCTTCCCTGGCAGTAAATGTGTCCAACCGTGCAAGTCTCCTGGAACTGACTTCCAGGGGGGTGGACGGGATCCTGTTTGCAGTGGGAAGCCACGATATCCAGAAATATGTGGGGGATCACCTGTCAGTGCCATATCTGTGGGGAAGCGAGGCACCTTCTTACCGGAAGGCGATTTTCGACATGGTGAGGTGCCTGAAGGAGAAGGGACATGAGAAGATCGCTTTCTTAAGCGGCATGCCTGTAGAGTGGAGTGGTCATTACAGGTATCACTATTTTGTGGAGGCGCTTCGGCAGGAAGGGCTGCCGGTATGTCAGGCACTGGTGATAAACGGCAGGAAGGATGGGAATACGGACGAACAGGCCGGGATGGAAGCCACCCAGGAGCTGCTTGCCAGGAAGGAGCCTTTTACGGCGGTATTTGCCGTCAACGACTTGATGGCGCTGGGATGTTACAGGCAGCTGTGCCTGGCAGGATACAGGGTGCCCAGAGAGATATCGTTGGTTGGCTGTGACGGGATCCCGTTTCTGGAAAGTATGTACCCGGCCCTGGCCACCCTGGATATGAAAGGGTTTGAAGTGGGGCAGCGCATGATGTACAGCCTGCTGGGGAAGATACATCCCAAATGGGAGGGTCTGGCACAGGAAGGCGGGATAGAAGGAGAATTCCTGATCCGGGAGAGTGTGGGAGAGGCCCTGTAAGTACCATTCCCTGGTAAAAAGAAGTGCCATTTTTTTCACAAGGGGCTTTATCTGAGGGGAAAAATCTGATAGAATATGCATATTTGCAGGGAACTGTCTGGAACAGGTTCAAATGGTTTTTGAAAAGGGGACAGTTTCCAAATGTAGAGGAAGAGGTCTTGGCCGATGAAGGGTAAGCTTACAAGAAATACACCCAGGAGTATGCAGCGGGCTGTACTATTTCTGTCTTTTATAGTGCCTGTGGGGATTATGCTGGCGATCTTTGCCATAAACGGCATATATCCTTTTGGGGACAGGAGTTTCCTGTTCTCTGACATGTATCACCAGTACATGCCCTTTTTCAGCGAACTGCTGCACAAGGTGCGGGGTGGGGAGAGCCTGCATTTCTCCTATCATGTGGGAATCGGCTCCAACTTCCTGGCATTGTATGTGTATTACCTGGCCAGCCCCTTCCATGTCCTGGCCCTGCTGGTGCCGGAAGCATACCTGATGGAATTCATGAGTTACCTGACCGTGGTAAAGCTGGGGTTATGCGGACTTACGGCCTGCATCTACCTAAGGAGGCATTTTGGGACAGGGAATCCCGGGGTAGTGTTTTTCGCCTGCTTTTATGCCCTTTCCGGGTATACGGCGGCTTATAATTACAATATTATGTGGGTGGATTGCATCATCCTGGCACCATTGATTGTGTTGGGGCTGGAGCGGCTGGTGAAGGAGGGACGGTGGGCTTTGTACTGCGTGACGCTGTCCTTGTCCATTTTTACCAATTATTATATCTCCATCATGATCTGCATTTTCCTGGTGTTGTATTTTATCCTACTGCTTATGACCCAGAAACGGCGTCTGCGGAGCATAGGGCTTTTTGCGGTATCTTCCCTGCTGGCAGGGGGAATGGCGGCTATGCTTCTGGTGCCGGAGGTCTGTGCCATCCTGCAGACGGATTTTGGGGATATGAATTTTCCGAAGAAGGTGGAATCCTATTTTTCCGTGCTGGACATGCTGGCCAGGCATTGCATGTGCGTGACCACGGAACGGGGGCTGGATCACTGGCCCAATATCTACTGTGGCAGTGCGGTGCTGGTGCTGCTGCCCATGTATGTGGGGAACCGGCACATCCCCATCCGGGAGAAATTCTGCAGGCTTGTGCTGACGGGGTTCCTGCTGCTGGGCTTTTCCACCAATCTTCTGGACTTTATCTGGCATGGGCTGAACTATCCGGATTCCCTGCCGGCCAGGCAGTCTTTCCTGTATATCCTCCTGGTGCTGACCATGTGCTGTGACGCATACCTGCATGTGAAGGAGGAAGATCCAGGGCATATTGTGCAAGGCTGCGTGGCAGCGGGTATCTTTATCCTCTTCTGTGAGAAATTCATAGGGCATGAGGACTTTGAACTGGGGGTCAAGGTCCTGACCCTGTGTTTTGCCCTGGCCTATGGGATCCTGCTGTATCTGTACCGGACCAGGGAGGACCGGGAGGTACTGTGGCGGGTGGGGATCCTGGCCATGGCACTGGTGGTGGCGGAGACATCGGTGAATACCTTCAATACCAGCGTGGGCACCACCAGCCGCAGTGCATATCTGGGGCAGCAGGCAGATTACCTGGCCCTGTATGAGGGCACCCGTGGGCAGCAGGAGAGTCTCTACCGCCTGGAGAAATTCACCAGGAAGACGAAAAACGATGGCACATTGACAGGATACCCTACAGCCAGCGTGTTTTCCTCCACCTTGAACTCTTATGTGATGGATCTGTACAAAAGGCTGGGGATGCGGCATAGCAAAGTGTACTATGGTTTTGACGGGGCCACGGGCTTTACCAGCGCCCTGCTGAATGTGCATTATATGTTCGGGGAATCGGAAAAATATGAAAATGACTTATATACCCTGCTGGATAGAAGCGGGGACATCTATCTGTATGCCTGTGAAGCCACACTGCCCTTCGGCTATGTGGCACCGGTGGGATATGACCTGCCGGAGGGATATGATTTCCAGGCACTGAAGCTGCAGAACCAGATGGTGAGCAAACTGGGGATAGACGGTACGCTGTTTGTAAAGGAAAGCCGGGAGGCGGCAGGGGACGACATCCGGTTCACATCCAGGGAAGCCGGCATCTATTATGCCATCCTGACAGCCTCAGGCACCAAAAAAGTGGCATGCATTGGCGGCAGTACACAGACGGAGGAATACAATGACTTGAAACAGGGCTCCGTCCTCTACCTGGGTTACCTGGAAAAGGACCAGACTGTGACGTTGACCAACAACGATGAAAAGGATGAGACCCCCAAGATCTCTGCAGACATCTACCGCATGGACCTTAAGGTGTTACAGGAGGCCCTGGATGTGCTCTCTGCCAATCACCTGGAACAGGTCCGTTGGGAGAGTGACCGGCTGTCCGGCAGTATATCCATGGAAGAAGCTGGCCGGCTGATCCTGTCCATCCCCTACGAGGCTGGCTGGGACATACGGATCAACGGACAAGAGGCAGAAGGTGTCCTGTTCGGGGGATGTCTGATGGCCTTTGACTTGGAACCAGGGCAATACAGCCTGGAACTGCACTATGTGCCAGAGGGAGCCAGGGCTGGGCTGGCCCTTAGCGCCGGAAGCATCCTGGTGTTCGCGCTGCTTGCGTGGGGATCCGGCAGGAGGCAGAAGGGGCAGTGGGCCGGGAGTGGACAAGAAGCGCCACCGGGGGGCCGGGAAACTTCAGTGGAAGATATTGTGACAGAAGAACTGGTTCCGGGAGAAGCCGTTCTGGAACAAGTGGCCGTGGGAAAAGCAGCCACGGAAGGAACTGGTGTGTCGGAAGCACCTGTGGCAGGGGAAGAATCCCCAGAGGAGAATGGGAGGAACATGTGAAAATGAAAGTGAAAAATGCAAGACTGGATGATCTGAGAAGGACAGCCATGATCGTGGCGGCATCTGTGATCATGGCGGTGAACCTGAAGACCTTTGTGCGGGCCGGGGACTTGATTCCCGGCGGATTCAACGGCCTTACGAGACTGCTGCAGCAGGTGAGCATGATGCTCTGGGGCGTGGAGCCGCCCTTCTCCGTGATCAATTTCCTGCTGAATGCGGTTCCTGTAGTGATCAGCTTCAAATTCATCGGGAAGAAATTTACCGGGTATTCCTGTCTGATGGTGGTGCTCTCCGGTATCATCACGGACATGATTCCCAGCTATGCCCTGACCCAGGATCCCCTTCTGGTGGCAGTGTTCGGCGGTCTGTTCAACGCGGTGGCCATCAGCATCTGCCTGCTGGCCAATGCCACCAGCGGCGGCACGGATTTTATTGCCATCTTCTTCTCAGAGAAATATAATATAGATACCTTTAACTACGTATTCGGCTTCAATGTGGTGATCATTGTGATAGCCGGGGCGCTGTTTGGCTGGGAGGAAGCCCTGTACTCCATTATCTTCCAGTTTACCTCCACCCAGGTGCTCCATGCCCTGTACCAGCGTTACCAGAAGCAGACCCTTCTGATCATCACGGAGAAGCCCGATGAGATCTACGAGTCCATCAAGGAACTGACCAACCACGATGCTACCCTGTTCAAGGGCATCGGCTGCTACCAGAAGAGGGAATGCAAGATGCTTTACTCCGTGGTGGGAAGGGATGAGGCCAGGAAGGTGATCAGCCATGCCAGGCAGATGGATCCGAAGGCATTCGTGAATGTGATCCGCACGGAGAGCCTGTCGGGAAGATTTTATCAGAGACCTAACGACTGATGGATCTGCCGGGGGTACTGTCAAGAGGAAAATGGACAGTTACTGTTTAGGGAGAGTGTGTATCAGACATAGGGATAAAGATGCCGGGACAAGCCGTAGCAGGCTGGCAGGGAGGAAGGAGCAGATATGCCTTTTACCATAGTGCGACAGGATATAACCAGAATGGAAGTGGATGCCATCGTCAATGCTGCCAACACAGACCTGGCGGCGGGTGGAGGGGTCTGCGGGGCTATCTTCGGGGCAGCGGGACGGTCGGACATGCAGGAGGCCTGTGACAGGCTGGCTCCCATCAGGACAGGAGAGGCTGTGCTGACACCGGGCTTTGCCCTGCCCGCCAGGTATGTGATCCACACCGCTGGTCCTGTCTATCACAGGTGGAAACCGGGACTGAGCAGGAGGTACCTGTATGCCGCCTATGAGAATTCCCTGCGTCTTGCAGCGGAAAACGGTTGTGAAAGTATCGCTTTTCCGCTGATTTCCAGTGGAATATACGGGTATCCCAAGGAGGAAGCCTTAAAGGTGGCTACCGAGGCCATCACCCGGTTCCTGGAAGACCAGGAGATGGATGTGTATCTGGCGGTGTTTGACAAGGCTGCTTTCCAGGTGGGCAGGAAACTCCAGGGAGCGGTGGAAAGCTATATTGACGAGCATTATGTGGAGAGCCGGGAGGATTCCAGGAGGGGATTGTCCCGGGTTCTGGAGGATGCGTCCCCCTTTCAGATGCCAACGTCCTCCCGGATGTCCCCATCTCCCCAGATACCTTTATCAGCCGCTCCAGCCCGGATGTCTGCGTCAGTGGCCAATTCCCTGCCTGCATCCGAAAGCCTGGAGGACATGATAGGGAACCTGGACGAGCCTTTTGGGTCTGCCCTGCTGCGGCTGATTGATGCCAAGGGGAAGACGGATGTGGAGGTGTACAAGCGGGCGAATATTGACAGACGCCTGTTCTCCAAGATCCGCACGGGCCAGGGATATATGCCCAGCAAACGGACGGCACTGGCCTTATCCGTTGCCCTGGAGCTTTCCCTGAAAGAGACCGGGGAGCTTCTGGGGCGGGCGGGGTACGCCCTGTCCCACAGCCAGAAATTCGATGTAATCGTGGAATATTTCATTATCCATAAAAAATATAACATCTATGAGATCAATGAGGTACTGTTTGCATATGACCAGCCCCTGCTGGGAGGCTGAGGGACATGGCTGTGAAAGGTAACGCGGCAGAGGAATTGTCGCTTCCAAAGCGACCATATGCCGGTGAAAGGAGTGTATCCTTGGATTAGGATCACAGAGAGGAATTCTCTGTAGATTCTAAAAATCACAAGGAGGATCTGGCATATGAAAAAAGGATTGACGGAACTGGTGTTTATACTGGACAGGAGTGGGTCCATGGCAGGACTGGAGTCTGATACCATCGGAGGATATAACTCCATGCTGCAGAAGCAGAAGGAAGTAGAGGGGGAGTGTCTCATCACCACGGTGCTGTTTGACAACCGCTATGAACTGCTTCACGACCGCATTGACATCCGGGCGGTGCGCCCTATTACGGACAAGGAATATTATGTGGGCGGCTCCACGGCGCTTCTTGACGCCATCGGCCGCACCATCCACAAGATTGCCAGCGCCCAGAAACACACGGCGGAGGACTACCGGGCAGAGAAGGTGATGTTCGTCATCATCACGGACGGGGAGGAGAACGCCAGCAGGGAATATTCCCCGGACAAGGTAAAGGCCCAGATTGAACTGGAGAAGAGCCGGTATGGCTGGGAATTTGTGTTCCTGGGAGCCAATATCGATGCAGTGGAGACCGCCGGCAGGATCGGCATTGCGCCTTCCCGGGCCGTGGATTATGTGGCAGATGCCCATGGAACCACCTTGAATTTCCAGGCCATGAGCGAGGCAGTCCGGGAATTCAGGGCATACTCGGTGGTTCCGGAGGAGGCTCTGGACAAGATCCGCAGGGATGCGAAAAAGCGCAAGAGAAGATAAGGGAACAAAGATAGGCCCCATGGGCTTCGGAAAGGAGCATGACAGCAGATGGATCTGGCAGGGAAAAAGAATATGGGCAGTTCTGGTAGAACAATACGCACATACAGGAGGCAGATTGTCATAGGTGCCGCAGTGCTGCTGGTGATCCTGGCCGTAGTCTGCGGCTGTGCCGGCAGGGATCAGCCAAAGACACCAGATCTGGCGACAACACAGCACGAGCCTGGGGAACCTGTGGAAGTGCGGGTGGGATCCCTAAAAGGGCCTACCTCTTTGGGCCTTCTTTTTCTGATGGATAAGGCAGGGAAGGGGGAGACAGCAGACACTTATACCTTTCGGATGGCAGTGGGGGCAGAGGAACTGGTGCCACTGATGGCCAAGGGAGAACTGGACATAGCCCTGGTGCCTGCCAATGTGGCGGCCATCCTCTATGGGCGAATGGAGGGCGGGGTGGCTGTGGCAGACCTCAATACCCTGGGAGTGCTGTACGTAGTGTCAGGCACCTCCGGGGTAGAATCTGTGGCAGACTTAAAAGGAAGGACAATTCTCCTGACAGGAAAGGGAACTACCCCGGAGGCGGTGCTGCGGAAGCTCTGCCAGGAAAACGGCCTGCAGGAGGGGGATTACCACCTGGAATTCAAGTCGGAGCCTGCGGAAGTGGCGGCCCTGCTGGCAGAAGACCCGGCGGCCCTGGGGCTGCTGCCCCAGCCTTTTGTGACAGCGGCCCTGGCCCGGAATCCTGCCCTTGCCATTGTGATGGATTTAGACCAGGAATGGCGCAGGATGGCTGGGGGAGAAGGGGGCATTGTCACAGGTGTCACCCTGGTGCGGAGGGATTTCCTGGAAGAACATGAGGAGGCGGTGAAGCGTTTCCTGGAGGAGCATGCTGCCAGTGTGGCGGCTATGGGCGCAGATATCCAGGCAGGAGCAGCGCTGGCTGTGGAGGCAGGGATCATAGGACAGGAGACGGTGGCCAGGGAAGCCATTCCCGGATGTAACATAGCCTGTATCACAGGGGAGGAGATGGAGGAGACCCTTTCGGCTTATCTGTCCGTACTCTGGGAGTTCGATCCCGAACTGACAGGGGGCAGCCTGCCCAAGGAGGACTTCTATTATGTGATACCAGGGTCATAAGCACAGAGCAATCGGTGGTAGCAACATCATTACTGTTCACTCCGTTCACAGCAACTATGCACACATAATGGGCAAAATAGCCCATTTTGGCGCATGGCAGTCTCGGATTTGCCACGTAAAAGACGCGTGGAAACACCTGGCGGTGGCATGAATGAACAGTGACAAAATATCATTAAATGGGGTCGCGGATGGAATATGAAAGGGAATGAGAACCGCAGTAGTGGGATATGCCACCGGGAAAGCCAGGGGAAGGGACAGCCGGAAAGCCAGGGAGGGAAAGCCCATGGATACAGGGGGAGCCTGCATTCTGGCATTCTGGCGGGCCGGGGCAGGCGGCTGGCCATCTGGCTGGGCTGGATCCTCTTCTGGCAGTTCCTGGCCCTGGTGGCAGGCAATCCCCTTCTGGTGCCTTCTCCCCTGGAGACTGTCCGGAAATTATGGGTATTGCTGCAGAAGCTGGATTTCTACCAGGCTGTAGGCAGTACGCTGCTGCGCATCAGTGCAGGCGCCCTGTGTGGCTTCCTGGTGGCAGCGGCCCTGGCGGCGGGCAGTTACCGCATCCCGCTTCTGGGGGAGGTCATTTCCCCCGTGATCGGTCTCATGAAGACGGTTCCGGTGGCTTCCTTCGTGGTGGTGGTGCTGGTCTGGTGGGGTTCTTCCTTCCTTGCGGTGGCTGTGAGCTTCCTGGTGGTGGTACCAGGTATCTACCACAATACCCTGGAAGGGCTGCGGCACACGGATCGGAAGCTGCTGGAGATGGCACAGGTATTCGGTCTGTCCGGAAGGGCCAGGTTCTTCTACCTTTACAGGCCAGCCCTGGCCCCGTTTCTGGTGAGTGGTCTGCAGACAGCACTGGGAATGTGCTGGAAGGCCGGGGTGGCGGCAGAGGTCATCGGTATACCCCGGTTTTCCCTGGGGGAGCAGCTTTACCTGTCCAAAATCTATCTGGACACAGCGGGGATATTTGCCCAGACAGCAGTAATTGTGGTCTTAAGCGTGCTGTTGGAACATCTCACGCTGTGGCTTGTGGGACGTTTCCTTGTCTGGGAGCCCAAGGTACGCAGAAAGGGGATCGCCAGAAGACGCACAGGGGACAGGGGTACTGTAGGGGACAGGGGAAACCCAAAGGACAGGAAAACTACAAAGAACAGGAAAACAGGACTCCCTGGCCAGACAGGGACAGACCTGGTGCTCTCCCATGTGTGGAAAGCCTACGGGGACAGGCAGGTATTGCAGGACGTAAGCAGGACCTACCGCCAGGGAGAGACATACCTGCTTCGCAGTCCTTCCGGCAGTGGGAAGACCACACTTTTCAGGCTCCTGTGCGGACTGGAAGAGCCGGACGGGGGCCGGATTGTGGGAGAGGTCCGCATCAGTGTCCTGTTCCAGGAGGACAGGCTCTGTGAGGCATACAGCGCCCTGGGCAATGTGGAACTGGTGACCGGGGACAGGGAGAGAGCAGCCCGCGCCCTGGAAGAACTGCTGGAGCTGGATGTGCTGGGACAGCCGGCCGGGACCTTAAGCGGCGGCATGAAGCGCCGGGTGGCACTGGTGCGGGCCATGGAGGCAGAGTCGGATATGGTGCTGTTGGATGAGCCTTTTACCGGGATGGATCCTGAGACCAGGAAACAGGCAGAAGCCTATATCCGGGAGCGACAGCAGGGCAGGACGCTGCTCATCGCTTCCCATATATAGCAACCTTACCGCGCTGGCTCCAAAAAACACAACAGAATTGCCAAGTTAAGCTGCCTTGAGAGGCAGCGGCTTATAGTGCGACAGATATACGGGCAGAGTGGATCATACCAAGCACTGATTACTCGGGAATGAATGCACCTATGTACAAGTGCGGAGTACCAGGAGGTATCCAGATGAATCTTTATCTCGGGAATTTGAAACGGGTGGAATTTGTAGTCACATATGCCTGCACGGGCAGGTGTAAGCACTGTTCCCAGGGAGACCATACAGGCCAGGGGGCCGTTCTGGACGGGGAGCGGGCAGCAGGGGCCCTTCGCCAGGTTGCCGGGATGTATCGCCTGCAGTCTGTCATGACCTTTGGCGGGGAACCCCTGCTGCATCCGGAGGTGGTGTGCCGGATCCATGCTGCGGCGGCAGAATGTGGCATTCCGGCCAGGCAGATGATCACCAACGGCTTTTTTGCCAGGGATCCCAGGGTGATAGAGAAAGTGGCAGGAGACCTGGCAGGAAGCGGGGTGAATGATATATTGCTGTCCGTGGATGCCTTCCACCAGGAGACCATTCCCCTGGAGCCGGTAAAGCGGTTTGCAGAAGCGGTTAGGGCAGAAGGGGTGCAGATCCGTACCCAGCCGGCCTGGATCAAGGGTAGCGGCGCCGACAACCCCTATGACAGAAGGACAGGGGAGATCCTTTGCGAGTTCCAGGAACTGGGAATAGAGGCGAACGATGGCAATGTGATCTTTCCGGCGGGGAATGCCCGCAGATATCTGGGGGAATACTTTGACCTGGACAGGGAATGGCACAGCCCCTATGAGGAAGACCCTGAGGACGTGCGGGCCCTAAGCTTTGACCCAGAAGGGAATGTCCTGGGGGGAAATGTGTACCGGGAGGAGATACAGGATATTTTATCCAGGTATACGCCTTCTTTGGGCGGAAGACGGGAACCGGGCCTATAGTATGCCTTTGCTGCCAATCCGCATAACAGTTCAGTGCCCTGCCTGAACTATTTCGCATTCGCCATTTTGATTCGAACTCTGCCTATTCGAACTTTGCCTCATAAAACATTTGTGTTTTTTCCATTTATATGCTATAATTGCGAAATGATTGTAAACACGTCTGCACTTTTATGCATGACGGGACAGAAAAGGAAGAGATACACCCCAGGGGTATAAAGGAGGAAACGAGGATCATGAGTTTACAGGTGGAAAAATTGGAAAAGAATATGGCGAAGCTGACGATTGAGGTGTCCGCCGAGGAACTGGAGAAAGCCATCCAGGGCGCTTACCTGAAGTCCAAGAATAAGATCAGCATTCCCGGTTTCCGCAAGGGCAAGGCGCCCCGCAAGATGATCGAGCAGATGTATGGCAGGGAGATCTTCTATGAGGATGCAGCCAATGACTTGATTCCCGATGCATATGAGAAGGCCCTGGAGGAGTGCCAGGAAGAGATTGTGTCCAGCCCCAAGGTGGATGTGGTGCAGCTGGAAGCAGGAAAGCCTTTTATCTTCACGGCAGAAGTGGCCTTGAAGCCGGAAGTGACCCTTGGAAAGTACAAGGGCGTGGAGGTGCCGAAGTCTGACCTGGAAGTGACGCAGGAAGAGGTGGAGGCAGAGATCAACAGGGAGAGGGAGAAGAATTCCCGGACGGTAGAGGTCACTGACAGGGCCGTACAGGATGGGGATATTGCCACCATTGACTATGAGGGATTCGTGGACGGTGTGGCCTTTGAGGGCGGCAAGGGCGAAGATTATGCCTTGACCATCGGCTCCAATACCTTTATCCCCGGCTTCGAGGAAGCGCTGGTAGGTGCGCAGATCGGCCAGGAGACAGAGGTACATGTGACATTCCCCAAGGAGTACCATGCAGAAGAGCTTGCCGGCAAGGCGGCAGTGTTCAAATGTACCGTGAAGGCCCTGCAGGAGAAGCTGCTGCCCGAACTGGACGAGGACTTCGTAGGTGATATCTCTGAGGAGAGTGACACCGTGGAGGAGTACAGGGAAGAGATCCGCAAGAAACTGTCAGACAGAAAGGCAGCCGAGGCGAAGACCGTGAAGGAAGAGGATGTGATAGAAGCCATCATAAAGGATGCGCAGATGGATATCCCGGAGGCCATGGTGGAGACCCAGCAGAGGCAGATGGCCCAGGATTACGCCCAGAGGATGCAGGCCCAGGGAGTCTCCATGGAGCAGTATACACAGTACACAGGCGTCACAAGCCAGATGCTGGTGGAGCAGATGAAGCCCCAGGCCTTGAGCCGTATCCAGTCCAGACTGGTACTGGAGGCCGTGGTGGCCGCGGAAGGCATTACCGCTTCCCAGGAGGAATTCGAGGAAGAAGCCAAGACCATGGGTGAGGCATACCAGATGGAGGCAGACAAGGTGAAGGAGCTTCTGGGTGACAATGGCAAGAAGCAGGTGATGGAAGATATCTGCATCAGGAAGGCTGTGGAATTTGTGGTAGAGAACGCTGTGGAAGTGGAATCTGCGAAGTAGGAACCTGAAAGGATACAGGCGGTTGCATCCCGGACTAGTACGGAGTACTAGGGGGTGCAGCCGTTGTGTTTATGCACACGGGCATCCAGAGGTAAAATGTCAGCATAAACTGACGGACGCCTGGCGCAGCGAGCAGGGGAAGACGGCTCTTCGTTATTCGATTCATGCAGGGTGTTAAAATTTTCTAAAATGATACAATATACGTTGAAAAACCCCTTTAATTAGGATATGATGGGATTTGTGCCGCATGAGACGGCAGAATAAGGACGAAGAGAATCGGATCAAATAGGATGGATTGGAGGATTTGGCATGAGTTTAATACCTTATGTGGTGGAGCAGACAAGCAAGGGTGAGAGATCCTATGATATTTATTCCAGGCTGCTGAAGGACAGGATCATCTTCCTGGGGGAAGAGGTCAATGATGTGTCTGCCAGCATTGTGGTGGCACAGCTTTTGTTTTTGGAAGCGGAGGATCCGGAGAAGGATATCCACCTGTATATCAACAGCCCGGGCGGTGTGATCACGGCCGGCATGGCAATCTATGACACCATGAATTATATCAAGTGTGATGTGTCTACCGTGTGTATCGGTATGGCGGCCAGCATGGGTTCCTTCCTTCTGGCAGGTGGTGCAAAAGGCAAGCGGTTCGCCCTGCCCAATGCGGAGATCATGATCCACCAGCCTGCGGGGGGGACCCAGGGCCAGGCAACGGAGATTGATATCGCCGCGAAGCATATCTTGAAGACCAGGGAGAAACTGAACCATATCCTGGCCCAGAATACAGGCAGGGATTATGAGACCATCTGTGCGGATACGGAGCGTGACAACTGGATGAGTGCTGATGAGGCGAAGGAATATGGACTCATTGACATGGTGATCACATCCCATGAGGCACCAAAAGCCTAAAACAGGAGTGAAAAAATGGCAGGTAAAATATTAGGAAGTGATATCAGATGTTCTTTCTGCAACAAGACCCAGGGCCAGGTACGCAAGCTGATCGCGGGACCTGCAGGGGTGTATATCTGTGACGAGTGTATCGACATCTGCGCGGATATCCTGGAGGAGGAACTGGAGGACGATGAGGTTGAGGAGGCAGTACACACCGAGATCAATCTGCTGAAGCCCATCCAGATCAAGACATTCCTGGATGAGTATGTGGTAGGTCAGGAGGAGGCCAAGAAGGTACTGGCCGTATCCGTGTACAACCATTATAAGAGAGTGACGGCACCCAGGGACTTGGATGACATAGAACTGCAGAAGAGCAACATTATCATGGTAGGACCCACTGGATCCGGGAAGACCTACCTGGCCCAGACCCTGGCCAAGATCATCAATGTGCCCTTTGCCATTGCAGATGCCACCACCTTGACGGAAGCCGGTTACGTGGGAGAGGATGTGGAGAACATCCTGCTGAAGCTGATCCAGGCAGCCGATTACGATGTGGAACGTGCCCAGTATGGCATCATCTACATTGATGAGATCGACAAGATTACCAAGAAGGGCGAGAATGTCTCCATCACCCGGGATGTGTCCGGGGAAGGGGTACAGCAGGCCCTGCTAAAGATTGTGGAAGGGACAGTGGCCAGTGTGCCGCCCCAGGGGGGCAGGAAACATCCACACCAGGAGTTGATCACCATTGATACCTCCAATATTCTCTTTATCTGTGGGGGAGCCTTTGACGGACTGGACAAGATCGTGGAAGCCAGGCTGGACCGGAAGGCCATCGGTTTCAACACGGATGTGACCCAGAAGGCTAATCTGGGCCTGGATGATATCTTGAAGGAGGTGACACCCCAGGATCTGGTGAAATTCGGACTGATTCCCGAATTTGTAGGCCGTGTGCCTATCTGTGTGTCCTTGAAGGGTCTGGACCGGGAGGCACTGGTGCGTATCCTGAAGGAGCCGAAGAATGCACTGATCAAGCAGTACCAGAAGCTGTTTGACATGGATGATGTGGATCTGTCCTTTGAGGAGGAGGCCATCGGGGCCATTGCAGACAAAGCTTTCGAGAGGAAGACAGGGGCCAGGGGACTTCGTTCCGTCATGGAAGGTATCATGATGGATACCATGTACCAGATTCCCTCTGACGACACCATAGAAGCCTGCGTGATCACCAAAGAGGCTGTGGAAGGGAACAGCGCTCCCCTTACCATCCACAAGAATACCCGCAGGAACTTGAATACAGCCATATAGGGAACCTGGGTAACAGTTCAGTGACCTGTCTGAACTGTTGCGAATCGGGAAGGCTTGCAGCCTGTCTGACACCGGGTTTATGATTCTTCCACGGATAATGAACCAGGTCAGCGAAGCTGGCCTTATGTGTAGAGAGCATCGTTGTAGAAACGGTGCTCTTGCACATAGAGGTGACAGGAGCTTGAAGCGGCGGTGTGTCAGATGTCATAGTATGGGATGTTTTCCATGGTGTTACTGGCAGGATACGGAAATACTGTATAGAAGGAGCAATGTTTTTATGGTTATCAAGAATGTCAGTCTGGAGACCGTGTGTGGTATCACCAGCAAATTCCCCGAGAACAGGTTCCCGGAGGTGGCTTTTGCCGGGAAGAGCAATGTGGGAAAGTCTTCCTTGATCAATGCCTTGATGAACCGCAAGGCCCTGGCCAGGACCAGTTCCCAGCCAGGGAAGACCCAGACCATCAATTACTATAATGTGAATGATGCCATTTACTTCGTGGATCTGCCCGGCTATGGCTATGCCAGGGCCAACGAGAAAGTGAAGGCCCAGTGGGGCAGGATGATCGAGAATTATCTGCACCAGTCGAAGCAGCTTAGACAGGTGTTCCTGCTGGTTGACATCCGCCATGCACCTTCCGAGAATGACAAAATCATGTATGGCTGGATTCTTCGGAACGGATACCAGCCCATTGTCATAGCTACCAAACTGGATAAGATCAAGAGAAGCCAGGTACAGGTACAGCTACGGCTGATACGCAGCACATTACAGCTTTCTGCAGATGGGATCGTGATTCCTTTTTCTGCAGAGACAAAGCAGGGCAGGGAGGAAATCTACCAGATCCTGGACGGTCTGATCAAAGAGGAACAGGTGGAATAGGAGTGGAGCATGAGAAAATACAGTAAAGCGGTGGTGAACCTTGCTGTGGCAGTAGTGATATTCTTAGGGATTATCTTCCTGGTGCCCAGGGCATTCGTGTTCTTTTCCCCCTTTGTGGTGGGATGGATCATTGCCTTGATAGCAGGTCCCATGGTCCGCTTTTTCGAGGAAAAGGTGAAGCTGAAGCGCAAGATCGGCAGTGCTTTTGTGATTGTGGTGGTAATCGCCCTGGTAGTGCTGTTGCTCTATGGGATCGTTGCCAAGCTTTTCCAGCAAATTGCAGGCCTGGTCAGTGAACTGCCTGAGATGTGGGCTGGCATGGAGGCAGACCTGCAGAATATTGGGGATAGCCTGGAGGTACTGGTAGACAAACTGCCCGAGGATGTGCAGGCAGCCCTGCAGAATATAGCGGAGAATATCGGTCTGTTCCTGGGGGATTTTTTCAGCCAGATGGGCACTCCTACCATAGAGGCTGCAGGCAATGTGGCCAAGCAGCTTCCCAATATTTTCATCGGGGTGATTATGGCCCTGCTCTCTGCGTATTTTTTCGTGGCAGAGAGGCACCAGATCAATGACTGGTGCAGGAAGCATGCCCCGGCTCCCATCCAGATGCGCTACCGCCTGGTCTGCCGGAGCCTGTCGGAGTCTGTGGGAGGATACCTGAAGGCCCAGTTGAAGATAGAGGTGTGGATGTATCTGCTGCTGGTGGTGGGACTGGGGATCCTGCGGGTGAATTATTTTGCGCTGATTGCCCTGGGCATAGCCTTCCTGGATTTCCTGCCCTTTTTCGGCACGGGAACCGTGATGGTGCCCTGGGCCATTATCAAGATCCTGACGGCAGATTATAAGATGGCCATCGGTCTGCTGATTATCTGGGGCGGGGGCCAGCTTGCCAGGCAGCTGATCCAGCCTAAGATCGTGGGGGACTCCATCGGGGTGCCGCCCCTCCCCACCTTGTTCCTTCTGTATATCGGGTATAAGGTGGGCGGTGTGTTTGGCATGATCCTGGCGGTTCCTCTGGGACTTCTGGCCTATACCATGTACCAGGACGGTGTATTTGACACCACAAGGAGCAGTCTGATGATCCTGGTAGCCGGCATCAACCAGTTCCGGCGCCTGGACGGGGAGGATCTGCAGCAGGTGGAGGAGATGGAATCCCGGAACCAGGAAACCATCCGCATGATGGAATCCCAGCGGGCAGAAGAGGAAGCACTGCGTGACCAGGAGAAAGTAAAAAATTCCGCAAAGAGATCCAAAAGGGAAAAACGGTGGGGAAAGAAGTGACAGGCAATCAGGTGCTCCCTTAGTGGAATCCAAGGGATAAACTTTTTATAAAAATTCAAAAAAAATGAAACTTTTTGTCCTGCAAATCCGTCTATATAGATAGGGAGTGTGAATGATACACTCTCTATTTTTTAATGAAAAGTTCAGCCATGCTTCGCGATATGGGCGAAACATGCTCGCATGATTGAGCACATTCTGCGAAGCATGAGCAGAGCGCCCGGTTAATGAGCAAAAATGAGCCGTGAAACGGCGAAGAGCGCCGCAGGCGCGGTTTTGCGAATGGGCGCTGGCTGAACTATTGTCAGAATAATGCAAGAAATGTGTCACGTAAATGTCACGATTCTGTTATAGAAGGGGGAATAAGGAAAAAGATATAAAATCTATGCAACTTTGATACAAAAATATTTTAAGATACTTGCAGTAAAAGGAAAGGCTGCCGGATATTAATATGTAGAAGTGTAAGTTTTGCGCAGACAACCACTATGACAAATGTACAGATTGACAACAGCACGATGCAACTGAAGATCGACCAGTATGGAGATATGCTTTTCCGTCTCAGCTACCTGCGTCTGCAGAACAGGCAGGATGCAGAGGATGTGGTCCAGGAGGTGTTCTACCAGTATATCAGACAGGGTGGATCCTTCGAGAGCGAGGCGCATGAGAAGGCCTGGCTTCTTAAGGTTGCACTGAATGCCTGCCGCAAGCTGTGGGGAAGCGCCTGGAGCCGCCATCGCAGTGATGGGGAATGGGAGGAGTGCCTGGCCGGAATGAAGGATGCCCCGGCCGGACTGGAGGAAGATGTGCTGGACCGGGAGAGGGAAGCCGGACTTCTGGCTGCGGTGATGGCCCTGCCGGCAAAGTACCGGGATGTGCTTCACCTTTTCTATTACCAGGAATTGTCTGTACAGGAGATTGCGAAGATTACAGGCTACGGAGTATCCACGGTGACATCACAACTCACCCGTGGCAGGAATCTTCTTCGGAAGTCTTTGAAGGAGGAATACGATTTTGGATAAATTTCGGGATGCATACCGGCAGGCCGCTGAGAGATTGCCGAAGTTTCACATGGATGTGTCGCAGGCCGGGGATGAACTGCATCACAGAAGACTTATGCTGCGCAGACGACAGAGACTGGTGGCCAGGGGCTGCAGCGTGGCGGCGGCGCTGTGCCTGCTGTGCGGCACAGGGGTAGCAGCGAAGAATTACCATGACAGTGTGATCCAGATGCGGCAGAACGGCTTTGTCATTACGGATGAGGAGAATGCAGCCAGGGCCAGAAGCATGGAGGACTCCATGGGGGCAGGAGGTTATGCATTACAGGCAGACGGGCTTGATGACGGTGGCGGGATGGCAGATACAGGAGTCGGGGCAACCCGGGACCAGGAAGGCGGGGGAGTCCTGTCCCCAGACGATGTGGAAGTGATAGATATGGAACCGGTGGAATATGATTCCGTGGAGGCATTCCGGGAGCAGGATCCTACTCCCGTGGCCATACCGTCCAGGGAACAGTTCTCCATATCTTTTGAGGAAGAGCAGGTTCTGGTACTGGAAGGGGGAAGACATATCTATGTCAGGTACATGGGGGAGGAAGGGTATTTTTGCCTGTCCCAGCAGGATAACAGGGAGTATGAAGGATATTCCTCTTCCGTGGCCTATATGGGGGAAGTGGCAAACGAAAGAAGCTATACCAACAGGCAGGGGGTGAATTTTACCATGTTTGATACGGTGGAACAGGGCAGCGTGGATGCAGTCCATGCAGTGGTCTCTTTGAACGGGCGTGACCTGGTCATGGATTTCAAGGGGATTGCCGGACAGGAGGTTGAGAAGATACTTGACACATTGGACATGACAGTCTATTTCGGTCAGGAGCAGTAGGGAACTGTTCTTAAGACAGTTACAACAGTTTTGGGACCGAAGAGGGGCTTGGAGATAGGATTTGGGGAAGAACGAGGATGGAGGATAACGCGATGGAGAAGAAAATATTGGTGTACAACAACCAGACAAAGATTGCAGAGAAGATGGAGCCGCTTTTTGCCGGGGAGGAACTGTCCATGCTGGTGGCAGCAGACCTGGGGGAACTGCAGGCAGCATTGGAAGATAAGAGGATCCACTTGATGCTGGTGGACGTGGAGCTGAATGACAAGGGATGGGATAAAGGAATCGAGATGATAGCGAAACTCCGTAAGGCCAGCAGTATTCCGCTGATTGTGGTGTCAGCCCAGTCCGCGGAGACGGCGAAGATCATGGCACTGGAGGCAGGGGCAGATGATTATGTGACCGCGGACTGTAATCCCCTGGTGCTACTGGCCAGGGTGAAGTCCCAGTTGCGGCGGTATACCCAGCTTGTGAATATGTGTTCCAATATCAGCCGGATCTACAAGGTGGACGGACTGGTGATCGATGACATACAGCGAACGGTGACGGTAGAGGGCCGCAGTGTAAGGCTTACTCCCATTGAATATAAGATATTGAGGCTGCTGGTCCAGCAGAGGGGAAAGGTATTCTCCAACAGCCAGATCTATGAGAGTATCTGGCAGATGCAGGCCATTGGCGCAGACAATACCATTGCGGTGCATATCCGCCATATCCGGGAGAAGATTGAGAGCAATCCCAAGGAACCCAGGTACTTGAAGGTAGTGTGGGGAAACGGATATAAGGTGGGATAAGGAAGACGTGAGGGTCAAATACCTCGTTGCTTGCAGCGGGGTATTTGATTGTGCTGAAAAGGGGTTGACAAACCATACATGACAGATTATTGTGTTAAGTATATCATACAAGAGGGGGCATTGTTTTATGGACATGGCTGGCAGGGCAGATACGGCGGCTATAACCACTACAGGGGCATCGGTGCCAGGGGAGGGGGCAGGTGGCATGCCCCTTATATCCCAAGGGGGAAGCGGTCAGGGAATCCCGCGGAAGAAAGGAGGCATCACAGGCAGTACCTTTAAGCTGGTGGGCATTATCACCATGCTCATTGATCACACGGCGGCTGTGGTTCTGATCCGGGAACTGCTGGGGGGCAGTGTACGGCAAAGTCCCGATGCTTTTATGACTTTGCTCTGGGTCTACCAGATCATGCGGTTTATCGGCAGGATCGGGTTCCCGGTATTCTGCTTCCTGCTGGTGGAGGGATTCCAGAAGACCAGGAATGTGGGAAAATATGCTTTCCGGCTGGGGCTGTTTGCCCTGCTTTCAGAGATTCCTTTTAACCTGGCGCTCACTTCCCAGGTGATGGAGTACGAGTACCAGAATGTCTACTTTACCTTGTTCCTGGGACTGATGGCCCTGTGGGGCTTCCGGTCCCTGGAGGACAGGAAGCTGCCTTTTTTGGCAGGGACCGCAGCCTGTGTGGCAGGTGTGGCATCCGTGGGGGCTTATATGTATTCGTTTGTGGGCAGCAGGACGGTCAGGGGTGAGATGGCCCTGCTTGTGGTGGTCTGTCTGGTGGTGACGACAGACCTGTGTCTGGTGGGTGTGAGGAAAGGGTTCCAAAGGGCATCCATTGTGGGGGCAGACCTGGTGGTGCTTGGCCTGGCCATGTTCCTGGCAGATCTGCTGCAGACGGATTATGCCGGTATGGGGGTGCTGACCATCGCTGCCATGTACCTGTGCCGCAGGAGGAAGGTCCTGGCCATGCTGGCGGGATGCCTGGTACTTACGTTTGCTGTGGATGGCAGTGAGATCTTTGCCCTTTTGGCTCTAATCCCGGCAGCTTTGTATAACGGGGAGAGGGGGCTTCGGATGAAGTATGTGTTCTATCTGTTCTACCCGGTGCACCTGCTGGTGTTGTATGGGATTGCGGTGCTGATGGGGCTGGGAGGGATCCCGGCAGTATAAGGGGAAAAGAGAGGTGGAGAAAATGCTTACAGTACAGAATCTGACGAAAAAATATGGGAAGACACTGGCAGTGGACGGGGTGGGATTCTCCGTGCCAGACGGCAGGGTGGGAATCCTGCTGGGTCCCAATGGGGCGGGGAAGTCCACAGTGATCAAGAGTATTGCAGGCCTGCTGCGCTATAAGGGTATCATCCAGATACAGGGACAGGATTCCCGTTCGATGGAGGCCAAGAGGTGTTTTGCCTATGTGCCGGAGATGCCTTATATGTATGATGCCCTCACCGTGCGGGAACATATGGAATTTATCACCAGGGCCTACGGGGTGGAGGTGACCCAGGAAGAGATCCTGCGCCTGTTTGACCGGTTTGAGCTCACGGACAAACAGGATAAGCTGGGAAACGAACTTTCCAAGGGGATGATGCAGAAGGTGAGCATCTGCTGTGCGCTGGTGGTAAAGCCGAAGGTCATCCTGCTGGATGAGCCTATGGTGGGGCTGGATCCGGCGGCCATCAAGGAACTGAAGGCGGTGATCCTGGAATTACGGGACCAGGGCTGTACCGTGCTGATCAGCACCCATATGCTGGAGATGGTGAAGGAACTGTGGGATGTGACCTTTGTGATGGATAAAGGACATATCCTGGGGACATATCCCCGGGAGAGTGTGGGAAATGAGGATCTGGAGGAGTTGTTCTTCCAGGTCACAGGCCAGGCAGAAGGAGAAGGCAGTGGGAAAGCAGAAGAGGCCAGGGAAGATGTCTGTGCCGGGAAAGGTGGTAGATAGTATGGGAACAGTGGGATATCTCTACCGGCGGATCTTCAAAAACCGCGTCAGGATGGCGCTGCGCAAGCCAGTGACCTATGTATATGTGGTCATAATCCTGTTCTACATCTGTGTCCTTCCCTTTTCCCTGCGGATGGCGGCCCAGACCTATTCCGTGGACTCCCCCTCCGGCATGGCGGCTGTGCTGACTCTGCTGGCCTTCTGGACCATTCCGGCCAATCTGAGCGCCTATGCCAGGAGGAAAGGGCTGGTGTATCGGAACTGTGATGTGCATTTTCTGTTTCCCTCACCGGTGAGTCCCAAATGGGTGCTATTGTATGCCCACCTGCGCACCCTGTTTCTGATGTTGGTGCTGAATGTGTTTGCCGTGGCCTGTGGACGGATCATGTTCCAGGTGGAAATCTGGAAGCTGGCCGTCTATTTTGTATTCGCCGTGGGAGTGGAAAATGTGCTGGAAGGCTGTTTTATGCTGCTGCTCTACGGGTCTGAGCGTCTGGATGAGGAGAAGCGGAAGCTGGTAGTGTGGGGGGCCCGTGCCCTGGTGGGGGTACTGGTACTCCTGGGGATCTATACGTATCTGCAGGAGGGGCTGAACTTTCGGAGCGTGGTGGGATTCCTGCACAGCGATATGGTACAGATGGTGCCGGTGATCGGCTGGTATATTGCAGTGGTCCACCTGTTGTTTACGGGAGCTACCACAGTGAACGTGATTGGTTCCATACTCTATGGGATCCTGCTTGTGGTATCCTTCCTCCTGGCAGTGCGCATGAAATGTACCGGGGCTTTCTATGAGGATGCCATCCGCTTTGCCGAGGACTATGAGGAAGTCCTGGCCAGCCGCAGGCAGGGAAATATAGACAGGAAGCTGGGGAAGAAGCAGAAATTCGGCAAGGCCAGGGTAGCCTGGAGGGGACACGGGGCCAGGGCCCTTTTCTACAGACAGCTTCTGGAATACAAGAAGAATAAGTACTTTATCTTCGATGCCAACACGGTGGTAGCCCTGCTGGCAGGGATAGGGATGGCCTGGCTGTATACCAGGGAAGGAGGCTTCCGTGAAGAGGGGATGCTGGGTCCGCTGAAGGATTTTGCGGTGCCGGCGGTGTCTGCCTATTTTATCTTCATATTCACGTCCATGAGTGGCAAGTGGGGGAAGGAACTGCTCTCCCCCTACACATATCTGATTCCGGACACTCCCTTTCACAAGCTGCTATATGCCACGGCCATGCAGCATATCCAGAGCCTGGTAAACGGCTGCCTGATCACCCTGCCAGTGGCAGTGGTCATGGGCATGGATCCCCTCATCACAGTGTTGTGCATCCTGTTCTATGCCATCCTGTCTGCCAACAAGCTCTATGCCCTGGCAGTGGCAGAGGCTGTAGTGGGCGGGACCCTGGGACGCACAGGGAAGCAGATGTTCCAGCTTTTCATCCAGGGAATCGTGATCATGATGGCTGTGGTGGGGGGCATCCTGGGCATGGGCCTGGGCGGGATCATCCTGTCCTATGTGATGATGGACGTGTTCCTGGCGCTGGCCACTGTTGTATTCATGGTCATTGCCACTTTGAATTTCTATAAGCTGGAATCCTAAAAACACTTTACAAAAGCCCCAGGTGTTCCACCAGGATTCGGATGCCCATGGCAATGAGGATGATGCCGCCGAAGATTTCTGCCTTGGCCTTGTACCGGGTACCGAACACATTCCCCACCTTTACCCCTGCCGTAGAGAGCAGGAAGGTGATGCTGCCGATAAAGCATACCGCAGGCACGATGGCCACCTTTAGGAAGGCGTAGGTGACGCCCACGGCCAGGGCATCTATGCTGGTGGCTATGGCCAGCAGGAACATGGTCTTCACATCCAGGGAGTCACTTACGGCATCGTCTTTCCTGGAGAGGGCTTCCCGTATCATGGACAGGCCGATCAGGGTAAGCAGGGTGAAGGCAATCCAGTGGTCAATGGCGGTGACATACTGTTCAAAGCGGCTGCCCAGCAGGTAGCCTATGAGGGGCATCAAGGCCTGGAAACCGCCGAACCACAGGCCTACAATGCAGGCCTTTTTCACGGAGAGCTTCTTCATGGCCAGTCCCTTGCAGATGGATACGGCGAAGGCATCCATGGACAGGCCTACAGCAGTGAGGAACAAGGTCAGTATACTCATGGGGTATTCTCCTTTTCGTGTAAATGTGTATTGACAGCCACAAAAAAGACCCACGGACAACACCGGTGTCAGCTATCTAAGGCAGCTACCGGGATGTCCGTGAGTCTCGTTGTCACAGGGATGGCTTCCTGTCCATGGCCGGGTGCCGTCCAGGGAAGATTCCACATAGCTGCTTTGACAATGCCAGATGTGCCAGGGGCTGTCCATCATTGTGTTGACATTGCCACGGCCAATGCCGCCAACTACTCCCTCACAGGATTTTGTCTATCTAGAATACCCTGCATGACAGGATTTGTCAATGGGTAAATTGGGAAAAATACTCTGACTGGACCAGGTGATGACAGATACGATCCTCTGTGCGGCTGCCATCCTCCACAGGCACCTGGGGAATGGCAGAAAATTAGTAAGAATTACATAATAGAAATCGCTTTAGATGATAGAAGAAATCGCTCCCTTCGCGACTCGGATGATATTTTGCGCTGGCTTCTGTAGTTTGTGGAAAGGAAATCTTTCCTCTACCATGTATTTTTAGGTTTGCCGGGATTCGTTTCCCATAGGGTTCCATGTCTGTTTGGATGTCATTTTATACTTGCGGGTATTTTTTTCAAAATACTCTCCCATTTTTAGGCAGAATGTGAGATAATATCATATATTCACGTAAGGTGTCTGTGACAGGATGGTGCATATCTACAGCAGGTGGCCATATGACACCTATGGGAAAATAACGAAAGATACGTTTTTTGTGGATAAGTCCATGTTGCTGGCAGAACTGGTTCCTGCTTTTGGCAGGGTAAAATGTTATGCATCAGTTATAGCAGAAAAACAAAGGAACATAGCTGCATGGCGGAAGAGTTTAGGGGCAGGAGGGGTTGCATAGGAATGCGTCATGCCAGGCGCATTTGAATGATATCAAAATCATAAAAGGAAAGGACGGTATACCAGCATGGAAATGTCAGAACGTGTGAAAGGGATCCGCGGGAAACTGGTGGTATCCTGCCAGGCCCTGCCGGAGGAACCCCTTCATTCTTCCTTTATCATGGGGAGGATGGCCAGGGCGGCATATGAAGGGGGGGCCTGTGGGATACGGGCCAATACCGGGGCAGACATCCAGGAGATCAAAGAGAATGTGGATCTTCCTATTATCGGGATCGTGAAGAAGAATTTCCAGGACAGCGCCGTGTATATCACCCCTACTATGGAGGAAGTGGAGGAACTGGTGGAGGTGGGGACGGACATTATCGCCATGGATGCCACCGGTGCCCTGCGGCCAGGCGGGGTGACATTGGATGCCTTTTTCCAGGAGGCGAGGGCACGGTTCCCCGGACAACTCTGGATGGCAGACTGTTCCACCCTGGAGGAGGCAGTCCATGCGGATCAGATCGGGTTTGACTTCGTAGGGACAACCCTGGTGGGATATACCCCCCAGAGCCGTGGCTGTCATATCGAAGAGAATGACTTTGAACTGATCCGCCGGATCCTGGAACAGGTGAAGCACCCGGTGATTGCGGAGGGGAATATCAACACCCCGCAGAAAGCCAGACGGGTCCTGGAACTAGGCTGTTACAGTGTGGTGGTGGGATCCATTATCACCAGGCCCCAGTTGATTACCAGGGCGTTTACGGAGGAAATCGGAAAGTTGTCGTAGCGAATCCAATAGCCTGTCTTGCAGGCAAACGGCGGGCAGACAAGCCATTGGATCGCAGCCGCACAGATAGAAAAACATGTAACAGTTCAGTCTGCGCCATTGGAAAAGCGGTGCCTATGGCTGGCTGAACTGTTACAAAAACATAGCGTGGATCCTGCCTTGTATATGCCAGGCCTATCCCACGCGGAAAGGATACCTATATGTCTAAATTTAACGTATCACACTTGAAGGAAGTGACGGTGGCACTGAACACGCCGTTCCAGGAGGACGGCTCCGTGGATCTGGGTGCCACAAAGGCGGTGGCACAGTATTTCCTGGAGAAGGGGATCAGGAGTCTCTATGTGTGCGGCAGCACCGGGGAAGGGTTTCTGCTGGACACCACAGAAAGGCAGCAGGTGGTGGAGGCAGTGATGGAAGCTGTGGGCGGCAGGATGCATGTAATCGTCCATGTGGGCTGTCCCTCCACCAGGCATTCTGTACTGCTGGCAAAGCACGCCTATGAGGTGGGTGCCCAGGCTACCTCAGCCGTACCCAGCGTCTATTACCGTCTGGGGGATGAGAGTGTGTACCGGCACTGGACGGAGATCACCCAGGCGGCAGACCTGCCTTTCTTCATCTACAACATTCCCCAGCTGACGGGTTTCAACCTGTCCATGCCGTTGTTCGAGAAGATGCTCGCAAATGACCGGGTGGCTGGTGTAAAGTGTTCCTCTGAACCGGCCCATGACATCCTGCGGTTCAAGCAGGCAGGCGGGGAAGGCTTCCTGGTGTTCAACGGGCCAGACGAGCAGTACCTGGCCGGGCGCATGATGGGGGCAGATGCCGGAATCGGTGGTACTTACGGGGCCATGCCGGAGATCTACTTGAAGCTGGAGGAACTGATCCGCAGGAAAGAATACGAGAAGGCCCAGACGGTCCAGGGCCTTCTGACACCGCTGATCTACAGGCTGTGCAGCTTCGCCTCCCTGTATGGGGCCGTGAAGGCCATCCTGGCCTTAGAGGGCTGTCCCATCGGGAAACCCAGGCTGCCTTTCCTGCCTGTAGATGAAAAGGATCCGAAGCTGGTGGAGTTGTACGGGGATATCCGCAGGACAATAGAAGAGATAAAGGAATGGTAGACCATGGGCAGACAGTACCTTTGCTTTGATATCGGCGGCACAGCCATCAAATATGGGATCCTGGAGCCACCAGGAAATTTTGTATATACAGGGGAGACACCCACCAGGGCATGGGAGGGTGGCCAGGGTATCCTGGGCACCTTAAAAAGGGTGGGAGGAGAACTGCTGGAGGAGGGCAGGCCGGGGGAGAAGCTGCCGGGGAAATATGCCGTGGCGGGAATCTGCATCTCCACGGCGGGCATGGTGGACTGTGAGAGGGGAGTGATCCTGCATTCTGCCCCTTTGATCCCGGATTATACAGGTACGGAACTGAAGGCAGAACTGGAGGTGTATTTCCATCTGCCCTGTGAGGTGGAGAATGATGTAAACTGTGCGGGACTTGCAGAAGCCCATGCCGGTGCCGCCAGGGGTTATAGCGTGGCATTGTGCCTGACAGTGGGAACCGGCATCGGGGGTGCCCTGCTGCTGGACGGGAAGGTGTTCCACGGATCCAGTGGAAGTGCCTGTGAGGTAGGGTATATGCACCTGCCAGGAGGACAGTTCCAGGATCTGGGAGCAGCCAGCGTACTGGTGAAGGATGTGACCGGCAAGATGGGACTGGAACCAGGAAGCATTGATGGCAGGTGGGTATTGGACAAGGCCCAGGCAGGGGATTGCGTCTGCCTGTCCGCTGTGGAGGAGATGGCAGATACCCTGGCCATGGGGATCGCCAATATCTGCTATGTGATGAATCCCGGGGTAGTGGTGCTGGGAGGCGGTATCATGGCCAGAAGGGATCTGCTCCTGCCCCTGGTACGCCAGGGGCTTGGAAAATACCTGATCCCGGCAGTGGAGAAAAACACCAGGTTGGAAACCGCACAAAATGGCAACCAGGCAGGGATGCTGGGGGCCTGGTTCCATTTCCAGGCAAGGCAGGGAAAGGGATCGGACTTTTGACACAAAAAGACCGGAGGGAAACGCATCTGCATTTCCCTCCGGTCTTTTTGTGTGGTGCCTGCGCCTATGGGCAGACATTGCCACGTAATGGTTACAATAGGCCGCACCCTATATGGGTGTAAGTTGCCGCTTTTTACGCTACTACCGTAACATTGGTAGCACGGATCTTGCTGCTGTTCTGAGGATCACACTCGGTATCGAATGTAACCTTCTGGCCTTCCTCAAGGGACTTAAAGCCGTCAGCATTGATTGCGGAAAAGTGTACGAACACTTCCTCGCCGGTAGCATCGTTGGTGATGAAACCGTAACCCTTCTGTGCGTTGAACCATTTCACTGTACCGTTATTCATTTGTTGGTACCTCCTTTAAAAAATAATGTGATTCTAAACCTTGGGCAAAAAAATCACATATTTGTGTAAACCATCATCAAAGTTGCAATGACTTACAAAAATATGTGAGTTCAATGACTTTCATTTAGAATACGACTGTAGTATAACACCGCCTTTCACGGAATGTCAACAAGTTTTTTGATTTTTTTTTTGTTTTTTTTAAAATTTGCCATTTATACATATTTCTGGGTGGTTTTGGAGAGAATCTGGTAGTGACAGGAGGAACAAATTGGATATGACATGGTATTTTTTAGTGATGGCATCGGTGGCAGTGGCGGCTGTGCTGGCAGGGTTCTGTATGGGCAGGCTTACTGGTGGAAATGATGTGGTACCCGAGATAGGCGTGGAAGGTACCGGGGGACTGAAGCTTGGCCGGGGCAGGAAGGATGCAGGCAGCATGGAACCGGGACAGGACCAGATAGGGATGCATGACAGATCCAGGATGGCAGTGGCAGGACTGTGGGGGAAAAGGGACGGGAATACCATCCAGGAGGGTACGGGATGGAAGGGACAAGCGAGTATGCCTGCAGGGACAGGGATACCAGGCGGCACAGATGCGCCGGGGAGTGCAGGCAGGCTGGATGCATCAGGTATGCCAGACGCTGTGCGCATGCCAGCAGGAACAGGCAGGCCAGCAGGAACAGGCATGTCAGGCAGTACAGACAGACTGGGCCTTACAGATGTGCTGGGAAGCCAGCCTGTAGGAAGCCTCTCCGGCACTGCCCTGTCAGGCAGAAACCGCATTGCCAGGAACCATCCCGGCCTGTACCAGGTCAGAAGGAACAGGGGCCGCCAGGTAGTGGAGGAAGCATGCACCTGGTCCGTGGGAAGTCCTGTGTCCGGGGAAGTGGCGGCCGTCTATGAGGGGGAATGCCCGGCAGTGCAGATTCTGCCTATGGAAGACCGTCTCTGCGCACCTGTGGGGGGCAAGGTGGTTCATCTGTTTCCTATGGGGAATGGGCTGCTGTTCCGTACGGATTTTGGCACAGAGCTTCGTATCCAGGTAGGCAATTCCCAGGATGAGTTGCTGGGGAGACATTACAGACCCAGGGTGGTGCGAAATGAGATTGTAACCAAAGGAAAAGTGCTGCTGCAATTTGACAGGAAGGGACTTGTGGCAGAGGGTGTGTCTCCCATGGTGACAGTCAGTGTGTCCCACTGTGCCTATGGCAGCAGTGTACAGCCTACATCCAGCCAGTGGGTGGACAGCGGCGAGGAGATCCTGAAGGTGCAGGGAATACCGGAGTAAACAGTATCCTGTCGCTGCTGCTGTGAACAGAGTGGACAGTACCCCTGCCGCTGTTGCTGCCTGCAGGAAAGTGGTAAAAAGATTCCACAATATGGGCAGTCTGTGGTACAATGAAGGGCAGGAAAGCAGTGATGAAAAGGAGAAGCCCATGGAAAGAGACAAGATTCAGAAGATGTGGATTGCCGACCAGGGGGACGGCACCTATACCAACCCCATCCTGTACACGGACTATTCAGACCCGGATGCCATTCGTGTGGGGGAAGATTATTTTATGATTGCATCCAGTTTCTGCAATACCCCGGCAGTGCCCCTGCTGCATTCCAGGGATCTGGTGAACTGGAAGGTGGTGAATTATATTATGGACAGGCTGCCTTTTGAGCGGTATGAGAAGCCGGCCCATGGCTGCGGTGCCTGGGCACCTTCCATCCGCTTCCATGAGGGAGTCTATTATGTGTTTGTTCCCATGCCGGACGAAGGGATCTTGATGTGTAAGACAGAGGATCCCTTTGGAAAATGGAGCAGGCCAGCCTTTGTGCGGAAGGTGGTGGGATGGATTGATCCCTGTCCTTTCTGGGATGAGGACGGGAAGGCTTATATGGTAAGCGCTTTTGCCAGGAGCCGGATCGGCTTCAAGAGCATGCTCTATATCACTCCCATTGCGCCGGACTGTTCCCGGGAACTGGATGACGGGCGGTTTGTCTATGACGGACATGCCACCCAGCCCACCATCGAGGGTCCCAAGCTGTACAAGCGGAATGGCTATTACTACATATTCGCCCCGGCAGGAGGGGTGGCCACCGGATGGCAGACAGTGCTGCGGTCCCGGAATGTCTATGGACCTTATGAGGAAAGGATTGTCCTGCACCAGGGGGCTTCCCCGGTCAACGGTCCTCACCAGGGGGCCTGGGTGGATACCCCTGGCGGGGAGGACTGGTTCCTACATTTCCAGGATGTGGAGAATGCAGGGCGCATCATCCACCTGCAGCCCATGCACTGGGTGGATGACTGGCCGGTGATCGGTGTAAAGGAGACGGACGGCTGCGGGGAGCCGGTGCTGCGCCATAAAAAGCCTGACGTGGGTGTACAGTACCCGGCAGATGCCCCGGAGGACAGCGACTTCTTCCAGGGGGAGAAGCTGGGGCTGCAGTGGCAGTGGAACGCCAATTATAAGGAAAACTGGTACCGCCTGGGGATAGGGGGACTGACGTTATATGCCCAGCCCTCTGCCTACAGGCTGCAGCTCTGTGATGTGCCCAATCTCCTGGTACAGAAATGGCCTGCCCCACAGTTCCAGATTACCACCTGCCTGCATCTGGAAGATTTGCTTCCTGGGGATGTGGCGGGCATGGTGTCCCTGGGGGGCTGCTATACAGCCCTGTGTGTGGTGAAAAAGGGAGGAAAGCTGTACCTGCAGCAGCGGACCGGGAACTGGACCCAGGATGATGAAGTGCGGGAAGAGTTGTCAGCGGCAGGAATCTGGAAGGAATTAAGAGCGGCAGATGACGGGGATGTCTTGGAGGACCGGAAAGCTTTGCCCGGGGAGGTACTCTACATCCGTATGAGGGTGCATGATGCCCTGGACATTACCTTTGAGGTAGGCACAAGGGAGGATGCCTTGTATCCCGCAGGCCGTAGCACCCAGGCCACGCCGGGGCGCTGGGTAGGGGTCAAGGCTGGTCTGTTCGCCATCCAGGAAGGGGGTGGGGAAGGCGGCAGCCTTAGGGCAGAGTATTTTGTATTTGAGCCGATTGCATCGGCATGACGGGAAGTGTGAAAGGTGAAAAGAAAACCTGAACTTAAATCTTGACAAATACCCCCTAGGGGTATATCCTGTAGAAAACGGGATATACCCCTAGGGGGTATTCTGATGCACGGGAATATAGGAACACCAGAATGGATCAGCAGGGAATGCTGTATGTCCGGTGCGCGGGGCGGGAACACTAGGAGATGGAGGAAGAGAAGGGGATAAGCTTGCAGGAGATGGATGGTAAAAACAAACTGGACGAGATGGGCAGCAAAAGGAATATGGACGGAATGGATAAGACAGGTGGAAGAGAATGTAAGGCATTCCCGGAAGAAGTGTCACCCAAGGAAGTAAAAGATCTCCTGGAAGAAAAGGATTTCCTGGAAGAAAAGGATTTCCTGGAAGAAGAGGATTTTCCGGAAGAGGAAGGACTCCAGACAGGGGAGGCAGTGGCATGTGGCTGCCATAAAAAGGCCACACCCAGGGACCAGGCGGCCTTGCGGCAGTTGAAAAACCGCTTGAACAGGATGGCAGGCCAGCTATCCGGGATCGGGAACATGCTGGACGAGAACCGCTACTGTGGGGACATTCTGGTGCAGGTTGCAGCGGTGGAGAGTGCCCTGCAGTCTTTTGGGTATCTGATCCTCAAGGAACATATGGAGACCTGTGTGGTGGAGGAGATCAAGAAGGGCAACACGGCTGTGGTGGAGGAGGCCGTGGAGTTGATGAAGAAGCTGAAATAAGGCTGTTGCCAACCGGAAAGGAGGATGGATATGAAGGAGAGATACCATGTGTCGGGGATGACCTGTTCGGCTTGCTCGTCCCATGTGGAGAAGGCTGTGAACAGGCTTGCAGGTGTGGAGAAGGCTTCCGTGAACCTGCTTACAGAGACCATGGAGGTCAGCTACAAGGAGGATCAGCTGGGCAGTGGGGAGATTGTGGCTGCCGTGGAGAAAGCAGGGTATGGGGCTTGGCAGATCCCCGGGGGTGCTTCGGGGGAAAGGGGCAGGCGGGTGCAGGCGGGAGATGACACCAGGAACCCCACAGGCAGTATGCCTGGGCCGGAAGGGCATACTGGGGTGTGTCCGTCAGCCTGCGGGATCCAGGGACGGCCTACAGCTCCTCGTTCCGACAGGGATGGTCTGACCCGCAAGGCTGTGGAGGAAGCCAGGGCCATAAAGTGGCGGCTGGGGATATCCGTTGGCTTTCTGATACCACTGATGTATGTGGCCATGTACCATATGGTACACCAGGGACTGGGGATTCCCATGCCTGCCTTTGTCCACCGGTACCTGCATGGGAATGAGAATGCCATGACCTTCGCCATGACACAGCTACTGCTGGTACTGCCCATTCTGTACATGAATCGGAAATTTTTTGCAGTGGGATTCAAGACCCTGGCTCACCTGTCACCCAATATGGACAGCCTCATTGCCCTGGGGGCATCGGCATCCCTGGGATACGGGATCTTTGCCATGTACCGGATCAGCTATGGCCTGGGACATGGAGACATGGCTCTGGTGGAACAATATGCCCATGACCTGTATTTTGAATCCGCAGGTATGATCCTGACCTTGATCACTGTGGGCAAATACCTGGAGAGCCGGTCCAAGGGGAAGACCAGTGAAGCCATCACCAAACTGATGAATCTGTCCCCCAAGACGGCTATCCTGCTGACGGAGGATGGAAGGGAGCAGGAAGTTCCCACGGAACATTTGCAGGCGGGGGATACCTTCCTGGTAAAGCCGGGCAGTCTGGTACCGGTGGACGGCACTGTTCTGGAGGGGAATTCCAGCGTGGACGAGGCGGCTATCACCGGGGAGAGTGTTCCTGTGGAGAAGCAGGCCGGGGATAAGGTGGTATCTGCCACAGTGAACAAGGCAGGCTTCTTAAAATGCCGGGCTGACAGGGTGGGGGAGGACACTACCCTGTCCCAGATCATCCGCCTGGTGGAGGCGGCCAGTGCCAGCAAGGCGCCAATCGCCCAGCTTGCAGACAAGGTGGCTGGGGTGTTCGTGCCGGTGGTGATCGCCATTTCCCTGGTGACCCTTTTGGCCTGGCTGTTGGCAGGAGCCGGGGCGGAATTCGCCATTTCCTCGGCCATTGCGGTGCTGGTGATCTCCTGTCCCTGTGCCCTGGGTCTGGCTACCCCGGTGGCCATCATGGTGGGAACCGGCGTGGGGGCCGGGCACGGTATCCTGATCAAGTCCGGGGAGGCCCTGCAGCAGGCCAGGGATATCGATACAGTGGTAATGGATAAGACGGGGACCATCACCGCAGGACGGCTGAAGGTGATGGAGGTGTCCGTGTATGTGCCGGATATGGCGTTGGATACCTTCCTGCAGATTGCCGCTGGTCTGGAGAAAAAGAGCGAACATCCCCTGGCAGAGTCTGTGCTGGAACGTGCGAAGGAAGCAGGGCTGCCCATTCCCCCAGTAAAAGATTTCCAGGCTGTGTTCGGCAGGGGGGTGGAAGGGGTGCTTGCGGAAGATATTCCCCCCAGCCTGTTTGTGCCGGATCCTGCGGATGGGCCTTTGGCGGTGACTGTGCAGACTGCCCGGCACCTGGACCGGGGAGCCAGGGCAGGCACCAGGTACCTGGTGGGGAACCGGGCCTATATGGCGGAAAACCATATTTCCATTGATCCTATGGTAGAGCAGGGATTTGACCGCATGGCTGATGAGGGTATGACACCCCTTCTGGTGGCCGGAGAGGGTAGGTTCCTGGGGGTGATCGGCGTGGCTGATGAGATCAAGGCAAGTTCCCGGCAGGCCATCCGCAGCTTTGGGAAAATGGGCATCCGGGTGGTGATGCTCACCGGGGACAACCGCCGGACGGCAGAAGCCGTGCGGGCCAGGCTGGATATCCCTGAGGTGGTGGCTGAAGTGCTGCCCCAGGACAAGGAGAAGAAGATCAGCGCCTTGAAGGCCCAGGGACACAAGGTAGCCATGATCGGGGATGGGATCAACGATGCCCCGGCACTGGCGGCGGCAGATGTGGGAATGGCCATTGGCGCAGGAACAGATGTGGCCATGGAGAGCGCGGATATTGTGCTGATGAAGAGCGACCTGCGGGATGCAGTGACGGCAGTGAGGCTCAGCCGGGCAGTGATCCGCAACATCAAGGAGAACCTGTTCTGGGCCTTTTTCTACAACTGCATTGGTATTCCCCTGGCAGCAGGCCTGTGGTATCCCCTGTTCCAAATCCGGTTAAATCCCATGTTTGGGGCTGCAGCCATGAGCTTGAGCAGTATCTTCGTGGTGGGCAATGCCCTGCGGCTGCGCCGCTTCCGGAGCGGTTTCCAGGAGAAAGCAGAGCAGAACCGGGAAGTCCGGCAGGATCTGGATGGAAAGCCTGTGGAGAATGCCAATACCGTGACAATGCAAAATATACCGGAACAAACCGGTGAAATAGAAAGGAGCAATACCATGACAAAGACCATGACAATCGAAGGAATGATGTGTGCACACTGCACTGGCAGGGTGCAGAAAGCCCTGGAGGCCCTGGAGGGCGTGACGGCTGTTACCATGAGTCTGGAGGAGAAGACCGCCACTGTGGAACTTGCCAAGGGAGTGCCAGATGAGGTGCTCACGGGAGCCGTGACAGAAGCCGGGTATGAGGTGAAGGGAATCGCGTAAGAGCCACGAGGACGCGAGACCTTGAGACAGCCATGCAGGAACAGGAAAGCCTGCATGGCTGTTTTCGTAAGAGCGTGTTTGATGTTGCAATGAATAGGGATTGTTATGAGAGTTGAAAATGTGTGGATTGAGTGTTGTCATGGGAAATACTACAGCGGAAGTGGAGGAAGGGGCTGATGTCCGAATTTAACATAAATGGAAACATTATAATTTCCAGTGGAGGGATTCCGCTGTGGACAAAACTGTGCTATTCTATTTATAGGTTGTAACCGGAACGCGTGATTAAATATGATAAAAATATATTACAAAAAGGAGAAATGTGAATGAAAAAAACTATCATTATAATGGCGAGTATATGCCTGGCTTTGTTTACTCCCATAAATGTAAGTGCCCAGGCCTATGAAATCATGAGCGCCAATGCTGTTCCAGATGGATATTGCCATTGCGGTTATCCTCGTGAAAAAACGCAATTTTTTATGGTACAGATGGAGATATGCCCGAAGCATGGCCCATCGTGTGTACTTTATCATTCCACACGGTCGGCATGGTATTATTATTGTACCAATAAAAACTGCGGGGATGATTATCAGGATCAATGGAGCAACCCAGAATATAATCATGAACCAATGAAATGAAAAATTTGCTGTGATTTGAACAGTTAAAGTGATAAGAAGGATAGGGGAAAGGTGTATGATGAAAAAAGTATTTTTATGTATGAGCTGTGTTATGATATTGCTCATGTCTCCTGCCAGGGCATATGCGCAATCGGACACAGGGATGATTTCACCTCATGTGGGGGTAGAACAGGATGGATATTGTCATTGTGGTGCGAGAAGGGAAAAGGTTGAACTGATTCGAACACGTACAGACAGATGTGAAGAGCATGGAGTGGGAAAATGTTTATTTTACGATTCCCGCTATTACCATTACTGCACAAATTCTAATTGCAATGACAATTGGTATGACACATGGAAATATTACAAAACGGAGCATAATGTTTTATGAAAAAGTATATCATGCTATTCTTTTCCGTACTGTCAGCCCTGTTCATTTTGACGGCTTGCGGCGCTTTAGCCACGGAGGAACCTGTAACAGGTTCCTCTCCCTCCGGGGAGCAGGTGGCGGCAGCTTCCTGGGAGAGTACGGGAAACCAGATGCAGATGGCTTCCTTTCTGATAGGCGATATCCATTATTACCAGGTATATGAATGGGATGAGGAAAGTGAAGAAAAGGAACTGGAGCGGATATCTATCTTCCGGGATGACCATAGCGGCAGCGGTGCAGAATGTGTGACCAGTGTGGATCACGGGGATATTCTCTGGTACCAGGCGGATGAAGGGGGAGACCTGTACCTGTTTTACCAGGTGGGAGAAGGAGAACGGCAGTTCTTCTTACAAAGGTGGACGGCTTCGGGTACCCTTGTCTATGAGCAGGAGATTTGGCAAGAGGATTCCGGAAACCGGGAGGGGGCCCTGTCAGCTGTTGCACACGGGGCAGTCAGCACCGCGGGGGAGATATGCCTGGCGGCTTCCACAGGGGAACTTTTTTTCTTTTCCCGGGATGGTCATCTTGTGGATATGGCTTATGCGGACTGGAACAGGGAGACATACCAGGGGAACCGGTGCGGCCTTGTCAATGCCGGAGAGCAGGGGATCTATGTGTACCAGATAGAGGGAACCGATGAGATCTTCCTGTGGAAGGTGGATTTTGACAGGTGTGCATTGGATAAGGCTGTGTCTTTTTCTATTGGTGTCCAGGGAAAAACTGAAATAGGGAATATCATTGTGCAGCCATCCCAGTATATTTCCCTGGAGATTTTTGACGGGTATGAGATGGGAATCCTGGTGTCTGACAGTACAGGACTGTGGCAATACAGGCCGGATGACAAAGGGACAACCCTGCTGTTTTCCTGGGGAGATAGCCGGGTGAACTTGAAGGATTATATGATTGATGCGGTGGGCGTGCTGCCGGAAGGAGGCTTTTATCTATTGGCCAGACGGTCCTATGAGGATGTGGCTTATGTGAAGGTGGATTACCGGGATGTGCAGGAGCTTCCCCAGAAGCAGACCATTACCATGGGAGTGCTCACACTGTTCCCATTTCAGATAGAAGAGGTGGAAGAGGTGGTCAGTCGGTTCAACCGCCAGACAGAAGTCTGCCAGGTAGAACTGGTGACTTATGACTCTATTGATGCTTTTCACCTGGATCTTGTGAAGGGACAGGGACCGGATCTGGTGTATCTGTATAGCATGGACGATGCAGCGTTGGAAGAGAAAGGGGTGCTGGAGAATCTTTCCCCTTATTTTGCTGCAAGTAATGTGGTAAAGGAAGAAGACCTGCTGGACAACGTAAGGGAGGCGGGTACCATCCGGGGGAGGCTGGTGGAGGTGATTCCGGAATTTGGCCTATCCGGATGGCTGGTGGAAAAGGGTACTACAAATGATGGCGGATGGACGGTTGACCAGTTTCTGACCCTGGCAGAATCTAATCCGGATTCCCTGGTGATTGACCAGAACGAAAGTATTTATAAGAGCTATATTTTGGATATAGCACTTGTGGCAGATCTGGACAGTTACCTGGACGGGGAGGGAGGGTGCAGTTTTGACAGTGCGGAATTCATTTCCCTGTTAGAACGTATCCAGAAACTTCCCATTCCGGCCAGGGTACGCAATGATCCCCTGGAGCCGGGGTATTTTGACGCTGACTGGAAGTATTTCTCAGAGAAAGGCTATCTGCTGAAGGAATGCCCTTTGGGCAGCCTGGATGTGCAGACTTATAGCTATTATAATGGCAGTCTTGCAAACGGCTCTTATGCAGAAATGGCAGGCTATCCAAACCAGGGTGGCAGACCCGTTTATAAGCTGATAATAGAATATAGGTTTGGGATCAATGCGGCTTCTGATAAGAAGGAAAGTGCCTGGACGTTCCTGGAATACCTGTTGTCTGCCGGATACCAGGGCAGTATGTTTTCTTTCCCGGTCAGAAAAGATTCTTTTGAAGATTACATGAAAAAAGATACGTTATACCGTTCTAAACTGGAAACTTCCCAGGAAGACAGGGAACTTCTTCGAAGGATGGTGGAAAATGCCCGGGCCGGAGGGGAGACGGGTATCCAGAACGATATCAAGCGAATTATCAGGGAGGAAACAGCACCTTTGTGGGCAGGAGACTACAGTGCGGAAGAGGTCGCTGGGAAGATTCAGAACAGGGTCTTGCTGTATCTGGCAGAGTGAGCCCTGGGAGGACCCGGGGATGCTGGCAGGACTTGGATGTCAATCACATACAACTGGCCAAGCCAACGCTTTGTTGGCTTGGCAGGCAACGGCTGCCTGGCTCATTGCTCACGGGAATAAAGGAAAACAGGGGAAGGAGATATGGTATATGGGGATGAAATGGAAAAAGAGGGGTAATAAATTTGTTGCGGAGTTATTACTGGCCTGCTTCTTGGCGGTGTCGTTTGCCGTGCCACAGACAGGAGTGCCAATAGAAGCGACGTGGGTAAGGGAAGTGTCAGAAGGCGAAGACCCAGGTAAGGAACCTGGGTCTGGTGAGACGGATGATGGCAGAAGCGGCATTATGCCGTGTGGAGATATTGAGGAAGAGCCTATGTTTTATCATTAATAATCGAGCTTGATGGAAAAATCATCTAGAAGATATTTTTCCAATACCGAAGCATTTTTAAATAGTTCCATTAATGTATTAATTGCACAAGAATATGTGGCAGCAGAGATGGCTTCTGTGGTATATGAAAATTCGCCCAATGCTTGAGAATAGAAAAACAAATATGTACCTAAAGCATTGATGTTATAGTTCATGATGGAAGTGCAAATATAAGTAGGGATGGATATAATGTCTTTATATAGCTTTTGTGTGTACAAGCTATGGCAGTACATATAATTTGTCAGAGGCAAAAAGTTATTTTGCAGCAGAATATCGGGTTTTGCTGCTTTAACGTATGCCAGTATCTGTAAAAAATAGAAAGAAGATAAATGGGACTCGCTGGTGCGTCTGTATTCATGTGCCATGTTATTGAGGATGGACAATTCCTTCCATGAGAGGCGGTAACGTTTGATTTCATGGATATCAAAGTCCGGAAGGGTGATCATTAGGGCTTCGGTAAGTCCAGCAATTCTTTCCTGGGCTGATTCCTGCTGCATGGCTTTGTTCATAAGGTATTCCTGGATATACAGTTTATCTTCAGGCCCGAGTAATTGCTTCATTTCTTCTAAATAGGAGCAGGTGATTTCTTTTGGTAGTGCCTGGTTATGGATAATCCGGAATTTTAAGTCATGAAGCTTCACTTCTTTTTCATTTCCCCAGAATACGAAAATTCGTTCGGACAAACCCAGGCGTTGCAACAGTGTCTCCACCAGCGCAATGTCTGGCTGTAAAGTGTCATTTTCAATTTTGGACAGGGTGGATTTGCTGCACAATCCCTGGCAGAGCATGGTCTGGGTGATTTTTTGTTCTGATCTCAGATCCCGTATGATATGCCCCAGGGTGTAGGAACTCGAAATGGCTGTATCATAAAGACCTTCTGACAGGCTCATTTGTGTGGGAGGAGTTTTCCTGGAATACTCCCGCAGGGGAATATCCGGCAGACGGGACATTCCCCTGCTGAGTTGGAAATCTGTGTGCTGTGTCAGATAATTCCGGCATACAGTGGCATAACAATTTTCTGTTACATGGGCAGAGTAGAAGGCAGCTTTGATGTATTTTTCGGACAGAGAGGACTGTCTTGTGTAATAACAGCACAATCCTGCCAAAAAAGTTAATTCCATAAGGAAAGTCGTGTCAATATTCACTGCCATTCGGTGACGGTGGAAATCTGCAATTTCCAATGCGGTTTCATATTCTTTTCTGCCAATCAGATATTTTACAGTAACAATTGCATTTTCTGCTTCCATGCGCTCTTTATCCATGGCAGCAAATTTACTTGAGGCCAGGTAAGAAGCCAGCTGGGCGTGAATCTCCAGGTAGGTGCCAATATTCCCCAGATAGAGGGCTTCCTGAGAGAGGGAGATCAAGATCTGAAGTTCGTTCTGGGATAGCAGGAGACCGCTAAAACTGGACAGGTCCATCCTGGGGCGGGTGATATGGAGCGCATAGACCAGTGCCTGGTAATTCTGCTGATGGGAGCAGCAATAGGAGCGGAACTGGAGCCTACAGTGAAGCAGCAGCCATTCCTGGTAATAGAGTCTGTTGTCTGCCCAGCCTTTATCTTCAATCTGCTGAAGTTCTTCATAGGCAGAGGTAAGCTGCCAGGCATCCAGGTGAAAACGGGCATGCTTCAGACTGTAGAAGCAGTCGAAATCTTCCCGGCTGGAGAAGACAGGGTAGCGTCCATGAGGGGAACCGGCATGTTCCATAAGGGCTTGAAAGGTGGCGGGGCCAACATCAGCAGCCCCTGTTTCGATCCGTGACAGGGACTGGAGGGTGCAGATGCCTTCTGCCAGTTGCTCCTGGGTAAGTCCGGCCTTGATGCGGGCTGCTCGAATGATGTTTTTGGCACTGTGTACGCTCATGTGATGTCCTCCGTATGTAACGAATCGTGGTGCAATTGCATGCAGATATAAGTGCAATAATGGTATATGCTGAGATTGCCATTGAGTTTTTTTTATGATAAGATTTATTATAAATCATTACCTGGGGAATTTCAACCTAAATGGAAACATAAAGATTTCGTATTGCATTATTCCATAGTGCATGGAGTTATAGTATGATGTTTAAAGAGAAAGGTCGGCCTGCTCAAAAAAATGAATGGAGGAAGGCAATATGAAAAAAAGAATGAGGAAGGTTGCTCTGGTGATGTCCCTAACAATCGGATTAATCATAGGATCACAGAGTGTCATGACAGTGAACGCAGCGGAAGGTGCACCAATTTCTGAAGGGTATGTGCGTTCCTGGGTATGCGTTACTTGTGGGAACAGCCTAGAGGTGGAGCCAAAGAGAGTAGTTCTGTCCCAGACGAGATGGAAATGTACAGATGCAAATCATTCATCTGTGAACTGCTATGTGAATAGAGAAAGTTACAAAGATGAGTATTGGGTAACATGCTCTCATTGCAATATAACGCTTAAACAGGGGGAAAGCGATGTGCAGTACAGGACATATCATGTAAGCGTAGAATAGTAAATTGTATTACATTAAATACCGCTGATTCACAACACCAAAAGGAGAAAACACTATGAAAGATCCTGGCAGACTGAAAACCATTGTCATATGTATCCTAATGTCGCTGGTCTTGCTGTCTGTTGCCTCCTGCGGGAACCGGAATGATCCGGATCCCGCATCCAGGGATGGGCAGGAAGCGGAAGAAAGTTCCGGCGCAGGGGACATATCCAAGGCAACAGGAAATGATTCGGAGGAAGATCAAGGCAGTACAGTGGCGGTGGCTGAATTCCGATATCTGCGGCCCGCTGTCCGGCTGGCCGATAACGGCGGCATCTATCCCTATACACTGGATGGGGATTTCCTGTACTATGTGGATTATGTGAACCGGAAGGAAGAGGACGGGACAGAGAATGAGTATGTGCAGGTAGGCAGATACAGGATTTCCGATGGATCATTAGAGGAAGATTACATTGTAAGTGATAAGGGCAGGAGGGAAGTCAGGTACCAGGCGATTCTGGCAGACGGGGCAGGGAACTGCTACCTGTTCTGGGGGCCAGGTTATGATGTGGCAGAGGAAGATGGACTTTACTGTCTGGAAAAGTATGGGACAGATGGCAGTATGCTGTGGCATGCTGCATATACACAGGCAGAACTGGAGAATGTGGGGGATGGCCTTAGGCAGGGAACGGTGACCAGGGATGGAAGGGTATTTCTGTACAACTATGGCGCCGGGGGCAGGGTCTTCTCTTTTGGAGGGGAAGGGGAACTGCAAGCTTTTTATGTGCCTGAACTGGAAAGTCTGGAGGGCGTGGCCGTGGGAAAAGACGGTGACGCCTATGCCTATTGTGTGGCAGGGGCATCGCCAGTGTTTGCCTCATTGGACAGCCAGGGGGAACTGTATCCCTGCCCTGTGACACCTTTGCAGGTATACGATGGATATGAGGATGGCATCTGCCTGCGCACTGGGGAGGGGATGTTGGGATATGAACCTGTAAGTGGAGAGACAGAATTTCTGTGGAGATGGCAGGACGAGTATGTGGATGTGGATGGTGGGCAGGTAGACCGGTTTTTCCGGGGCAGGGAGACATCTGTGCTGCTGTGCCTGGAACAGGGTTATTATGATACTAGGCATACAAGACAGTTGCTGACATTTGCATATATTACACAACAGGACAGGACCGACTACCCGGGAAGGCAGGTACTTACCTTATCCTCAATGAATAGTACGGATCAACACTTGATTTTCCTAGTAAAGCAGTTCAACAGGCAGAGCAGGGATTATCGGGTGGAATTGGTGAAGGAGACAGATGGTGATTCCCTAGAGAAGAAGCTGTTGAAAGGTGAGGGGGCAGACTTGATTGAACTGTGGGGGCTTTATTCTGGGGGATTGGCAGAAAATGGGGCTTTTGAGGATCTGACTGCTTATTATGAAGCAAGTAAGGTGATAGACCAGGGGGATGTCCTGGAATGTGTCAGGGAAGCAGGTGTGATCAAGGGCAGAAATGTGGCTGTGGTGCCGGCTTTCTACATTGGCACAATGAAGGGCGCATCTTCTGTCAAGGCTGAGGACTGGACAGTCTGGAAGTTCCTGGAGACAGGGCTGGAGAACCAGGTGTTCATGGTGCAGAAGCCATCGGTGGCCCTGGAGTACTGTATGGGAACCAGATATGGAGAGTATTTCATTGACTATGGGAAGGGGGAGAGTTATTTTGATGGGGAAGAATTCCGTAGGATCCTGGAACTGTGCGGCAAATGGGCCGTCTATGGGGACGATCAGTCTGGTATCATTTATGATTCCGCAGTGGAAGGAGCTGATCAGTTCCTGCATGAAATTCAGATTACCAGTCCATGGGATGTGGTATCGGACAAAGACCCGGCATATAGTACAAAGCTGGTTGGATATCCGGGTTACAACGGGGCAGAGTACCAGCTATGGAATACATGTATGTTTGTCATGAACAGCAAGTCTGGGAATAAAGAGGGCGCCTGGGCATTTCTGGAGTATCTGTTGTCAGAGGAACTACAGTCGGGTATTGACTGGGCCTTTCCAGTGAGAAAGGACAGCTTTGAGAGGTATCTGCAGGATCTCTATGTGGATCCGGACTTGCTGAAACAGCCTTTTGTGGTGGGGCTTTCTGCCTATGAGCCTGTGGTTCCCACAGAGGAGGATATTGCATTTGTGCGCCAAATGGCAGATTCTGCCATTTATGATTCCTGGGGAGGAACCAACAATCCGGTCTGGAAGATCGTGAGCGAAGAAACACAGATGTACTTTGCCGGGGATGCATCCCTGGAAGACACGGTGAAGAAGATACAGGCCAGAGTGCAGCTTTACCTGGATGAACGATAAGGGCAGAAAATGATACAGGAGCAGCAAATATTTCATCCAGATTACAAGCAGGACATGGAGGGGTTCACCGGAGTAGCTGGTGAGCCTCTTTTTTGTGCAAAGACAGCGAGGATGAATAGAAGGATAAGCCTTATAATGAGAAAGCCTAATTTATAATTCTATAGAAGCTCTCTTCATAATTCCAAGGAGGGATAAGATTAAGATTTTGTGAAAAACTTGAGTTACAGAGCAGAATGTGATACCTTTATAGAAGGAGTTGCATACTGGACCTTCTGGGACAGGCTGTCCGGGTATATCCTGAATCTGCTTACGGGGAAGGGATACAGGCGGTATGGCAGAGAGTCTGGGGTACAGATTGATATGTCCGAAAGAGGGTGTGTAAATACCTTTCTTCAAACGGGCGCGGGGGTATAAGGATGAAGAATAGACTGTATTATGTATTGTTTTTGCTGTATGCCATAGTAGTGGCTTTTGTATTGTATGTGAACGGGGTGTTTACAGGGGAGGAGGCTTCCCTGGTGAACCTGGCCATCAACATCGGGTTCCTGATTGTCATCGGCATCCTGTTCTTAATCTCCGCGGTGAGCTTCGGCAGGCTGAACCGGATCACGGATGAACTGGAGGGCATGTCCGAACAGTGGATGAAGGAGTACAAGGAGGCAGGGGGCAAGAACCTCTGGCAGGCTTATCAGGACCGAAAGGATGTGTTTGAGAACGAAGACCTGCGGGTAGCGTTTAATAAGTTCCGCATGCGGGTGAAGAGCCTGCGCAGACGGGGGGCGGCGGGAACCTGCGACCTGGAGGAATATATCAATGAGAACCTTCTGGACCGGGCGGGGATGCACTTTTTCAATTCCGGCATGTCCGGGACATTGACGGGCCTGGGGATCCTGGGTACCTTCCTGGGGCTGTCCATGGGCCTGGGGGCTTTCAGTGGGGATGATATCTTCACCATCTCTGATAATGTGGGACCTTTATTGTCAGGTATGAAAGTGGCTTTCCATACTTCTGTGTATGGTATCTTCTTTTCCCTGGTGTTCAATTTCATCTACCGTAGCATCATGTCTGATGCCTATGAGAAGCTGGAGAATTTCCTGAATGTGTTCCACCAGACAGCCCAGCCCCCTGCCGCCACCGAGGATGAGAACACGGCTGCCATGGTGGTATACCAGGCAGGCACGGCAAATGCGCTGAAGAAGATCCTGGAACTGATGCAGGGCGGTGCAGCAGAGCAGACTGCCGGGGTGGAGCGTATTGTAGGACAGTTTACCGAACAGATACAGGAGGCCCTGGGGACAGACTTCCAGCGCCTGGGCAATATCCTGAAGGCGGCTGGGGAGGCCCAGATGGTCAGCGCCAGGAATGCCAAGGAACTGATCGACACGGTGGCTAATCTGGCAGAAGTCAGCCGGAACGTGCAGGAGACCCTGGCCCAGGTCACCCGGAGACAGGAGGAGTTCGCAGGGGAACTGAAAAGCCAGAGGGAACGCCTGGAAAATGCCTGCAATGAGATCACGGGGGAGATCAGCAGCCAGTTGTACGCCTTTGATCAGATGAGGAGCCTGTATGAAGAATAAGAGTAGGAGCAGGGAAGTGTTCGGAGAACACAGCTATTGGCAGTCGTACTCTGATATGATGGCTGCGCTTTTGCTGATATTTATCTTGATCATTGCCATCACTCTGGCAATTTATAAACAGAAGACCACGGACCTGGACAAGACAAGACTGGATCTGAATGCAGCCCAGACCAAGCTGGACGCCGCTATTGCTGACCTGGAGAATTCCAAGATAGAAATCGAGAAATCCAATGAGGAGCTGGCAGCATCCCTGGCAGAGCTGCAGGAGGCCTATGCCAAGGCAGCACTGACCCAGGAAGAACTGAACAAGGCTTACCTGGAGATTGAGAATGCCAGGAATGAACTGACCACCACTAAGAATGAACTGCAGAACATTGTGGGGGTGCGAACGGACATTATCGGGGCCTTGCAGAGTACTTTTAACAATTCCAGCATGAAGGTGGATGCCCAGACGGGTTCCATCACTTTTTCCTCGGATGTATTGTTCCGCTATGGCAGTTCCAGTCTCACGGCGGACAGCAAGGAGACATTGAAGGAGATCATTCCCAAGTACCTGTCTGTGTTGTTGCAGGACCAGTACCGGGAATACATTGCTGAGATTATCATTGAGGGGCATACGGATACAGACAGCAGCTATGACATGAATATGGAACTGTCCTACGACAGGGCTAAGGCTGTGGCAGATTTCTGCCTGGATGACAAGAATGGACTGAGCAAGGAGCAGATCGGGCAGTTGCAGCTTCTGCTGACGGTCAATGGCAAGTCCTGGAGCAATCCTGTGTACAAGACCGATGGAGCAGGAAACTCCCTGGGCGTGGTGGACATGGAAGCTTCCCGCCGGGTGGAGATCAAGTTCCGGCTGAAGGAAGACGAGATGATCGAGAAGATATCGGGGATCCTGAATAAAGAGTAGAGAAGGGATGACCGGTGGGCATAAGTAAAAGGATACAGGCAGATGTGCGGGCACAAATGGAAAAACATAATGCAGGTCAAACAGATTGATAGCAATGTAGATAAAGAGAATATGTTATGGGTGTGCTGAAAGAGTACCACAGAATGGGAATCGGACGAAGCCTCTTTGAGATGGCGAAAAAAGAAGCGAAACAGCAGGGGTATTCTTTCATACAGGTCAAGACTGTCCAGATGGGCAGATATGGTATTTACGGTGATACCAACAGATTTTACCTGTCTCCGGGATTCAAGGAATTAGAGGTGTTCCCGACACTGTGGGATGAATGCAATCCGTGCCAGATTTACATCATGGCGATATAGCCTTTGACTGTGCCTGACAGGGAATGATAGGAGTGGCAGTCTGAAGGTTTTATATATCGTTAAAATGCGGCAAAATCATCGGATATATTCATCGTAGAAACCAACAAAATCTTCGAACAACTTAGTATCCAATGAATGACACCATTCCGCCCTGTCCAGGTTCCTGTATATGTAATTGGCTTTATCCTCCGAAAAGCGTTCCCTGTTTTCAGCATTGTTATAGTCGTAATCCAGCGTTTCAAGCCATTTGTCAAAATCCGCATTAAACGAATTGCGATAAGAGTCATCATTGAAATAGTTATGTCCTTTATTTTCAAAGGGAATGAAGCGGAAGCGGGAATCGTCCCTGTATTTTTCATAATAAATCTCGTAGCCGTATTCGGTCGGAACAACTTCGTCATCGAAGCTATGTACGATCATGACGGCGGCATCGCTCTTTGAAAAGCCATCCATTGCAGTATTTGAGGCATATCCGCCATATTTCATCTTCTCGTACAGCTTCACAAACGGCAGCATCAGATAAATACCGTCCCCAGCCTGTTTTTCCCCCCCTGCTTCAAACAGATTTGAGGAAGCGTTAAAGCCTGAACATGCTATCACTGCTTTTACTTCGGGATGGTATGTAAGTACACTGCAAACGCTGTAGCCGCCCCAGCTATGCCCGAACAGAGCAATTGGCAGACTCGGGAAATTCCCACTTTCTTCCACAAATGTGATTGCATGGTCAAGATCTATTACTCCCTGCGGAAGTCCTCCGACTCCTTCCCCCTCGCTTTCATCATTTCCTGTAGCGTCATAGGAGAAGACATAATATCCATGACGGGCAAAATAATCTGCACAGTCCATGTAGGAATTGTGCCCGCCCCCACCAAAACCATGCGCCAATACGATGATTCCACGCTGGTTTTCTCCTGAACTGTACAGATACCCCGCCAGTTTCTGTCCTTTATTTGAAGTGAACTCATATTTCGTGCGTTGCAATCCGTCAAAATCATCAACATACAACATTAGTGGTTCATAGCTTTCAAAACGCTGGTTAAAATTCTCGTTGTATACCGCCACAGACAATATCCAGTCGCCGGTAATTAAAAGTACAGCCACAATAGATAATATAGTCAAGAGAACCTTTTTCTTCTTAGATTTCTTTTTCATATCCATATCCTTTCTACTACAATGTATTTATGGTTAATACCCCTTACAGCCAGTAAGGAATTATCCATCTTGTTGCTTAAGTTGTTAGAATAAGTAAGGCAATAGGTCTGGCTTCTCCTTTCCAGGACTGAATTTAGCAATATTATATACCCATTTTTCCTAAAATGAAATATATTTTACATTTCCTGTTTGTCAAAGTGGAGCCGGAAGGTTACTGTTCACTTGATACTGCAGCCAGGTGTTTTCACGTGTTCTTTGGGTGACGAACGATTGATCAGAGGGATTTTTTCTGTTATGATGGGTAACAGAAAAAATCCCTCTGACAGCGGTAAGTGGGGAGTATATGGGCACAATACAGGAGGAAGGCATGACAGAATTAACATCAATGATGAACATAGGTAAGGAGATGGCGAAGAAACTGGATTCTGTGGGGATTGGTTCAATGGAGGAGCTGGCTCATCTGGGTGCTGAACAGGCTTTTCTAAGATTGAAAGCAAGATATCCGAATATCTGTCTGGTACATCTGTATGTATTGGAGGGAGCGGTTAGCAATTTGGAGTTCAATTGCCTGCCGGAGAGCAGGAAAAGGGAATTGAAAGAATTTAACGATTTTCTGAAGAAGTGACGGCGGAGTAAATGGTGGCTGGTCTACCAGTGTGCGGCGGGAGGACTGGATATGGAGCGGTGTGCATGGTGCCTGTGTAATGAAAAAATGATACAATACCATGATGAGGAATGGGGTGTTCCTCTGCATGATGACAGGAAACAGTTTGAATTTCTGATGATGGAGGCTATGCAGTGCGGCTTGAACTGGAATATGATGATACAGAAAAGGGAGATATTCCGGGAGTGCTTTGATGGGTTTGATTATCAGAAGGTGGCGGGTTATACGGAAGCGGATATCCAGAGGATCATGGAAACGGAAGGGATGATAAAGTCACGGAGGAAGATAGAGGCGGTCATCCATAATGCAAGGTGTTTTATGAAGATCCGGGAAGAGTTTGGTACATTCAATAACTATTTATGGGGATTTTCAAAAGGGAAGACGATCTTGTATATGAGACATCAGAAGGGCGGGGTTCCGGCAAGGAACGGGCTTTCCGATGCGGTGAGCAGGGATCTGAAGAAAAGAGGATTCAAATACCTTGGTTCCGTTACGGTATATTCCCATTTACAGGCCTGTGGGATTGTCAATGACCATGTAGAAGAGTGTTTCCGGTACCAGGAAGTCATGGCGGGGAGCCAGACAGTCCGTAAGCGCAGGGATAAGGAGGCGTGAAGACGGGAAGCGCTGGTGTGGGGCTGAACAGGCGGTTGGCAATTAAAAATATGTGTAAAACTTTATATTTTTTTTATTGATTTTTGGAAAAAGCGTGTTATATTACAGATAGAACAAATGAGAAGGTATTTGTTTGACTGCATTTAAAAAATGGAAGATATAGGGATAGAGGAAGAAGGAGGCGGCGGAGAATATGAATATCCAGAAATTTACACAGAAATCCATGCAGGCCGTGGAGGGCAGCGAAAAATTGGCTTATGAGTACGGCAACCAGGAGATTGAGCAGGAGCATCTGTTATACAGTCTCCTGACCATAGAGGACAGCCTAATCCTGAAACTGGTGGAGAAGATGGAGATCCAGAAGGAGCACTTCGTGGACCGGGCCAGACAGGCTGTGGAGAAGCGGGTGAAAGTCCAGGGTGGACAGATGCATGTGGGGCCGGATCTGAACAAGGTGCTGATTGGCGCTGAAGATGAGGCAAAGCAGCTGGGGGATGAGTATGTATCTGTGGAGCATCTCTTCCTGGCCATGGTGAAGAATCCCAACCGGGAGATTGCCCAGATCTGGAAGGAGTACGGCATCACCAGGGAGCGTTTCCTCCAGGCACTGTCCACAGTCCGGGGGAACCAGCGGGTCACCAGCGACAATCCGGAGGCCACCTATGACACCCTGGAGAAGTATGGTCAGGAACTGGTGGAGAAGGCCAGGAACCAGAAGCTGGATCCGGTGATTGGCAGGGACAGCGAGATCCGCAACATTATCCGGATCCTTTCCCGGAAGACCAAGAACAACCCGGTGCTCATCGGGGAGCCGGGCGTGGGCAAGACTGCCGTGGTGGAAGGGCTGGCACAACGAATCGTCCGGGGGGATGTGCCTCAGAACTTGAAGGACAAGAAGATATTTGCCCTGGATATGGGTGCCCTGGTGGCAGGTGCCAAGTACAGGGGAGAATTTGAGGAAAGGCTGAAGGCTGTACTGGACGATGTGAAGAACAGTGACGGCCAGATCATCCTTTTCATTGATGAACTGCACACCATTGTGGGGGCAGGCAAGACAGATGGCGCCCTGGATGCAGGCAATATGCTGAAACCCATGCTGGCCAGGGGGGAACTGCACTGTATCGGCGCTACCACCCTGGATGAATACAGGCAGTATATTGAGAAGGATTCTGCCCTGGAGAGACGGTTCCAGCCGGTGATGGTGGAGGAGCCTACAGTGGAGGATACCATCTCCATCCTGCGGGGGCTGAAGGAGCGCTATGAGGTCTACCACGGCGTGAAGATCATGGACAATGCCCTGGTCAGCGCTGCCGTGCTGTCCCACCGCTATATCTCAGACCGTTTCCTGCCGGACAAGGCCATTGACCTGGTAGATGAGGCCTGTGCCTTGATCAAAACGGAGTTAGACAGTATGCCCACGGAACTGGACGAACTGCAGCGCCGGATCATGCAGATGGAGATCGAGGAAGCTGCCTTGAAAAAGGAGGAAGACCGGCTGAGCCAGGACCGCCTGGAGGAACTGCAGAGGGAACTGGCAGAACGGAAGGAGGAGTTCGCCGGACGAAAGGCCCAGTGGGACAATGAGAAGACTTCTGTGGAGAAACTGTCGAAACTGCGGGAAGAGATTGACGCAATGAATAATGAGATCCAGATCGCCCAGAGGGAGGGCAACCTGGAGAAGGCGGCAGAACTGAGTTATGGCAGGCTGCCCGCCCTGCGCAAACAGTTGGAGCAGGAGGAAGAAACGATCAATGCTTCCAAGCTATCCCTGGTGCGGGAGAAGGTTTCCGAGGAGGAGATTGCGAAGATCATCTCCCGGTGGACGGGGATCCCTGTGACTAAGCTTACAGAGAGTGAGCGCAACAAGACCCTGCACCTGGACCAGGAACTGCACAAGAGGGTGGTGGGTCAGGACGAAGGAGTCACCAAGGTCACAGAGTCTATCATCCGCTCCAAGGCGGGGATCAAGGATCCCTCCAAGCCCATTGGTTCCTTCCTGTTCCTGGGGCCTACCGGCGTGGGCAAGACGGAACTGGCCAAAGCCCTGGCGGCATCCCTCTTTGACGATGAGAATAATATGGTGCGAATCGACATGAGCGAGTACATGGAGAAATATTCTGTGTCCAGGCTCATCGGGGCGCCTCCCGGATATGTGGGATATGAGGAGGGGGGCCAGCTTACTGAGGCAGTGCGCAGGAAGCCTTACAGCGTGGTGCTGTTCGATGAGATCGAGAAAGCCCATCCGGATGTGTTCAACGTGCTCCTGCAGGTGCTGGATGATGGCCGGATCACGGATTCCCAGGGCCGGACGGTGGACTTCAAGAATACCATCCTGATCATGACCTCCAATATCGGCGCCAGCTTCCTGCTGGAAGGCATAGACGGGGAGGGGAACATCAGGGAGGACACAGAGAGGGCAGTGATGGAGTCCCTGCGGTCCCATTTTAGGCCGGAGTTCTTGAACCGCCTGGATGAGACCATCCTGTTCAAGCCCCTGACCCGGGAGAACATGGGTGGCATTGTGGATCTGATTGTGGCAGACCTGAACCGCCGCCTGGCAGACAGGGACCTGTCCATTGAACTGACCCCGGAAGCGGTAAGTCATGTGGTGGACAATGCTTATGACCCGGTGTATGGTGCAAGACCCTTGAAGCGCTATATCCAGAAATATGTGGAGACGCTGACGGCAAGGCTGATCCTGGAAGATAAGACCAGGGCGGGAGATACGGTGCTGATTGACCTGCGGGACGGGAGTATGGTGGCCGGGGTGAAAGGTGAAAAGAAAATCTAAGCTTGCAAAGTACAAGGCTTGCGGTGACAAGGAAGTAATTGTAGATTAGGCGGTATAGCCCCGATTACAAGGGCTGTACCGTCCTTCCTAAGTGTGTGAAGAAAAGTCTGTAAATTCAGATCTTTTATGATAATGATCAGGGTTGAAGGCTCGTCTCGGAATTTGCTATATCTGTCTTCAAAAATTTTCAATTTCATCCTCAAAAATGATCACACCACATTCCAACTCATTTTTCTTCCACATTTCTACAGCTGATAGTTCCATGGGAATATCATGATTTCCACAACCAATGAGCAAAAGATATTTTCTTGGCTTTACTTGCCGAACATTTACCATGCTTTTCAAAGAAGCAAAATACATAAACGATTTTTTGGGAAACAGAATATTCATCTCATAAAAAGCTTTTTGAGCCTGCAAAGTATATGCCGATATTTTTTATTTGACTTTGCAAACCATTTGACTGATAATAGGGCTTTAAACATCATAAGTAGCTGTGATGCGCTATTTTTTCTCTGCATTTTGCCTGTAAAATTGTTTATATCATAACCGCCGAAGCATGCAAGTGATTGCACGGCTTCTGGATACTGGTTAGCAAAGTCTTGCATTAATATAGCCCCCAATGAAATCCCTGCAATATGTACCTTTTCTATTTTTTCTGTTTTTAGGATCCTTCCTTTCCATAGTGATATTTTGCATATGGCGTCACCTTTCCACACCTTTGTTGATCTGCCGTGACCGATAATCTATTGAGCCGTGATTTGGTAAATGGAGCACTGGACTTGTCCGGGAAGTCAGGCTATAATAGGAGTATCAAACAGGGGATTGCGGGAAAGCAGTCTGACACCATGTACAGCAGCTTTTTCAGATAGCTCCTGGGAACGGAGAGTGCGTTATGGAAAATAGAAGCAGGGAGATCCTTTTTGTGGAACCGGTCTTGAAGGAGATCGTATGGGGAGGCAGGCGCCTGGTGACGGAATTCCCCTATCGGTCAGAGGGCGAACATATCGGGGAATGCTGGGCAGTCAGCGCCCATCCCCATGGGGACTGTGTGGTGACGGAAGGTACGTATGCCGGGTGGCATCTGTCAAAGCTCTATGCGGAGCACAGGGAACTGTTCGGGAATATCAGTGCAGAGGAATTCCCGCTGCTGGTGAAGATCATTGATGCCAGGGAAAATTTGAGTATCCAGGTGCATCCCGATGATGCCTACGCCAGGGAGCACGAGGGATGTCCCTTTGGCAAGACAGAATGCTGGTATGTGATGGACTGCCCGGAGAACGCCACCCTGGTCATCGGCCACCATGCCAAGACCAGACAGGAACTGGCGGATATGGTGGCCGCAGACAAGTACGGGGAACTGATTCGGGAGGTGCCGGTGAAGAAGGGGGATTTCCTGCAGATTGATCCCGGGACAGTTCACGCCATCAAGGGCGGATTCCTGATCCTGGAAACCCAGCAGAACAGCGATATCACTTACCGGGTCTATGACTACGGAAGGCTGGTGGATGGCAAGCCCCGTCAGTTACATGTGCAGCAGAGCATCAATGTGATCAATGTGCCGGATGAGGCAGACAAGAAGGCCCTGTCCCACACGGACGGACTGCCAGGGAATACCTTGAACCTGCTGGTGGAGAGCAAATATTATAAGGTCTGGAAACTGGATCTTGAAGGTGCGGTTTCCTTTGAACAGGAGTATCCGTTCCTAATCCTCAGTGTGCTGGAGGGCAGTGGTACCCTGGATGGCAGGGCTGTGGAAAAAGGTGCCCACATGCTGCTGCCTGCCGGATACGGGAAAGTGGAACTGGAAGGGAACATGGAACTGATCGTGTCTGCACCTGTGTGATGTAGCTGGCTTGGCTGGGTTGAAGGGTGCATCCTGTCTAAGGCAGAGGAGGAATGCAAAGCCATTAGCCGTAAGCGAGGAACCTTTGCGGGGCGTAGGAGGCGGCACCGCGGGCGGGAAGGAGGTCTGTATGGTACCGAAGGATCCGGTAATATTGTTTGGCTTTGTGAACCTAAAGCTGCGGGATTTCTATTCCAGTCTGGAGGATCTGTGCGAGGATCTGGACCTGGTACAGGAGGAACTGGAGGAGAAGCTTGCAGCCGCAGGGTATCATTATGATCCGGGGAAGAATCAGTTCGTATGATGGAAAAGGCATAAGGGGGACAGCATATGACAGATAGCGATAAACTGGATCTGCTCCTGGCTAAAATGGTGCAGATGGACGGGAAGGTGAATGATTTGGATGAGAAAGCAGATAAACTGGGTGAGGAAGTAACAGAGATCCGGCTTACCCTGGAAAATGAGATCCGCATGAATATACAGAGGGTAGGAGAAGGGCACCTGGATCTGTCCGGGAGTCTTCATGAAGCACTTACCCTGGACTCGGAAAAAGAGATGCTGACACTCCGGGTGAATATGCTGTAATCTGAAGTGCGGAGGATCAAACTGAAGCTGGGGAATGCGGCATCATAGGACAACGCAGTGCTATAGTGCGAGGACTGTTAAGAAAGCCCCTGCCGGAACTTAGAAAATGCCATGCGGGAAATACAACCTGCATGGCATTTCTCTGTGGGAAAAGCTTTCTTCTCCATGTTGTACCTGTTTTAGGGCGTGGGCGCAGATGGTGGGATTGCATGATATAACCTTAACCTCCCTGCAAGGCCCCTTCTCCATGTGCTTTTTCCACTGCCACTATTTGATTTTCCATACTTGACAATAAATCCGTATTAGTTATATAATACGGTTAAAGAAACTGTATGACATGGATAATACGGTTTGGAGAGGAAGCGCACGGGCAGAAGGTTGCATAAAATGCGTATTCAACTATTGGTTTAACTGCGCGTTGCAACGCGCAGATGGGTATAAAGATGATATCATTTGAAGGATTTGCGCTGGGGGATAATGGTCCTGTCTATTTGCAGATTATACAATATATTAAGCAGGGAATAGCTTCCGGTGTCATAGGAGACAGGGAGGAGGTGCCATCCCGGCGTGCCTTATCTGCGCTGCTGGGGGTAAACCCCAATACTATACAGAAGGCATACCATATACTGGAGGAAGAGGGCATCATGGTATCCCGCTCTGGTGCCAAGAGTTATACCAGTGTGGGGGAAGCAGTGAGGGGACGTATCCGTCAGGAATTGCTGCTGGGGGAGACAGCAGCCTGGGTGAAGGCCATGAAGCAGCTGGGTGTCACCAGACAGGAGGCCGAAGCCCTGGCCGGGGATGTCTGGGAGATGGATGGAAGAGAGGGCAGCAGTAGATGAGGGGAGTCGGGAAGCCGGGGCAGGGATAAGGAGAGATCCGCACGTCAGGGCAGGAATCCGAGCATCCGGGGCTGGAATTGGGAAAGCTATGCAGGCCGGGGGTGGAATGGGAGCAGCCAGGCAAAAAGGCGCGGCTAGGCAAAAGGGAGAAGCCAGGGAAAAGGAAGAAGCCGGGACAAAGGAAAAAGTTAAGGCAGACAGAAGGAAAGTAAGCATGGAAGGAAGGATTCTATGACAGGGAGAGGATACAGTTCCGCAGGCAGGGTACCAGGTGGGAGGAAAAGGATGGGAAAGGGGCAGCCAGGATTTCCCGGGCTGTCCCTGTGGGCGCTGGATGCAAGGGGAAGCTTTTATAAGATCCTGGCAGTGCTGGCAGTTGTAACCCTGGCAGAATGTGCCATATTTTATGGCCTGTTGTCCAGAATGGCCTTGCCAGATATCCAGGAAGGGAATACCTTGGTGGAAGCCGTGCCCGTTGTCCAGGGAGGGGACATTTCGGCAATGACCCTGTCCTATAGCCTGGAAGACATACTGTCTATAACGGTTCTGCCAGGGTTCCTGCTGGCCTGGGGGGCGGTGTATGGGATCTTGATTCTCACAAGGTGGGGAACAGATCACAGGAGCCGGGAGACGCTGTTGCGCCTCAGGGTGGACAGGACAGGCATTTTCTTCATCAGGACGGTTTACAATATATGTTGTTTTCTCACAGTGGGGGCTGTGCAGACAGGGACGGTTATCTGGATGGTAACGACTTACGGGCAGATGACCGGGCTGGGCCAGAGGGCGCCGCAGATGCTGTTCCTGGCATTTCACCGCATTGGTTTCCTGCACAGCCTGGTACCCATGGCAGATGCAGGAGGATGGATATGTAGTATCTTGCTTATCCTGGCGCTTGGCATGGAGGCGGCAGGGACTGTGGGAAGGAGAAGGCAGGTGACCCAGGTGGCCTTGGCGTTGGTGGCGGGCATACGGTTTGCCGGGGCTGGGAGTATGGCTTTCCTGGATGTGGTGTGTGGCCTTTCCTGTGGGCTTCTCATCCTAATGGATCTGCATGAGGCTGGTGTCTGGGAGAAATTGGCAGGTGGCTGGAAGTGGATGGCACAGAACATGCAGCGGAGGGCATAAGCGGCAGGTAGCCGAGGGGGCGGGAAGGCCGGAATACGGCAGAGACAATAGAGACATCCTGCAGGGACTTCCCTGGAAAGGAGAACGTATGGGAAGAGGAAGGTGGAGGTGGAACCGCCTGAAGGAACTGTTTCCGCCCGGATATCCCTATGAAAAGGAGAGGGGGATGGCGGCAGTGCTGCTGGCCGGCGGAGTAATTGGAAGTCTGGGCTTTTTCCAGCGTCTTCATGGTGTCTGGGAGGGGCTGTATTATCTGGACAGAAGTGCCGGGGAAAAGCTTCTGTGCCCTGGGGAGAAGGTGGCCTCTTTTCTCCAGCTATCCGTGGGATATATGGGATGGTTTCTTCCCTTCTACCTGTTCCTGGCAGTTATGGTTGTGGTGCATTACAGGTATTACTGCCGGGATACCAGGAGTATCTACCTGATGCGCCGTCTGCCGGATGGCGGGGTATTTCATAGAAGTTGTGTACAGGCGCCGCTTCTGGGCATGGGCGTAGGAGTGGTGGTGCAGGGGATGCTGTCATGGCTCTATTATGGAATCTATAGGATGGTGATACCTGGAGAATGCATGCCACGCTTCTGGTGAAGATATGGGTAGGAGACAGCTTTTGGGGATAGGAGGGCATATATGCTGGAAGTCAAGCAGTTGCAGAAGACATATTATGACAGGATGGGCAGCAGGCAGGCCCTGTATGATGTGAACCTGGAGATCGGTCTGGGAGAGATCGTGGGACTGTTCGGGGAGAACGGCGCAGGGAAGACCACCCTGCTGAAATGTATCCTGGGATTCCTGCCATGCCAGGGGGAGATCCTGCTGGATGGGAAGCCAGTGGACAGGCATACGATAGCCAGATTGTCCTATGCCACCTGTGAGCATTCTTTTTTCCCCAATCTGACAGCAGAATCCCACGCAGCATTTTACCAGATGCATTTCGGCACATTCCGGCACAAGAGGTTTCGGATGCTGATGGATTTCTTTGAACTGCCGGGAAAGGTGGCTTTGAAGAATTACTCTGCAGGACAGCAGAATCAGTTTGAGGTGATTCTGGCCTTGTGCCAGGGGGCAGGATATATTCTGATGGATGAGCCTTTTGTGGGAAATGATGTGTTCAACCGGGAGGATTTCTACAAGGTGCTGCTGGGGATCTTAGGGCCAGATGAGACGATTCTTCTCGCCACCCACCTGGTTGAGGAGGTGGAGCGGTTCATCGGACGGGCAGTGCTGTTGCGGCAGGGAAGGATCATCGGGGATCAGACCACGCTGGAATTGGAGGAACAGGGCAAGGCATTGTCTGCTTACGTGAAGGAGGCTTACGGCTACCGTGCAGACCGGGTGGGCAGGGTGCTGGAAGTGTAAAGGAAATCACTAAGCTCGAATAAGACCTCGCCAAGTGATTTCAAGCTCTTCCATTGTTTGTGTCGCTGAAGCGGACACGGGGGAATATATATGAAGAAAAGTATGCTGGTATTCTGTTGCTGTATGGGACTGGTGCTGTTGTGGCTGCCCTTTATCTGGCGGGAGATTAGTCGTGGAAAAGAAGATATAAGAATCACCCAGGAAATCCTGGCAGGGGATCCGGAGGCAGCCCGGGGCGTTACCCTGGGTGTGGCTTCCCACTGGGACAGGCAATTGTTGTGGGATACAGAGTTAACCATAGGAAGCGGCCAGGAGGCAGAGAGTGTGTTTACCTACTCTCCCCGGAAAATTAGCTGGTACCGGACGGTGGAAGACGTAGCAGAAGCAGATTTTCTCTATGCATCGGACTATGGGACAGGTATCACCCACAGCCCCATGGTGGTCTGTGCCGATGACATGCCCTATCCCTGCATCGCCCAGGCTGTGATGGACCACACGGCAGCCGGGGAAGTACATGTGGAGGCTGTCCGGATCGGGGATTACTATGCCTGGTATCCTGTCAGCTTTGAGATAACAGGCAACAGCGTGGAATACCTGGGGGATTACGGACAGGCCCTGGCATATCTCATGAACCTGTTCCAGATCCCGGTGTCAGAGGATATGTTGGAGATCACCGTGGAAAAAGACCAGGAGGGGAATGTCATTTCCCTGGTGGGGAGGAAGAAGGCGGGCTTCCGGGGCAGTGGGATAGCGGATGCCTCAGCCTTTGGGGAGGATGGGTGCTATTACGCCTTCTGCATGGAAGAGGCAGATACGGGAAGACGAATGGATCTGGGAGAGAATGGCGGTATCTTTTACCTGCCTTTTGTCAGGGAGAAGTCCTGGCTCCAGGTGGACCTAACCGGGATGGAAAAGGTCTGTGGCCTGCCGGGAGGGGCCGTGCCCCAGGGGATGTTGTTGGAGGAGGAAAAGGGATACCTGTACCTGGTTGCGGGGGAAGGAACAGGGTACAGTCTCCTGGTCTATAGCCTGGAGGCAGGAATCCCGGTCCTAAGGCAGCAGATTTTCCTGGGGCAGGAGATGGCATCCGATACAGGGGAAACCGCCTGGGACGGCCTGTACCTGGAAGACCTGGATCTGGAACTGGAGATGGCGCTGCCCGAGGTCTGTGCCGTGCAGTCTGGGGCAGGTGGCCTTCTGGTGACATGGAGTGACAACAGGTTTTCCTTTGTGACAGAGGAGGACGGGCAATATGAACTGTGGTGCAGCGGGCGTTTTCCGGGAAAGAAGGAAGGGGAGTACGTGTGGACGGGCCGGGAGGGATGGTCCCGGGTGGATCCCTTTCCCAGGGAGCAGGAATGCCTCTTTGACGGGGAACGGCTGGTACTGGCGGCCTTTGAAGGCTGGGACACCCTGGATGTACTGCTGGCAGTCTATGGCAGGGAGGGGGAGAGATATGCAGGGCGTTACAGACACAGCGGGGCATGGGAGGATGCCCTGTATGGCACTGGCCCTTTCCAGACAGGGATACTGCCCCAGGGAAGGGATTCCCTGGCATATTTCCAGGAAAATGTAGGAGGCCAGGTGACTGTGCAGGACACAGGGGAAGCGGTGGAGGTTCTCAGGCTACATATGGATTAGTCGCATATCCTTTTAGCCAGATGACTTGCCTGGCCATGCCTGGTCATGAGGACAGGATACACCATTGCATGAAAAAGTCCGGCCTGTTATACTGAAAAATATATAACAGTTCAGTGTCCTGTCTGAATTGTTACAAAAATAGGCATAGGCAGATCCACAGGAGAAATGACAGATGAAACAACTGGTTTTGCGGTACATGAGACCTTATTATGGCAGGATGGGGATAGGGGTTTCCATCAAATTCGTGGGAACCATCATGGATCTCTTCATCCCCTACATCCTGGCACATATCATCGATGTGGTGATCCCGGCCAGAAACAGGGGGGCAGTGTTTGCCTGGGGCGGGCTGATGCTGCTCTGTTCCCTTCTGGCAGTTTCCTTCAACATCATTGCCAACCGCATGGCCTCCAGGGTAGCCAGCGATGCCACGGAGGTAATCCGCCATGACCTATTTGAGAAGACCATGGGCTTGTCCGCAGCCAGGGCAGATGAATATACCAAGCCTTCCTTGATCTCAAGGATGACCTCGGATACCTACAATGTCCATCAGATGCTGGGAAGGATCCAGCGGCTGGGGGTCCGTGCCCCGATCCTGCTGGTAGGGGGCATCTGTGTCACCTTCACCCTGGATGTGGCCATGGCCTGTGTGCTGCTGGCCACCCTGCCTGTGCTGGGATTCATCACGATATATGTGTCCCGGCGCAGCATCCCTATGTATGGGGGACTCCAGGAGGCCAATGACCGTTTTGTGCGCCTGGTGCGGGAGGATATCGCCGGGATCCGGGTGATCAAGGCCCTTTCCAAGACAGACTATGAGACGGAGAAATTCCGCAGCATCAACCGGGAAGTGGTGGAGCGGGAACGGAAAAACGGTATGGTCATGGCGCTGATCAACCCGTCCATGACCATATTGCTGAACCTGGGACTGGTGGGGGTGATCCTGGTGGGGGCCGTCCGGGTGAATGGCGGAATATCCGAGGTGGGGAAGATTCTGGCGTTTACCACCTATTTTACCATTATCTTGAATGCCATGATGTCCATCTCCAAGATGTTTACCGTGTTGTCTAAAGCCATTGCTTCCGGCAACCGCATCTGGCAGGTGCTGGAATGCGGGGAGGACATGAAAGTGATGGGGCAGGAAGAAGAGGGGCTGGGCAGCAGAAGGATGGAAGGCCGCCAGGATACAGACAGAATTCCAGACGAGACTGGGCAGGGTGCCGGTCAGACAGAAGGCCGCCAGGATATGGCCGGAATACAGGAAAGAGAGGCTGTGGAGATCTGTTTTGACCATGTGTCCTTTTCCTATTCCAAGAAAGGAGAGCCAGACATCACTGACCTGTCTTTTTGTATCAAGAAGGGGGAGACCCTGGGGATCATCGGGGAGACTGGCTCCGGCAAATCCACCATTATCCATCTGCTGATGCGGCTGTACGATGCTGACCAGGGCCGCATCCTGGTGGCAGGCCGGGATGTCCGTACTTATGAACCCTCTGCGTTGAAAGCAAAATTCGGCGTGGTATTCCAGAACGATACCATATTCGAAGATACAATCGCCGGAAATGTAACCCTGGGACGTCCGATGTCTGCAGAACAGGTACAGGAGGCCCTGCTGTATGCCAGGGCCAGGGAGTTCGTGGAGGGAAAGGAAGGCAGGGAGGAAGAAGGACTGAACATCAAGGGGGCCAACCTAAGCGGCGGGCAGAAACAGCGGGTGCTGATTGCCAGGGCCCTGGCGGCAAAACCAGAGATCTTGATCCTGGATGACTCCTCCAGCGCCCTGGACTACCGCACGGATGCAGAGTTGAGAAAGGGCATCCGGCAGTTCCTGCCGGACACCACACTGGTGATTATAGCACAGCGGGTCAGTTCCATCCGCAGTGCGGACCATATCCTGGTGCTGGAAGGCGGTGTTCCCATTGGCTATGGTACCCATGGGGAACTGCTGGAAAGCTGTAGTGTCTATGCAGAGATCAGCCGGATACAGACCGGGGAGATGTGAGGGCAGCGCTTTTTGTAGTTTCCAGGGGGTGCAGCGTGACAGAGAGAAAAAGGGGAAAAGGGATATAAGCCTATAAGGACAATGCAGGCAAGTAAGGCAATGCAGACGGTAAATGCAATGCAGGCGATAGAAACAATGCAGAGGATAGAGGAAATGGGGACAATGGAAGAAATGCAGGCAGTACAGAAGATAGTATTTCCTCCGGCGGTCAGGTAATACCTGGATGGAGAGGCAGTGGCAGAAATCAAGGAGAATCACCGCAGCGGAGATCTGGTGTACCAGGTGGGAGAGGAATATATCTTAAGTGTGAACTGGCAGACGCAACGCAGGCACAGGAAAAGCAGGAGTGAGAATGACAATGGCCGAGGGTACTCATGTGGAAAATGAGAATTCAAAAGAAAAGGATACAGCTAGGAAAGCCCGCCAGGGCAGGGAGTATTCTGGCAGAAGTGACCAGGGCAGGCGGTATTCCGGCAGGACGATCCGGAAACTGGCCGCCTATATGCTGCGCTACAAATGGCTGCTGGTTCTGGCCGCCGTCTGTACCCTGGGCAGCAACCTCTTCTCCCTGGTGGGTCCTAAGCTTACAGGGCTATGTATCGGTGCCATTGAACCGGGCAGGGGAGCGGTTGATTTTGCAGCGGTTGGCTATTATGCTGCCTGGATGGCTGGCTTCTATGTGATCTCTGCAGCCATGTCCTATGGTCTCCAGGTGCTGATGCTGACCATCAGCCGGAAAGTGGTGTACCAGATGCGTCAGGATGTGTTTGAACGTCTCATGACTCTGCCGGTGGGATATTTTGACATTCATCAGACAGGGGATATTATCAGCCGTATCTCCTATGACATTGATACGGTGAATGCCTCCCTCTCCAATGACCTGGTACAGCTTCTGACCACAGTGATCACGGTGGCAGGTGCCCTGGTGATGATGGTCACAATATCTCCCAGGCTGGTGCTGGTGTTTGCCTTCACCGTGCCTCTGTCCATCTTGACCACCAGATACATCACTGGCAAGACCAGGCCCCTGTTCAGGAGACGGTCTGCAAAGCTGGGAGAACTGAATGGCTTTGTGGAAGAGATGATCTCAGGACAGAAGACACTGAAGGCCTATGGCAGGGAAGCGTACACCCAGAAACGGTTTGACGGAAGGAATAAGGAGGCGGTGGAGGCCTATTACCAGGCAGAATATTATGGCAGCATCGTAGGCCCCTGCGTGAACTTCATTAACAATCTGTCCTTGTCCCTTATCAGCGTATTCGGTGCCATCCTGTACCTGGCAGGTTCCATGGGCATCGGTGATATCTCTTCCTTTGTACTGTATTCCCGGAAGTTCTCCGGCCCCATCAATGAAGCTGCCAATATTTTCAGCGAATTACAGTCAGCGCTGGCAGCAGCAGAGCGGGTGTTCCGGCTTATGGAGGAGGCACCGGAGCCTGAAGATGCCCAGGATGCCAGGGAACTTCTGGATGTGCGTGGTGAGGTGCGCTTGTCCCATGTGTCCTTTGGCTACCAGCCTGGCAGGACAATCCTCCGCGATCTAAGCTTGACGGCAGCGCCTGGCAGGCTCATTGCCATCGTGGGTCCCACAGGGGCAGGGAAGACCACCTTGATCAATCTGCTGATGCGTTTCTATGACCCGCAGGAGGGGGAGATCCTGGTGGACGGCAGACGGATCCGGGATCTCACCAGAAGCAGCCTGCGGCGGGCCTATGCCATGGTCCTCCAGGATACCTGGCTGTTCTATGGCACGATCTACGAGAACCTGGCATATGGCAGGGAGGATGCAGACCGGGCCAGCGTGGAGGAGGCTGCCAGGGCTGCCAGGATCCACTCCTTTATCAGCAGGCTGCCGCAAGGGTATGACACCATACTGACCGATGAGGGCACCAATATCTCCAAGGGCCAGAAACAACTCCTCACCATAGCCAGGGCCATGCTGCTGGATGCGAAGATGCTGATCCTGGATGAGGCTACCTCCAATGTAGATACCCGTACGGAACGCCAGATCCAGAAGGCCATGCGCAAGCTAATGGAGGACAAGACCTGCTTCGTGATCGCCCACAGGCTTTCCACCATCGAGAATGCAGACCTGATCCTAGTGGTGGACGCAGGTGAGGTGGTGGAGCAGGGCACCCATGGGGAACTGATGAAGAAAGGCGGTATGTACAGGAGACTGTATGAGGCCCAGTTTGAGTGATGGATTCCCATATCCTGCATATACTGTAGGGAGGAAGTCAGAGACTGGGGTATGGCTATGAGAAAATGGATGACGGCAATCCTGCTATTTGATCTGATGGCTGGGTTGCTGTTTTTTGGCTTGAAAGAACAGGAAAACCGTGTGGAGGCGGCTTCCGTGGGCACAGGGGGAACGGCAGACGGCAGGGAGGCGGGACGGCTGGAGGAGGAAAAGACGGATCAGGAGGAGATCAAGAAGATTGCCATTACTTTTGATGATGAGGTTATAATAGGACTAAGTCAGGAGATTTGCTGTATAGAAGCGATTTCATTGATTTAGTCCTATTTTCGCTATTCTAAGGAGAGTAGATAGGACAGCGCTGTTATATTGAAAAACTGAATGTGAATAGCCGGGATCCGCCAATGCTAGGGATATTGGCAGGTGTCGTTATACTCAAAATGGGGCTGAATCTATATTCCATGGAAATGGAAGTGTTGATTTGGCCCCATTTTAATTTATGCGAAAGGAGGCAAGTGCTGAAACCCTACTTTTATCCAGATCAAATGTAACCAGATAACAAATTTAACGAGAGAAAGGAAGCAAAGAATGGGCAAGGTTTTAGGGATCGTAAACAGGAAAGGCGGCGTGGGCAAGACCACGACCGCAACAACCCTGTCTTATCTGCTGTCTAAGGGAGGATGCAGGGTTGCATTGATCGACTTTGACGGACAGAGGCACACAACAAAATTATGCGGGGTGGAGGCGCCTGAGCAGCTTTCGGTGACAATCTATGACATCCTGAAATGTATCGTCATGAATGAGGAACTGCCGGACAGGGAGGCATATATGATAAGGACGGAATTCGGGGCTGACCTGGTTCCGGCCAATAACAAGTTAGACAACTTTGACAAGCTGATGTGCGATACGGATTTTGCGGAGTACAAGCTGAAAGAATATGTGGACACCATCAGGGAACAGTACGATTACATCCTCATTGACGGGATGCCGAAAATGGGGACGGCCATGATAAATGTGATGATATGCTGCGACAGCCTGATTATCCCTGTCCAGTCGGAAACCCTGGCTGTAGAGGGGATGGCGGAGTTCCTGCGGGCTTTCCACAGGATCAAGAGCCATGCCAATGCAGGGCTGGAAATTGAGGGCATCCTGATCACCATGGACAACGAACGGACAAGGGTATCCAGACGGGTCAAGGCACAGCTGCAGCAGGCCCTTGAGGAGAAGGTGCGGATATTCACAAGCAGCATCCCCCGCTCCATCAAGGTGCCGGAGGCCGTGGAATACGGCATGACAATCTGTGAGTACGAGCCGGAGAACCCGGCGGCGAAAGCCTATGAAAATTTTGCAAAGGAGTTGATGGGAAATGGCGGCAAGGACACCGAAAATACCGGCAAGAAACACATTGCTTAGTTCCAGCCTGGACGGGATGGACGACCTGTTTGATTTTAAGACCAAGGAAGAAACAGCACAGCCGCAGCAGGGGCAGGAAACCGATGGGACGGGACTTCTGGAGATGGACTTTGACAGGATGGAGCCGTTCCCCGACCACAAGTTCAAGCTGTACGGCGGCCAGCGGCTCCAGGACATGGTGGAGAGCATCCGGGAACTGGGCATTCTGGAGCCGATCATCCTCTGGAAACATGAGGACAGGCATACCATCTTAAGCGGCCATAACCGTGTCAATGCGGCAAGGCTGGCAGGGCTTACCAGAGGTCCCGTTGTCATTAAGGAAAACCTGGACCATGCGGAGGCCGTCCTGATCGTGACGGAAACGAACCTGCGCCAGCGTTCCTTTGACGATCTGACTTTCTCTGAAAAGGCATTCTGCCTGAAACAGCACTATGACGCCATCAAGTGCCAGGGGAAAAGGAACGACCTGTTAAGGGAGATTGAGGAACTGGTAAACCCGCATGAAATGGGGAAAAACGGGACTTCATTGGAAAACCCAAAGAAGTCGGATGCAGGGGCGGCGGTCAGCGAGGAATACGGGCTGAGCAGGGACCGTATCGCCAGGTATCTCAGGATTGCTACCCTTGCGGCGCCGCTGCTGGAGTGCCTGGATGCCAGGACCCTCGGCTTTGAGGCTGCTTATGACATATCCTTTGTGAAAGCGGAAATGCAGCCGTTAATGGCGCAGCTGATAACTGACGGCGGATGCCGTATTGACACAAAGAAATCAGCCCTCCTGCATGACTATGCCCGGAAAGGGAAGCTGACGGAGGAACTGCTGCGCCAGGTCATCACGGATGAAAAGGCGAAAAAACCAAAGAACACACAACCCATCAAGATAAAGGATACCGTCATCAGCAGGTTCTTTGACGGCGGCCAGAGCAGAAAGGAAATCGAGGAGACGATCATAAAGGCGCTGGAACTGTATTTCGCCAGGGACGGCGGAGCAACGGGGCAGAAAGCTGGGTAGGGAAACATACCTTGCTGACCTGTACCGCCAATCGGTGCAGGCGCTGACACGCAGCAGGACGGAGTGGATGGGGCTTTTGTCCAGCGTGTCAAAATATTATAAGATGTCTTTTGACAAGAACGTGCTGATCTATGTGCAGAGGCCGGATGCCGGCCTGCTTGCCACAAAAGCGGGCTGGGAGAAACAGACCGGGAGGTATTTAAAGGCCGGTTCCAAGGGCATCGGCGTTGTGGATATGAATGACCCGAAAGCCACGCTTGCCTACTATTTTGACCTTGCCGATACCCGTGGCAGCTATGAGGAATTCCGGAAAGCCATGGGTGCGGTCTGGTCGCTGGAGCGGCAGTACCAGCCGGAGATCCTGCGCAGGTTCCATGAAAGGTTCGGGATAGACGGGGACAATATAGAGAATTGTCTGTGCCAGCTTTCCGCTATGCAGGCGGACTTGTTTCTGGAGAGATACCTGTCCTGTGTGGAGGTCAAAAATGAGGACAGTGTGTTGTATGGACTTCCCATAGAGGCGGTACGGGCGGAGTTCGCAAGGCTGGCATCGGACAGCGCCGCCTACATTGTATTTAAGAAATGTGGGATCGGGACGGAACCTTTTGAGGAAACAGGGGCATTTGAGAATATCAGCCATTTCGGGAGCCTGGAACTGTTCATGGGGCTTGGGTATTATGCCTGCGCCATAGCAAGGCCGGTCCTGTCAGAGATACATAAACAGATTGAGGAAATCAAGGAGGAAAGGAGCCAGGGATATGGGCAGGGAACCGTTAGCGAAACTGGAATACAGGAAAGGGGAGGACGGGATGCTGTACCCGGATCTCAGAATCTCGGAGAACAGCGAATACGACCGGAGTCCGGCCGGGATGTTCGGGAAAAGGTGGAAAGACTACATGATGTCCAGGCATCCGCAGAGACTGTCGGAACTGATCGCGCTGGGGCAGGTCAACGAGATGATCACCAGGGTGGACCAGGAGGCGGAGAGGAAGAAAGAGGCGCTGATACAGCAGCTTTTGGAGGTGCAGCCGATGCCGGAAACGGAGGACACGCTGGAGAGGGCAGGGCATATGGAGATGATAACCAGACAGGCGGAGGAAATCGTCCTGCAGGAAGTGGTATATCTGCCCCGGTAGCCGGGATAGGGAATACGGCAGATTCTGAACCGAAAAAAGGAAGTACAGTAAATACAGAAAACACAGGAAAAATTGTGGAAAATGATGCAGAGGAACCCAAGGCGGAAAATGCCGCCGAAGGTTCCTTTTTCCGTCTGCAGGAGTCGGCCACAAAAGAGAATGTCAGGGAGCATAAAGACTGGGATGAGATACAGAGGCTTTTAACAGACACCAGTGTGTACCCACAGGATTTGTATGACCGCATCAACCAGGTATTCCGGCAGGCCGGCACCATGGAGGTGAAGCGGGATGCCGTCAGGGATATTTACCGGGATTATGGTTTCCAAAAGAGCAGTGACGGGACAGGGGGAATCGTGCCGGGGCGGGATGTGGCAGATTTCTTTTTCGGAAAGGACGGCTTTGTGCGGTTGTCATGGGATGTGATCGCCCATGTGATTGGCTCTCTGATCGAGCATGGAGAATATCTCCCATACCGTGAGGAAGATGCCATAGATGATTACAATATTCTGGATGAAGATGTTTCAGGCGAAGATGCTGCGGGGGAAGATGTTTCAGACGAGGATGCCGTAGGGGAAGATGTTTCAAATGAAGATACTGCGGGGGAAGATATTCCAGATCAAGATACTTCGGGTGCAGAAAAATCAAATGTAGAAATTCCGAATAGGAAAATAGCGGATAAAGATGTTCCGGATGAAGATAATTCGGATAAAAAATATTCCGATGAAGACACTTCAAACGGAAACAATTCTGAGGAACATATCTCCGGGGAAAGTATTTCCGGCGGAACGAATGCAGCGGAAAGCGCAGTAAATGACCATGGAGATGGGCAGATCAGCCTGTTTGAAATCTATCCCGGCCCCTATGGAGAGGACGGGAAAGGCGGCGACCAGATACTGCGCCCGGAAACGGAACAGGAAGCAGAAACGCCGGGATATATGCCGTTCCCTGTGGGGAGCAGAATCGCTTATGACAGCCGGATCTTTGAAGTCCTGGGGTATCTGGACGGGAACCATACGGCTGAGTTGGGCGATATTGAACAGCTTAGGGGGTCCGGTGGGTATCAGGTCAGGGAGAGGCTGCCGATAGCTTTGATTGAAAATGCGGAGCTGCTGCAGCCTTTTTATACGGATGCGGAAATATCCAAGACAGTCATCCAGGCTGTGGAGAATGGAGATTTTTCGGAAGAAACGAAACAGCGGATTGAAAATATGGGCCGTATCACAGAGGCAGGGAAACAATACGCCATGGAAGTGGCGGGGGAGATAGAACAGCGTTTCCAGGATGGGACAATGAACTACCGCTACCAGCCGGAACATCATCTGTATGATGGCGGCCCGAAAACAAAATTCCGCAGCAATGTGGAGGCAATCCGGCTGCTCAAGCAGCTGCAGCAGGAGAGCCGCATGGCATCCGCAGAGGAGCAGATCATACTTGCCCGTTTTACAGGCTGGGGCGGCCTTGCCAATGCCCTGACACCCGGAAAAGAGGGCTGGGAAAAGGAGTATGACGAGATAACGGAGCTGCTGACGGAGGAAGAAATGCAGTCGGCCACGGCGTCTACCCTGACATCCTACTACACGGACCAGAAAGTAATAAAGTATATTTATCAGGCTTTGTATCAGTTTGGTTTCCGTTCCGGGAACATCCTGGATCCGGCGCTGGGGACGGGAAACTTTTTTTCGGCCCTGCCGGAGGAAATGGGCGGGTCAAAACTCTATGGAGTGGAGCTGGAACCTGTTGCGGGAGGCATTGCCAGGAAACTTTACCCCCAGGCGGACATCCTGATCAAAGGATATGAGGACACAGATTTCTCCGACAGTTTCTTTGATGTGGTAGTGGGGAATGTGCCGTTCCACAGCATCCGGGTCAGCGACAGGAGGTATGACCGCTATAAATTCAGGATACATGATTATTTCCTGGCAAAGAGCCTGGATAAGCTCAGGGCAGGGGGCATCATGGCCGTCATTACCACGAAATTCACCATGGATAAAGAAAACCAGACGGTCAGGAAGTATCTGGCCCAGCGTGCGGAGCTGATCGGGGCCATCCGCCTGCCGGACAATGCCTTTAAGCAGGTTGCGGGGACAGAGGCAACCACAGACATCCTGTTTTTGAAAAAGCGGGTCCAGGAGATTATACCGGATGAAAAGAACACAGCCTGGCTTTCCGTGGAAAAAGACGAGAACGGGATCCCTTACAACAGTTATTTTATTGACCATCCGGAAATGGTGCTGGGAACGATTGTGCAGGAAAACGGCATGTACAGCAACTATAATTTCGTCACCTGCAAGCCATATCCTGACAGGGAACTGGGAGAACTGCTGGACGAGGCAGTCGCCCGGCTCCACGGACAGTACGAGGAACCTGAAAGTGAACTTTCCGAGGATAAGGACACGGTTATCAAAGAGTGGATCCCCGCAGCGCCGGATGTGAAGAATTACAGCTACACAAAAGTTGGCGACGCATTCTATTACCGGGAGGACTCCCGGATGTACCTGCAGGAATTGTCCGGGAAAAAAGCGGAAAGGCTGGACGGGCTGCTGCGCATCCGCAATGCGCTGAGGGAGCTTATGGATTTTCAGCTGCATGGGGATCCCAGGCTGGGATGGGAACTGCCCACCATGGAATACGAAACGAAACTGTCAGGCCTGCTGGAACGCCTGAACAGGGAATATGACGGGTACATAAAAAAATATGGCTATCTCAATTCCCAGGGGAACGTCACGGCATTTGCCAAAGATGCGGATGCGCCGCTCCTGCGGTCCATCGAGGAAGAGGTAAAGGATGAACACGGGAAGAAGATAAAAGGCGAGTATAAAAAGACGGCGGTGTTCCATAAAGCCACCATCCGCCCCAAGAGTATGCCCAAAACGGCGGACAGCATAGAGGAAGCCCTGCGGATCACCTTAAATGCCAGAGGGAAGTTTGATCTTGACTATATGCAGTACCTTTACCGGAAAGACGGCAGTATGTGCAGCAAAGAGGCCATCCTGGAGGAGCTGGGGAGCAGGGTTTACCAGGACCCGGCAAAGTGGCAGGAGGGGGATGCGGTTTCCGGCTGGGTGCTTGCGGAGGAATATTTAAGCGGCCATGTAAAGGATAAGCTGGCCCAGGCCATGCTTGCCGCAGAGAAATACCCGGAATGGTTCGGCAGGAACGTGGAAGCGCTTACGCAGGTGCAGCCGGAGCCGTTAAAGCCGGAGGACATCAGCTTTGTGCTTGGTTCCACATGGATACCGGCGGAATATTACCAAGATTTCATGTATGAGAAGTTCAGAACCAGCGATTTTAACAGAAAGAACCGCATCCGAATCGAATTTGCGGAATGCACCGGGACATATTTCATTACCAATAAGAATGCGGAATGGGATTCCGTTGCGGCGAACAAAACTTACGGGACGGACAGGCTGAATGCTTATGCGATTATGGAATACACGCTGAATCTGAAGACAGTGGAAGTCCGTGACCGTCAGGAATACACGGATCCGGACACCGGGGAAGAAAAGGTGCGGTATGTGCTGAACAGGCGGGAAACCCTGCTTGCAAGGGAAAAACAGGCACAGATCAAGATGGAGTTTGAGTCCTGGCTGTTTGCCGAACCGGAAAGGGGGGCGGCGCTTACAATGCTTTATAATGACCGTTTCAATAACATCCGTCCCAGGACATACAACGGGGATGGCCTGATGCTGCCGGATATGAACGAAACCATCACCCTGCGGAAGCACCAGCGGGACACGGTAGCCATGGGAATATACGGAGACGGGAACCTCCTAGTGGCTCATGAAGTGGGGGCGGGCAAGACCATGACGGCCTGCGCCATTGCGTATGAAAGGAAACGGCTGGGGGTCTGCAGCAAGCCGCTGATCGCAGTGCCGAACCATACCCTGGAGCAGTGGGCAACGGAATTCATGCGGCTCTATCCCAATGCCAATATCCTGATAGCCACCAACAAAGATTTTGAAAAGGCCCGCCGCAGGAGGTTTGTGAGCCGCATTGCCACCGGGGATTATGACTGCATCATCATGGGGCACAGTTCTTTTGAATTGATTTCCCTGTCAAGGGAGAGGCAGCTGTCCGCCATGCAGGAGGAAATTGATGAGATCACGCAGAAGATTGATGAAATGAAACTGCGTTCCGGGAAAACCTGGACACTGAAACAGATGGAGATATTTAAGCGGAACCTCCAGGATCGATTTGACAGGCTTTATAATGCGGCTAAAAAGGACGATACGATTTCTTTCGAGGAACTGGGCGTGGATAACCTGTTTGTGGATGAGGCCCATGCCTATAAGAATAATTACAGCTACACCAAGATGCAGAGAGTGGCGGGAGTGGGAGGGCAGAGCAGCCAGCGGGCGATGGATATGCACATGAAATGCCAGTATATCAATGAACTCACAGAGGAACACGGCGTGGTGTACCTGACCGGCACACCGGTTTCCAACTCCATGTCGGAACTGTATGTCATGCAGAAGACCCTGCAGCCCTCAGAATTAAAGCGCAGGGGGCTGCTCATGTTCGACGCATGGGCCAGCACATTCGGCAGGGTGGAATCTTCCCTGGAGATCAAGCCGGAGGGCTCCGGCTACCAGATGAAAGCCAGGTTTGCCAAGTTCCATAACCTGCCGGAACTGATGTCCATGCTGTTTTTGGTGGCGGACATTAAGACGGCGGATATGCTGGCCCTTCCGGTGCCGCAGCTTAAAACGGGCAGGATGCAGGTGGTGAAGACGGCTATCACCCCGGACCAGAAAGCAATTATGGAGGAACTGGTGGAAAGGGCGGAGGCCATCCGCAATAAGGAAGTGGACAGCAGCGAGGACAATTTCCTGAAACTGACCAACGAGGCAAGGCTGCTCTCCGTGGATCCCCGCATCCTGGATGAAACCCTGGAGAATGACCCCGATACAAAACTCAATGCCTGTGCCGGGAAAGTGGCGGAATTTTACCATGATACGGCAGACAGACGTTCCACCCAGCTTATCTTCTGTGACAAGGGGACGCCCAAGGCGGACGGCCGGTTTAATTTTTACCAGGCCATGAAAGAGGCCCTTATCAGCGTGGGTGTGGCGGAAAAGGATATTGCTTTCATACATGAGGCCAACACGGACGCAAAAAGGGCGGAACTGCTGGAAAAAGTGCGGGGCGGGGAAGTGCGGGTACTGATGGGCAGTACGGAAAAGATGGGAACAGGCCTGAATGTGCAGGATAAGATGATTGCCCTGCATAATCTGGACGCCCCCTGGAGGCCGGCTGACCTGACCCAGCGCAACGGGCGCATCCTGCGGCAGGGGAATGAGAATGGGGAGGTTTCTATTTTTAACTACATTACGGAGCAGACATTTGACGCCTACCTCTGGCAGATATTGGAACAGAAACAGAAGTATATCAGCCAGATCATGACCGGGCGCAGCGCCTTGAGGAGCTGTGAGGACGTGGACGAGGTGGTGTTGCAGTATGCCGAGTTCAAGGCCCTTGCGGTTTCCGACCCGAAGATCAAGCGGAAGATGGAGGTGGATAATGAGGTCTACCGCCTGCAGACGCTGAAATCAGCATGGAAAAACGAGCATTCGGATCTCCAGTTCAAAATTACCCACTATTACCCCCAGGAAATCGAAAAATATACGGAAACGGCAAGGCGGCAGAAAGCGGATGCGGCAATGTATGCCAGGGAGAAACCCCATGAATTTTCCATTACCTTAAACCACAGGCTGTTTGACGAGAGGGCGAAGGCAGGGGAATACCTGAAGATGCAGATGGCAGCCCTGGGGCATGAGGATGGTGATATTTTATCAGCCGGAACCTATGCCGGGTTCCAGGTACTCTTAAAAAGAGGGCCGCTTTTCAATGTGCTGCTGTGCCTGAAAGGGGAGGGCAGCTACCAGACGGATGCGGGGGACTCAGCCCTGGGGAATATCACAAGGCTTGAAAATCTTGCGGAGAAAGTGCCGTCCTGTCTGTCAGACAGTGAGCGGCGGCTGGGGGAACTGCAGAGGCAGTCTGAGGCGGCAGAGGCGCAGGCGGAAAAGCCCTTTGACGGGGAGGAAAAGCTGTCAGGACTTCTGAAAGAGCAGGTATCCCTTAACCTGGCGCTGGAATTTGCTGATGAACAGGAGGAACCGAAAACAGCGGGGGAGAAAAAGGCGTGCAGGAATTACGGCTACAGCATCTACCGGAAACTGCACAGGCTGGCCCAGGAATTATTTGACGGGACTTATACCTATATGAAGTTTAAGCAGGACGGTTTTGACGACCTTGTATTGGAAAATATCGGGGAGAATGAATACAGCATTGCCCACTATTACACGCAGAACGGTGACAGGATGCGTGACCCGGAGATCACGTTCCTGATGGATGCGGAAGGCCGCTCTGTATATCTTCTGTCCTATACCCAGGATAACATGGGGATTTATTATGAAACCAGCGAAAGGACGGAGGAACAGATAGAGGATCTGCTGCAGTTCTTCGACCAGTGGCTGATGAACATCAGGGTTCAGGGATTTACCCTGCATGAGGCCCACGGGGAAAATGCGGAATATATAAGGGAGGAGGCTGCGGAGGAACAGGAAGATGGGGAAAGCTGTGAATATGTGTAGGAAAATTTTCAGCCGGAAACAATGCCGGGATAATGGTAAACACGATGAACAGGGAGGACTTAGCGGCGAAACCGTGGAAAGGAGGAAAACGGCATGGAGGTAAAACAGCGGGGCAGGCCCATGCCCTTTACGGAGGAACAGATGCAGCAGATCTATCAGACAAATATTATAGATTTTGCGGTGAGCAATGGTTTTGAGATCGAAAAAAGCGATAAGGCCACGGTCCATGTGAAGAACTATAGGGGATTATACCTGTTCAGGCATGGCCGTGGCTATTATTCTTTCACGGAGGAAAAAGGCGGAAACATTGTGGAATTTGCCATGAACTACCTGGGGCTGGGGAAACTGGACGCCATGGAGCGCATCCTTGGGAGCAGGGCTTATGAGCAGACGGTGCATATCGTTGCAGTACGGGAAAAGGCGGAAAGGGGGAAAATGCAGCTCCCGCCCAGGGATACGGATGACCGTCGGGTGTTTGCGTACCTGACAAAGACCCGGAAGATTGACCCGGAGATCGTCCAGGCGATGATGAAACAGGGGAAAGTATTCCAGTCAAGGCAGGAGGTGAACGGCAGGGTGCGCCGCAACTGTGCGTTTGTGGGATATGACAGCAGGGGGACGCCCCGGTACTGCGCCCTGCGGGGACCCAGCGCAGACAGCAGTTTCCGCCAGGATATGGAGAACTCGGACAAGACCTATGGCTTTCTCATGGAGGGCAGGAGCAGGCGGGTTTATGAGTTTGAGGCGCCCATCGACGCAATGAGCCATGCCACGCTCTGCAAGCTGCATGGGATTGACTGGAGGAAAGACTACCGGATCTCAGAGGGATGCCTTTCCGACAAGGCGCTGAAACAGTTCTTAAGCGACCATCCGCAGATCCGGGAGATCGTGCTGTGCTATGACAATGACATGGACGGGAAACTTGCGGACGGGACGCCCCATAACCACGGCCAGGTGAGGGCGGCACAGGCAAAAGCGCATTTTGAATCCCTTGGGTACACGGTCTATATACAGACTCCGGCGCAGAAAGATTTTAACAAAGTGCTGACCTCGCTTTATGAGCAGCCTGCGCATGGGGAGCAGGCCGCAGCGGATGAAATGGACGGGCAGGAACCATGAGGATACCGGGAACCAATGTTATGAAAGGATTGGATGACGGATGAGGAAATAAAGGCGTTTGATTTTAAATTTTATGGAGAAAGAGCTGCGTGAGGAAAGCAGGGAGCGGTAATGATGGAAGAAAGGAAATTCCCATGGAAAATATAAAAACTTTTGATTTAGACCGGTGGAGCGAGCCGGACGAAAAGCGCCAGGTAAGGCATATCGGAATGGCGGATGCGAAGGAAACCTTTGAAAAGCTGGAGGCACATCTGAAAGAAAAAGGGATGCTGCCGGATGAGTATTTCCTTTACGACATGGATTTGCGGACAAAGGTGAAGGAACTGCCTGATTTTGATTTTGCCCTGTGTGTGCCTAATTTTGGGAGCAGCGAGGGTGTCTATCTGGATATTGATCTGATCTACAGCGATGAGGACGGCGGGCAGAAAAGCCTGCGCTTTGCCACGGGAAAGACCCTGCGGGAGGGAGCGGATGCCTTTTTCTGGATGTCCAGGATTGCTGCGGAATGTTCCCTTATGCTGAACGGCAGGGGGCGTACTTATGAGAAACATAATGTGGAGCTTGTGCTGACGGAGGAAGAAGCGGAGATGCTTGCCTGTCTGTCCGAAGCGGTTCAGGGCAGGGCGGAGGATCCGGGGCTGGAACCCTGACATCTTATTTTCCGCTTTTTACCAGGAAAGGCCGCCCGGCGGACGGGTGTGCCGGAGGCACGCCAAAACTTAAGCCAATCGGAGATTGGCTTTGTTAAGGCAGGAATAGGCGGGTTCCACACCGCCGTAAAACAGCTTGCAGGCAAAGCCTGCAACGGGGTTCCCATAAGACAGTGGGGGTTCCCGTGGGAACCCTTGAAAGAGGCATATTTTGGAAAGGAGGGAGGCGGTATCAGGGAGCAAGAAACAGGGAAAGAGCCGGTGTATGTCCTGTTTACCTGTAACCAGTGGAAGGAGTACAGCAGTATGCGCATTGTTGGTGTGACTACCTGGCCGGAGGTGCTGTATGCCATGATGGCATCCAGGATCAAGGAGGGGCAGATGTTGTACCGGAGCGAAAATCCGGGGGAATCCTGGGAGCAGTTCCGAAGGGACTACGCAGAAGGAAATGTAATGCCGGAGTCTCTGACCTATGGCTATGTTGAGGAATACACGGACAAATATTTCTCAGACCCGGAGCTTACAGCGGAGTTTCCCAATATCCTGCCATTATGGGAGTCATTGGAGAAAGAGCGAACCTTTGAAGCGTTAAAGCCGCTGCGTCTGCAGGAACGGTGCATGGTATTTTCTATTGCGGAGCTGCGCAGTGAGGCCGGGTATCAGATGGTTTATCTGCCGGGCTGGGGGACGGAGGAAACCCTGCGCCAGTCTGCGGAGTATCGGGAATATACTGCGCAGGATGACGTGCTGGATATTCATGTGGATGTAGGAACCTATAAGATTGGCAGAGGAGATGAGGTGCTGGCAGACGAGCAGCAAACAGCGTTGATCCAGAGGTATTTTGACAGGATACCGAAGCTGCATGAGGCAGATTTGTGTGCATCCGATTGTTATACCCTCTACTTTGACCGGTTTGCGGAGGATGAAACGGAGGTGGCAGAGCCATAGCAAAGGAGACGCAGAAACGGTCCGTCAATTTCCCTATAGAAACCCTGGAGGCGTTGGATAAGCTGGCGGCCAGGAACCACACTACCACATCGGAGCTGGTGCGTGGCTATGTGGAGAAAGGGCTTGCCATAGAGGGAAGCCGGGAGGACATAGACTTTATTGCCAGAATCATCCGTCAGGAGTTGACAGCGGTATACCATGTGGATGAGATCAAGGCGATTGCGGACCATGATACCGACCGAATCGCAAAAATGCTGATGAAGATAGGCAAGATCAATGGCGCGGCGTTCTTTCTTCTTATCAAGGTCCTTATGAACCTTGCCAATGAGGGGAGTGAGGACGATTTTGACCAGATGATTTCAGGGGCGGTCAGGCTGGGAGTGGATTATATGCAGAAAAAAGATTTCCAGATCAACAGTTTTTTGCAGGACACGGAGAACCTGCGAGGGCTGGCGGACAATTTATAAAACGGGAGGATGATGTATGACATTTGAAGATTTTATAGAACAGGTAACAGACCGGCTTAAGTTTTATCTGCCGGAAGAATATGCGGGTGCGGCTATAACGGTTCAGGAAGTAACAAAGAACAACGACCGGAAACTGCGCGCACTGTGCATCAAACGCCCGGAGGACAGGGTGGTTCCCAATATTTATCTGGAAGATTTCTATCGGATGTTTCAGAATGGCAGGAAAATGAATCATATCCTGGCTGACATTTCGCTGACACATCAGAAAAGCATGAGGGAAAGCGCACAGTGGCAGAATCTCCATGTGGGGGAATATGACACGGTAAAGGATAATTTATATGTAACGGTACTGAACAGGGAGAAGAACCGGGAGTACCTGAAAGACCTTGTGCATCAGGACATACCTGATACCGATATTGCGGCAGTCCTGCGTGTCCTGTGCGGCAAGGATTCAGAAAGGGGCAATGCCAGCATTCTTGTGAAGAAAAGTATGCTGGAGGTGTGGGGAGTTTCGGAAGAGGGCTTATTGGAACAGGCATTGAAGAATACGGAGAGGCTTTTCCCGCCGAAGATGATGGATCTTGAAAAAATCATGTATCTGGGTGCGGATGACAGCATATCGGGTAAAAAAATCGAATCTTATTCACAGTATGTCCTCACCAATGATACCAAGGTTCACGGCGCCGCAACCCTGCTCTATCCGAATCTGCTGCAGGAGATCGGGGAAGCAACAGGGGGCAGTTTCTTTATCCTTCCCAGCAGCATCCATGAAACCATTTTGATAAAAGACAATGGGGAGATGAGCGCCGAGGAACTGCAGCGTATGGTGATGGAGGTCAACAGAACCCAGGTAAGCCCGGAGGAAGTATTGTCGGATGAGGTGTACTGCTATGATTACCGGGAACGGAAATTGACAATGGCAACGGATCCTGCACAGACGAAGGAGTATGTGGAACAGATGGCGGGGGAATTATGCCGTGAAGATTCCGTGGAGGAAGCTGAGGCCGGGGAAATGGAAAGATGAGGGGCAGGCAGGGGAGAAAACAGAATGAGGCTGTAAACGGTAAGGCAAGATAAAATCTGCGGCACGAAAAGAGGCTGCCATAAATGACAGCCTCACGGTTACAAAATTACCAGGATTGCTCCTGCGTTTACAACATCATCCTAACACAAAGCAGAGAGGTTGTCAAACGGTTTTGCAACAGTATTAATGTATGCGCAGCCAGCCTATATTATGCCGCAGGAGGCCAGCTTTGCGCTGATAGCCTTAAGCACCGCAGGTTTTACATCGCCAAATTTCTCGAAGTGTACCCTTGAGAGGCTGACCTGCGCAATCCGGGTTACATTTGCCCAGCGGGGCATTTCCGGGAAACCGTAGACTTTATCAACCTTTACACTGTAATCCATATTTTTGGGCATTTGGGAAGAAAGGGGGATAACGACCAGAGAATCTTTCAAATTTTTTAGAATGATTGCCGGGTGTCTGCCGCCAAATTCCGTGCCGATGTTATAGCCGAAATCCACCCAGATGACGGCCTTACGGACAAGCACCAGGGAACGGGTGATTAAATCAATGTCCTGCTGGGGGACAGCATCTTTTCTGACAGAAATAATATATTGTTCCGTAGATTTGTCGTACCGATAATAGTTTGACACTACAGCTTGTTTGTCGGTATGAAGCCATTGGAACGATGAGGGTTTGATGGTATTTGGCAGGGCAGAGGCGGGTATCTGGAAATTTTTCTCATTCAGAATCAGGCCGGTTTTCAGGGAAGTCCATTTATAGTATTCGCCGGAGAGTTTAATGCTCTCTGGATCTTCAGGATTGATCTTAGCAAAATGATCCTGCAATAATAAAGTCATTTCATCAAAGGAATGACGGGTATCTTCCAGGGTTACTGTATGTTTCAAGGCGGTTCTCCTTTTTGGTTTTTGTGTGGTTCCATTCTAACAGATAGTACGGCAAAGTACAACAGATTCCTACAGGAAAGGATAGAAAGAACGGGGAAATATGTCAATCTTAGTTTATAAGCAGAGGCACCGCCATCCGAACAAAAAGGATACGCCGGGAGCCAATTACGCCCATATCCGCTACATAGCCACCAGGCCGAGGGTGATGAAGAATGAGAACGCAGACCATGGTCTGTTTGGGAAGATGGAACCGGGGGGAGTCATGGAATTTGGGGACTGGAGGGATGTGGCCAAGGCCGTGTATGCCAATTCCAGAAAGGGGATCGTCATGTACCGCAGCGTGGTTTCCTTTGCGGAGGATACTGCCAGGGAACTCCTGTTAAAGGATCAGAAAAGCTGGCAGAGGTACATTGAGAACCATATCATGACGATTGCGGAGAAAAACAGCATCAGACGGGAAAACCTTAAGTGGGCGGCCGCAGTGCATGGGGAGAAAAAGCACCCCCATATCCATGTGGTATTCTGGGATCAATCCGTGAGGGCGAAGAACCCCTATACGCCGCCGCAGATACCCAACGCCATCCGGGTACAGATGATAAAGGACACATTTGCGGAGAAGATACTTGCCTATGCAGAGGAAAAAGACCTTGCAGTAAAGGAAATGCGCCATATATCGGATGCCCTGGTTGGGCGGTTTGAGGAAGAAATGCGCTGCAAGAGCCCAGGCAGGTTCAGGGCAGCGGCAAAGCTGCTGGAGGCGGAGCTGGAACAGGGATTCTCCTATGACGGGGAAATCCTGGCAAAACTGGCAGAACGGCTTTCTGCGATCCGGGCATCCCTGCCGGAGCATGGGCGGATTGCCTATCAGTTCCTGCCCCAGGAGGCAAAAGAGAAAACGGATGAGGCAGTGGAGTTCCTGCTGGAGAATGTCCCGGAGATCAGACAGTGCTTTGAGCGGTATGTGGATGCGAAATGCCGTATGGCCGGGCTCTATTCCTCTGATGACAGCTGGCTGCGGAAACAGAAAGAAAACTTTGAAAAGGAGGCAGGGAAGATACTGGCAAACAGGGTTCTTTCCGGTGTAAAAGCCATATGCAGGCTGGAAAAGGAGGAACGGGGGGAGGCATACCTGAAAAGCCACAGGGAATATCTGGCATCAAGGATTGTTATGGAGGCTCTGGATATGCTGGCGCAGATGGCATGGAAACAGGAAGAAGATCTCCCGGACGGGCAGATACGGCAGGGGGAACTGTCAAAGGAGGCAAAGAAAGAATTATTCCAGAAGAATCAGGATAAAGGATATGAGCATTAGAATGAAGAATGACAGAAAAGAACGGGGGCACCCCTGCAGGGGATGTCCCTATGTTTTTACAAAGGGCGGCACAGACTGCATCATGGCGGCTGTTCCGGGTGACTGTGTATGGTATTTTTACAATCGGCTGGTGGGACGCAGAAATGCCCAGACGCCCGCAGGGGAGAACAAAACGCAGTACAGGGAATATGCGGATCCCTCATCCAGGGCAGGGGAAAAGCTGGAGGGAGGGATCCGGATGCTTTTGGAGGTGGCAGAGCTGAAATACGGGAAGGCATATGCCAGGCGGCTGGAAAAAATATTGGAAAGGAATGGGGAAGATGAAATTAAAAGATTTGATCCTTGTCACAAATAACAATAAGGGTGCGGAATCCAGGTATTTATCAAGCATTGAGGAATACATGGCAGTGCTGTTTCAGGCGTTTGCCGGTTCGGAGACGGAGATAGCCCACGCAGTGGGGGAGCTGTGCCGGACAAAGGACAGCAATCTCTGGACGGAGGTTTATACGGCTGCAAACAAATCTTTCTGCGCCCGGTTCTGCAGGGATGAACAGGAACTGAGGGACTTTCTTATGGGGTATCATAAGATGGCAGGGAAAAAAACTGCTTTTGACAGGGATGCCTGCGCAAAGGAATCTTTGGATGTCCTGACCGCCTGCAACATGGACTGCGCCGGACGTCCGCTGGTTGAGAAACTGCATTATGAGCGTCAGGAACGCAGATTCCGGCAGGGGGAAACGCTCCATAACCTGAACGGAAGCGATTACAGTGTGCTTATGGTCTTAAGTGAAAATGACCTGTTGCTGATGGCGCTGGGCAGCGGACAGTTTTTAATCGCAGAGGGAACCAGGGAATACGCAAGGTATCCCAAAGAGGGAACTTATTCAGCAGACAGCGTTACCAGGGGGATAGAATGGGACAGCGGCATCTATCTTGGAAATGATCTGTCCGTCATAGATTTGGACAACATCAGGAAAGAGTATGCCGAGGCCAATGAGGAATACGGCGCAGATGAGGAGATGGAACACTGAAAAGTGTGCAAAGATTTTCTAAGTCAGTAAAGTACACTGACTAAGAAAATCTACGGTTCCGCCCAGTGGAACCTATGCACACGGAAGAATGCCAAGAAGGGGCGAATCCCACTTCTTGGCATTCTTCCAGACTTGCACTGGTTATTTGCGCCGCTGCAGACGGCATGAAGGAGAATCTGGCTGTGTCAGGGAAAGGAGGAATATGAAATCTAAAGTTGAATTTTACAGGGCATTTTTCGGGGAACTGGAGAAAAAGGGGTTCGGGGTGGCGCAGCCGTCCTCCCCTGACTATGTGGCGGACATCCAGTTTAAGGGAAAAACCATTGCGTTTTTCACCAAAACAGACGTGATCGAGAAAAACCCTTTTGTGGAGGTGCCGGAAAAGCAGATGGAGAGGCTCTGGAGCATGGCAAGGGCCACAGCCAGCCTGTGCGGTATCTGCTCAGACCAGCCTTATGAGGGAGAAAAGGCTGAAATGCTGAAAAACGGCCTGGTGAAGCTGAATGAGCATAACGGTGTCATTTTAGCCTGTAAAAAGCACCCGCTGTTTGATTATGTGCTTTCCACTTACAGGCAGGATGTACAGAATGACAACAGGCCCATTCAGAGGCAGTATTTCTATAACCGGGAGGAGGCATTTGAGAGTTTTGCCACACGGAGCGGCCTTGTGGACGGAAGAAAGCTGTTTAACGAAACGCAGTTACAGCTTATCCATGCAGGGCTTGTAAAACTGTGCGCCATGGACGAGGGGCTGTCAGATGAGGATATGAAGGCGGCTGGGGAGCTGGTGGAGCGTGTGGAGGAACTGGTGCCGGAACTGCACCGGGAGGAACGGAAATTTGACGTTGCCAGACTGCTGGATGCCCTTTCTTTTGGCAGCGGGCCGGAACGCTAGGGAGGAGGGGACGATGCAGCCACAGGGAGAGAGTATTTGGGGAAATATCAACTTATGTATTGAGATTGCCCTGAACATTTATTACATAGTCGGAGACAGGGGGGAGGGGATCATGGTTCCCAAAGAACACGCTGAAACCCATTTTTCCCAAAAGACGGTGGCGGCCGGTGAGGAATCGGGCGGATGCCTTTATTATCCGAAAGGGGGAACCATGGATATGCCGCTGTATGAGATGATGCAGAAACGGGCGGCCATGGCAAGGAAAATGGAGCTTGCGGCGGCCAGACAGATGGAGGCTGTCCGGGAAAGGGGGCAGGTGGCGGCATCCGCACTCTTTGAGGGCATGGAGCCGCCGGAGGATGCAGCAGGCAGTGCAAAACGCATCAGGGAGGGTATCTATATCACAGGAGGGGAAGATCCTTGCTTTGCCGTCCATGAAAGGATGGCGGAGCATTTCCTGTCTCCTTATGCCTGTGAGTTTGGCAGGAATAAAAATGGCTATCTCTATTATACCCTGCAGAGTGCGGCAATTCCCCTGTATGAATTAAAGGGAGAGTTCCCGGAATGCCGGGAGCTGGTAGTTTCCGAAGAAAGCCTGATTGCAACCCTTCACCGGTTTTATCCGGCATATTGTGAGCAGTATGATTCCATTGCGGCGGAGGCGGAGAGGATCCCGCAGGCAGATGCGCCGGCGAACCTGTTCCTGCAGGAACAGCTTGATCGGGCACAGGAGGCAGAGGAAACCGGCTGGGTGGAGATTCCGGACGCGGAAGAAAGTGAGGAAGATGATTATGGGGAACAGGTGGACTATGGGATTGGAAGATGAAAGGAATAAGTTTGAAAGTAAACTTTCAAACTATTTATTGGTGCAGTATCGCAAGCATAGCTTGCGATATGCGGGGGTATAGGCATGAAACTTGTTTATATTGCAAGCCCGCTCCGTGGGGACAGCACCTCGGCAGAGGACTATGGGAAGAACATCAGGCAGGCGGCGGAATACTGTGAGAAAGCCTGCTCCCTTGGCGTGATCGCCTTTGCGCCCCATCTGTATTTTACGCAGTTTTATAATGACACCATAGCCGAAGAAAGGGAGAAAGGGCTGGAGATGGGGCTTGCCATGCTGGAGAAGTGCGAGGAACTGTGGGTCATGGGGAACAGCATCAGCCGGGGGATGCGGGGAGAGATTGCCTACGCAAAAGAACTGGGGATTCCCATCCACCATGTGCAGGATCCCCATGACATAGAGTATTACCCTGTCAGCGCGGATAACAATGCGCTGCTGGGGCGGCATTCCTGTGTGCCGGACAGTCGGGAGCAGGACTATACGGGAAAGGTGCTGGTGATGAATTTTGACACCCTCAGGCCGGAATACAGAAGCAGGCAGCACCAGCTGTGGATTGCCAACGGCGGATTTGGCTGCAGCCCCACGGCAAGGGGACGGCGGATATTTGTCACCAGCCTTTATGATGGGGAGCAGACCAGCTTTTACCGGCAGGACTTTGCGGGCATTTTAAAAAGCGAGGTCTGGGAGGAAGTGAAGAATCAGTATGATTTTGCGTTATCCGGCCAGGGGATGCCCGGATGCAATGCGGAAATGCCGCAGGAGGGAATGGAGCCATAAAAAAGAAAGAAATGATTATTTTGGGGAGCATCCTTGCAGGGCTCGGAACGCTGTTCAACCTGTTCTTTACCGCCGCGCTGCACAGGATGCTCTCAGGGCAGATGGAAACCTTGGTGCTGGTTCCCATAGGGGAATGCGTGTCAGGGCTTTTTGCACAGCAGAGGCAGGGGATGCTGTTCCTGTCCTTTGAGTGTTTTACAGCGCTCTGCTGCATCCTGTTTTTTACGCAGAACAGCAGGGCTTATCAGTCCGACCTTATGAAAGTGACGGATGAGATTGAGATCCCGGTGCCGGCCGGACAGTTCCAGCATGGATCGTCCAAGTGGATGCGGGAGGAAGAAAAGGACAGGATATTTGAGGTCTGTATGCTGGACCCCGCAGACCCGGTTATCAGGGAACTGATCGGAACAGGTTATGAGGGGCTTGGCTTTATGCAGGACGCCGGAAAGGTGGATACCGGCGCCGCAGGAGGGCAGGAGGACAGAATGCTTTCCGGCGGCGCCGTTCCAGCCGGTTATCCCGCAGAAAACAGCGGGACAGCCGGTTCCTGCGGCATCCGTCGGATGGATATGCAGGCATATCCGCCCGGCGCGCCGTCCGCAGGGATAGATCAGGCAGCAGAACAGGAAACGGAACCAGGAAAGGAGGGCCAGGGGAAACAGGAAGATCGAGGAGAACAACAGAACCAAGGGAAACAGGAGAAACGGGAAAAGCAGGAGAACCAGGGGAAACAGGGGAAACAGGAGGACAAGGAACAGGAGGACAGGGAAACGGATGAGGGCTACGAAACAGTGGACTATGCCTGGCAGGAGCCAGAGCAGGAGCCGGATGCGTCTGCCGGGGAAGAAAGACGGACGACAGGAGAAAGTGATCCCTGCCGGATCTTAAAAGCGGGCGGCATCGTCATAGGGATGAGCAGGCGCGGGAAAAAGGAGAAGATTCATTATATTGCGGACGATACCCATACGCTCACCATAGGCGCAACCCGTTCCGGCAAGACAAGGACGCTGGTGCTGCAGTCCATCTGCCTGATGGCGCTGGCGGGTGAAAGCCTTGTCATCAGCGATCCAAAGGCGGAGCTGTACCAGTATACCGCTCCGTTTTTAGGGAAACTGGGCTATGATGTGATCTGCCTTGATTTCAAAAACCCGGAAAAGAGCAGCCGCTATAACCTGCTGCAGCCCATCATTGATGCGGTGAACCGGGGAGAAACGGACAAGGCGGAGATGTACGCATGGGACATCACAAATATCCTGGTGGGCGATAATTCCAGCAACGAGAAGATATGGGAGAACGGGGAGAAGTCCACCATTGCGGCGGCGATCCTCTGTGTGGTGGTGGATAACGCCAGACGGCCGGAATACCAGAACCTTACAAACGTGTATTGGTTTGTGGCTGAAATGTGCAAGGCTGTGGGGAACAGGACGCCCATGCAGGAATATGTGAAGAAGTTAAGGCCGGGGCATCCGGCCAGGGCGCTTTTATCCATTTCCGATGTGGCGCCCAGCAGGACCAAGGGAAGTTTTTACACCTCGGCGCTGACAACCTTAAGGCTGTTCACTTCCAGGGCAGTTTATTCCATCACCCACAAGAGCGACTGCCAGATAGCGGACATAGGCAGGCGGAAACAGGCGCTGTTCTTCATACTGCCGGATGAGAAGACCACATATTACCCCATTGCCAGCCTTATGGTGTCACAGCTTTATGAACTGCTGGTGCATCAGTCGGACGAGAGGGGCGGGAGGCTTGTCAACCGGGTGAACTTTGTGCTGGAGGAATTTGGCAACTTCACCAAAATAAATGACCTGACGAACAAGCTGACAGTTGCGGGCGGCCGGGGTATGCGGTTCCATTTCTTCCTGCAGAGCTTTGAGCAGCTGACGGAGAAGTACAACCGGGAAACGGCTGCCATCGTCAAGTCCAACTGCCAGAGCTGGGTCTACCTGCAGGCGGACGATAAGGAAACCCTGTCCGAGATCTGCGACAAGCTGGGGAAATATACCTGTTCCGGCTATCAGCTGTCAAGCCAACATGGGAAGTATGTCAACCCGTCCTCCAGCAGTACCGTAAGCCTGGTGGGGCGGGAGCTTTTGACGGCGGACGAGATACGGAGGGTGTCAAGGCCATACCAGATCGTGGTATCGCGCTCCCACCCGGCGATGATGGTGTCGCCGGACCTGTCGCAGTGGTATTTTAACCGGATGCTGGGGCTGGGGGATAAGGAGCATAACAGAAAGGTCAGGGAGGAACGGGAGCGCAGGCGCCCAGTGCTTACCAGCGCTGCGGCGGAGATACCTCTGTGGAACATATGGGTGTATTATACCAAAGACCTGCAGATGAAAGAGGAAAAGCAGAGGCAGCAGGGGATCTCCGCACAGGCAGGCTCCCTGTTCTCGGAGAAATTCATGCGGAGAGGAGGAAAAACACCGGACAATGAAGAAGATGAATAAATGGTTACAGAGAGGGAAAGCGGCGGCAAAGGTATTTTCTGCCGCTGCTGTCATGTTCCTGATGAACAGCCGGACTGCGTATGCCAGCAGTGTCAGCCAGAGCAGGCTTGCGCTGGGAACAGAGAGGCTGATCAAGGATGCCACTTCCTGGCTTATGGTGCTGGCGCCTGTTGTGGCAGGGCTTTTGATTATTTATTTCTGTATCAGGCGGAGTGCGGCGGATGAGATGGATCAGAAGAAATGGAACAACCGTATTGTAGTTGCCATCGTGTCCTGCATCGGGGCAGTGATTGGCAGCGCTACATTAAATGTCATTATCGGTTATTTCCGGTAAACCAGAAACAGTAAACAAAAATAAAAAATTCGGAGGAAAGACACTATGAGAATGATCAATGACACTATGAACAGACTGGCCGTAACCGCTTATGTAAAGGGCGGGAGAATGAAAGAGAAGATCACCGGCATTCTTGCCCGGAAAGAGGGGGAGGGCTTTGTGGACACCGCCCTGAAGATACTGATCTCTGTTGTGGTAGGCGCCCTGCTGCTGGCGGGACTTTATGCGCTGTTTAAGAACACCATTCTGCCCACCCTGACACAGAAGATCACAAACCTGTTCAATTACCAAGGGTAGGACACTGCACAGATTGGGCGGGAGAAATTCTCAAGGAGCGGACTGCCTGCCGGGGAACCGGCAGGCAGGTCCTGTCAAAACAGAGGTAAATAATGCAGAAAATTCATAAGGGCTGCGTTTCCAAACGATTGGTATGTGCGCCAGGGCGCACAGGGAGGTGAAAATTGAAAGTAACAGCAAAAATCACAAAGAACTTTGAGGATGCGGGAAAGCTGAAAGCGTTTGCCACGGTATGTCTGGCGGACGCTTTTTTAGTGACCGGCATAAGGGTTGTGGAGTGCGAAAAAGGGACTACCGTATTCATGCCCAGCATGAAAGACAAGGAGGACGAATACAGGGATGTATGTTTCCCCATCAAGCCGGAACTCCGCAGCCAGATCAATACGGCCGTGTTAAATGCCTATGATGCAAGCCTGAAAGAAAATGAAGCGGATGAGGGATAAGCGGCGGAAATTATTTGTGAGGGAGGTGGCCCGGAGTGGAGATCATATTGGTACTCCTTATTGTGGCGGTTTTAAACGGGGCGATAGCCTACATTGACCAGATGCTGCAGGACCTGGTTCCCATGACGCTCTATGCCGACCGGTATATGCTGGCGGCAAACGGCGGGAGCATGGTGGATACGCTCTTTGACATTGTGCTTGGGTTCGGGGTATCCCTGATTATCCTGAAGTTCCTGAAAAAAGGTTTTGAATGCTATGTCATGTGGACGGACGGGGATCCGGATATGGAGCCTGCGGGCATTGTGATCCGTTTTATGCAGGCGGTTGTGGTGGCGGTCTGTTTCCCGATCCTGTACGGCTGGATGGCGAAAGCCGCGGAGGGTCTGATTAATGACCTGATGGCAGCTATTGGAGCAGCCACGGATTATGACTGGCAGGCATGGGTAAACGGCATCTCATCCCTGGGGCTGGTGACGGCCATCTTCGGGCTGATCTTTGTCATATGCTATTTCGTGCTGTATTTCCAGTTCCTGATGCGGGGGCTGGAGATCATGATACTGCGGATCGGTATGCCCATGGCCTGTGTGGGTCTTTTGGATAATGATAAAGGAATATTCAAGACTTATATCAACAAATTTTTCCAGAGTACCCTCGCAGTGGTTCTCCAGATATGCCTGTGCAAGATGGGAGTGGGGCTTATGCTGAACGTGGGGATAAACATGAATGTGTTTTGGGGGCTGGCGTGTATGATACTTGCCATCAAGACACCCTCTTTCCTGCGTGAGTTCCTTGTGCCTACAGGCGGAGGGGCAGGCGGTGTCATCAACAATGTGTACCATTCCGTGCGGCTGGTGGGAATGGTAAAAGGCATGGCAAAGTAAACGGCGGCAGTGTGGGAAGGAGAGTGTTATGGGCAGATGATGATAGACGATATTTCCATGGCCGTGATCAGCCTGATCCGGGTGGGTGCAGCGTTCCGGTTTGTTTACTGCATGGTCCGCCTGCAGGGGGCGGAGGAAGAACAGGCGCAGTACCGGAAAAGGGCAAAAAATACGGTGCTGTTCTATGTCATTGCCGAAAGCATCTGGCAGATCAGGGATATTGTGATGTACTACTATGGGTGATAAGGCGCCGGGAGCCGGTGCGGAAAGGAGGGACTACGGAAGAACAGAAGTGGGAGCTGTATATCCCCAGCGGGGTAAAAGCGGAAAATGAATTATTCAACGGTTTTGGGCGGAGGGAGCTTTTGCAGAGTGCTGCAGGCTCCCTTTTTGGCAGCGCTGTGGCCGCCGTGATCTGGCTGTGTTCGGGGAATGTGGCATTTACAGTGGTCGCAGCCCTGACAGGGATCTTTGGGAGTGTGATGATGTGTACCAAGGACCAGAACAACCAGAGCGTGGTCGATCAGGTGGGGAACATGGTGCGTTTTGCGAGGAACCAGCAGATATACCCCTACCGGGCTTTGAGTGAATGGGGAACATGGTGAGAAGAAGTTCTAAGGCCCTAAAATACAGGGTCTAAGAACTTCTATATCTCACCAGGGGAAATGCCGGTGCGGCATTTCCCGGAAACAAGCAGCGATTCTAAGGTGCCCAAGACCGCCACCTAAGAAAATCTAAGTTCCCATGCGCAACGGGCAGGGTGAGAAGAAATAAAATTACCAATTCAAAATGGATGCTATTCTGCGGAAAAGAGAAAAAGGGGACGTGATTATCTCTCAAACCAAAACAGGAGGTCTGTTTGGAATTTTTGGATTTATTCAGTGGAATAGGCGGCTTTAGGAGGGGACTGGAACGGAGCGGGCATAAATGTGCCGGCCATGTGGAGATCGACAGGTATGCAAACATCAGTTACATGGCAATGTATGGGCTTTCTCACTGCCGATATGAAAAATGCGGGGAAAGCAACTGCTGCCGGATATGCAGTAAGGAGGTAAGTGAACACTGTGACGGAAAACAATGCAAAGGCGAATGGTTCGCCAAAGATATTAAGCAGCTCACAGCAGGAGAGATTCCAAGAGCTGAAATTTGGACTTTCGGCTTTCCTTGCACAGACATTTCCCTGTCAGGAAAGCGGGCAGGTCTTGCCGGAGAGCGAAGCGGATTATTTTTTACGGTTGCTGGCCTGCTCAAAAGCACGCCTGCCGAAGATAGACCCCGCATCCTTATCGTTGAGAACGTTAAGCATCTTCTGTCAAGCAAGGGAGGCGGGGATTTTACCGCCGTTCTCCTTAACCTATGGGAAGCTGGGTATGACCTCGAATGGCAGTGTGTCAACAGTAAGGACTTCGGGGTCCCCCAGCACAGGGAGCGGGTGTACCTTGTTGGATATTTTGGAGGGATCCGTGGACGAAAAGTATTTCCTATCAGCGGAACAAACACAGCGGTTGTTAAAGAAATTATAGGAGGAAACCAGGGGAGCCGGGTCTATGATTCCGGCGGCCTGTCCGTGACCCTGACGGCCCAGGGCGGCGGAGCCGGGGGAAAGACCGGGCTGTACCTCTGCGGGACAAAGAAACCGGAGGAATGGATGGAGTGCCTGAAAGAGAACGGGAGGGAGGAATGCGGTGCGCTTAACTATGCCGGTTTCCTGACGCAGAAGAAAGAGCCGGATATGACAGGAATCTCCCGGTGTCTGGTGTCCCATTACAATGCAGGGGTCACAAGGTTCGGGGAAAGTTCCGGCGTGATGTATTGCAAAGCCTGTGACGGAAAGTGCGTACAGGCAATGGCGGCCCTGACGCCGGATAGGGAGAATAAGCGGCAGAACGGGAGGCGGTTCAAAAAGGACGGGGAGCCGGGCTTTACCCTGACCGCTGCTGACCGCCATGGCGTGGTGCTATTGCAGTGTCCTTACTACAACGGTATGCCTATCCGGGAAGGGACAAAGCAGGGCTATGTGATGGCAAGACATGGGGACGGAATCAACCTGTCTTATTTGAACAGTACCTATAAAAGAGGGAGGGTAGGAAAACAGTGTTCCCAGACACTTTTGACGGAGGGCGGCATGGGTGTGCTGGTCTACTGCCGCATCCGCAGGCTGACGCCCAGGGAGTGTTTCAGGCTGCAGGCATTTGAGGATTTTCTGTTTGACAGGGCCAGGGCAGCAGGGATCAGCGACGCACAGCTCTACAAGCAGGCAGGCAATTCCGTGACGGTCAATATTGTCTATGAGATTGGAAAGCGGCTTGCGGAAATGGAGGAATATATCCTTGAAATTTAACATCCTCTATGTGGATCCCCCCTGGGCATATAAGGTATACAGCAAAAAAGGGCAGGGGCGTTCTGCCGAGAACCATTACCATACCATGGACATTGAGGACATTTACGGACTGAATATTCCGTCCATAGCGGCGGAGGACTGCATCCTGTTTTTGTGGGTGACATTCCCCTGTTTGGAGCAGGGGCTGGAAACAATCAGAAGGTGGGGGTTTACCTATAAGACGCTTGGTTTCTGCTGGGTGAAACGGTGCAGGAAACAGCAGGAAAAATGGTTTTGGGGGCTTGGTTTCTGGACCAGGGCAAACCCGGAGCTGTGTCTGATTGCCACCAGGGGAAGGCCGAAACGTGTGTCGAAGGACGTCCATTTTGTTGTGGATACGCCGGTGGAGGCGCACAGCCGGAAACCGGATATTGTCAGGGAAAGGATTGTGGAACTGGTGGGAGACCTGCCCAGGGCGGAACTGTTCGCAAGGCAGACGTATCCGGGATGGGTATGCGTGGGTGACGAGATAGACGGCAGGGACATACGGGACAGCCTGCGGATGCTGAAAGAAATGTGAGAAAGGAGAAAATTTTGATATGGCTGCTTGAACTGCATGGTTTTATGGCGGCGGTTTCTGTCAGTTTCCTGTCAGGGATGCTGATGGATATGCTGCTGAAGAAACTGACCGGATCTGAAAAGGTCAGGTATGTGGCGGTGCTGGCTGCGGCCGCCACCGCCATAGTTATGGGAACATACGGGATAGGGTTACATACATTTGCCTGCATCCTGTTCCTGCAGGTGCTTTTATTTGCGGCAGAGTACGACATGGCGGCCCATACCGTACCGGATTATGTACCGGTGCTGATACTGCTGGCCGGAATGATTGAAGTGGAGTTTGCCCCGGCGCTTTTGGGGCTTGTCCTGGTGCCGCTGCCTTTCCTGGCGGCGGCACTGATAAAGGAGGGCAGCATAGGGGGAGGGGACATCAAGCTGATGGGCGCCTGCGGTTTCATGCTGGGTGTAAGGCGGGGCTATGCTGCATTGATGCTGGGGCTGTTCCTGGCGGTGGTTTTCCAGACGGCCTATGCAGGGAAAAAGGATAAAGGCTTTGCGCTGGTGCCGTATCTGGCAGTGGGATGTCTGCTTTCCCTTTTGGTGTAAAAGGCAGCCCTGCAGAGGCGGGGAAAACAGGCGGAACAAAGCGGCAGGGCGCAGAACTGCATGGATATTTGACGAATGTTGAGAGATTTTAACTGTAAAGGAAACGGAGGAAAGAAGATTGAAAAAATTAATGAAGAACCGGATTGTGATCGGGCTGGTCTGTATCATCCTTTCGCTGGTGATCTGTTTCGGGCTTACCCCGATGTTTAACAATGCGCTGAAGTCAAAGGTGCAGTTAGTCCGTGTGAATACGGAGATACACAAGGGCGACCAGATCACGGAGAAGATGCTGACAATGGTGGAAACCGGCGGTTACAATCTGCCCGGAAACGTGGTCTGCAGGCTGGAGGACGTGGTGGGGAGGTACGCCAATGCTGATTTATATAAAGGCGATTATATCCTGGAGAGCAAGCTGTCGGACACCCCTATGCTGAAAAATGCCTATCTGAGTAAGTTAAACGGGGAGAACCTTGCCATATCCGTCAGCATCAAGTCCTTTGCGGCCGGACTTTCCGGCAAGCTGGAGGCGGGTGACATTGTGACCCTTATCGCATCGGACGTGGGCGAGAGGCGGGAAACGCTTGTGCTGCCGGAACTGAAATATGTGGAGATCATTGCGGCTACGGCCAGCAGCGGGGCGGACCATGATGTGCAGGCAGATGTAAAGGACGGGGACGAGCAGGAACTGGCATCCACCATCACTGTGCTTGCCACGCCGGAACAGGCCAGGCTCCTTGCGGAACTGGAACAGACGGGGAAACTCCATGCCGCCCTGGTGTTCCGTGGCGACAGCACGCAGGCCGGCAGATTCCTGGAGGAACAGCAGAGGGTGCTGGAGGAACTGTATGCGGAAGAAAATGCGGAGGAAGATGCGGAGAGCGGGAAAGAGGCGGAAATCGGGGATGAAGCGGAGGAAGAACCCATTGTGGATGACGGGGAAGTGAATGCAGGAGGGCGGTAGGATGGAACAACATGGAAATATGCTTGCCATTGCAGGGAGCCCCGGAAGCGGAAAGACCTCCCTTGCGGTGAAACTGGCGGCAGAGATCGCAGGGAAAAGGAAGAACGTGGTTCTGGTGTGCAGCGATCCCTTTGTGCCGTCCATACCCTTCCTGCTCCCCATGGATACGGAACAGGAGGTGTCCCTGGGGGCGCTTTTGACGGCCCCGGCGCTGACACAGGAGAAGATACTGCAGGCCTGCGTGCCTGTGCCGGACAGGGAGTATCTCAGCCTGCTTGGGTATAAAATGGGCGAAAACCTGATGTCCTATCCCAAAGTCACAAGGGAGCGGGCGGTAGAGTTTCTGGTCTGTTTAAGGCATCTGGCGGACTATGTGATCCTGGACTGCACTTCCGTGTTTGAGGCGGATGTGTTTTCCATCCTTGCCATGGAAATGGCAGACCGGGTGCTGCGGCTGGGGACCGCAGACCTGCGGGGAATCTCTTATTACCGTTCCCATGCGGGGATGCTTGAGGGGCGGGCAGATACCGGGAAATACCTGGGCGCCATCGGAAATTATAAGGCAGGGCAGGAGTGGGAGGCCGCCGCGGGGCAGTACGGCGGCGCAGCATTTGTATTCCCCTATGTGTCCGAACTGGAAAAGCAGTATGACGGGGCGTGCCTGTGGGATGCCATGACTTCCAGGGAGGCCGTCCCGTTCCGGGCAGAAGTGAAGAAACTCCTGGCGGAGGTTTTCGGGCTTAATGAGGCAAAGCGGGGCGCCGGGAACGCAGGGAAAAAGAAACTGGCAGTGCGCAGCCCTTTTGTCTGGAAGAATAAGGGTGAGTTTTAAGGAGGGCATTTATGCAGGAAGTATTGAACATACATGAAACTGCCGGGCTGCTGAACAGGGGCATGGTATACCGGACGTTCCCGGAAGTGTTAAAGGATGTGCAGGAATATATCTCTAAAAACTTTGCATCCGTACTCCGTGACAACCCGGATGAGAACAGGGAGCTGATCGAGTCTTATATCGGGAAATATCTGGAGCAGGGCGGCGTGGGCGTGGAGGGGATGGACCAGCAGGAACTCTGTGAGCTGCTTTATGGGGAGATGACTGGTTTTTCCTTTTTGACACGCTACCTGTACCGGGAGGATGTGGAGGAAATCAATATCAATCAGTGGCGGGATGTGAAGATCACTTATTCCACCGGGGAGATCATCCCGGCAAAGGAGCATTTCAACAGCGCCGGCCATGCGGTGGACGTGATCAGGAGACTTTTGCACAAGTCGGGCATGATATTTGACAATGCGCAGACCATTGTGGTGGGGCACCTGAACAACAAGATCCGCATCACGGTCATGGGGGACGGCGTGATTGACCGGGAAAAGGGGCTGGCGGTTTCCATCCGTATCGTCAATCCCAGGAAACTGACGAAAGAACAGTTCGTGGGTTTCGGGACGGCCACGGCGGAGATGCTGGACCTGCTCTCCATGTGCTTTACCCACGGTGTGTCCATGTGCATCACCGGGGCCACTTCTTCGGGAAAGACAACCCTGATGAGCTGGATATTGGGCCAGGTTCCCTATAACAAGCGCATTGTCACCATAGAGCAGGGCTGCCGGGAGTTTGACCTGACCGCAGAGGATGAAAAGGGGAATGTGCTAAACAACGTGGTCCACCTGGTGACAAGGTTTTCTGATGACCCAAGGCAGAATATCGACATGGTAAAACTGCTGGAAACCACCCTCACCATCAACCCGGACTGCATTGCGGTGGCGGAGATGAAAGGCGGGGAGAGTATGCAGGCTATCAATGCCGCCAATACGGGGCATTCCGTGATTACCACCATCCATGCCAATTCCTGCGAGGATACCTATTACCGCATGGTGACGCTGTGCAAGCAGGAACAGCCGGGGATGGACGATGCAACGCTGCAGAACCTTGCCACGAAAGCATTCCCTATCGTGGCTTTTGCCAAGAGGCTGGAGGACAATTCCAGGAGGATCATGGAGATCACGGAGTGCGAAACCCTGCAGGACGGCAGGAAAAAGATGCGCACCCTGTACCGGTTTAATATCACGGACAATATCATGTCGGAGGGAAAGCCCAAGATCATAGGGCATTATGAGAAAGTGGAAAATCTGTCGGAGGGCTTACAGAAACGGCTCCGTGAGAACGGGCTGCCGCTGAAGATGCAGGAGATGCTTATGGCAAAGAGGTAAGGAGGTGTTTATGAGTCTGGTAGCAGCAAAAGCGCCGTATCTTCTGAAAGTATCGCTGGATGGGGATGCGCCCAACCCACGGGAGGATTACGGCCATATGGGGACCATGGTATGCTGGCACAGGCACTACAGGCTGGGGGATGCGCATCCCTATGAGGATCCCGGCGCATTTCTCCGGAAACTGGTGGAAAAGAATGTAAGTGATGATGAGGTCATCAGGCAGGCAAAGGCAGGGGACATACAGGGAGTGAGGCTGGGGTATGTCCGCAAGGAAAAGATATGGGCGGTGGAAAGCTATGATGGGGTGTCGCACAGGTGGGTCAGATGGTATGGCTTTGATGGGCCGTTTTCCCGGTGCAGGGCGGAACTGGCGGAGGCGGTCCGTTCCGAGATGGACAATTACGCGCTGTTAAAACTGGCGGAAAAGCAGTGCTGCATCCTGCCGGTCTATCTGTTCGACCATTCCGGCCTGCATATTTCCACCCTGGATCTGACAAAGCAGCCGGGCGGCCGGTGGGACGCCGGACAGGTGGGCTGGATATATGCGGACAAAAAAGCAATCCTGGCGGAGTATGGGAAGTGCGGCCCGGAGGAAATGAAACGGGCAGGCAGGGCTCTGACGGCGGAGGTGGAGCTGTACGACAAATACCTTTCGGGGGAGTGCTACGGTTTCCAGCTTTATAAGGACGGCGAGGAAACGGACAGCTGCTGGGGATTCCTTGGAGGGTTTGAGGAAGTCAGGGAGGATATGGCGGAGTGCCTGCCGGATGAGTGCCGGGATCTTATGGGGCGGCTGGTACAGGCGCCGGATATGCGGTGTATGGAGATTGCAGATTATGAAGAATTATTGGAAGAAATGGAGGTTTGACGTATGACAATGCTTGTAACCATTGCCTTTTTAATGGCTGTGGCAGGGTGTTTTATCATGCTGGGGCTGTCGCCGTTTACATTCCTGGACGGATTGGCGGGGTATCTGAAACCGAAAAGCAACAGCATGAAGAAACGGATCAGGGAAAGCAGGAAGAAAAAGGAACCCAAGGGGTTAAAACTGCTGTTTGCGGAAGTAAAGGAAATCTTAAGGCTGACCGGGAAAAGCGGGCAGTTCTCCATGCTGTGTGTGCTTGCCATGATCCTGTTTGTGGTGGGGGTGATGGCAGCCCTCACCATGGACAATGTACTGATGGTGCCGGTGCTGGCAGCGGGCCTTGCACTCCTGCCGTTTTATTATGTGAAATTTACGGCGTCCAGACATAAAAAGCAGATCAACACGGAGCTGGAAACGGCCTTATCCATGATAACCACCAGCTATCTGCGGAACAAGAATACCATCATCAGGGCGATTGAGGAAAACCTGCCGTATCTGAATCCGCCGGTGTCAGAGGTGTTCCGCAGCTTTCTCATGGAGGCAAAGCTGATCAATTCCAACACGGCGGAGGCTCTGGCGGGGCTGAAAAGCGGCATGGATAATGCGGTGTTCCATGAATGGGTGGATGCCGTCATTGCCTGTCAGGATGATTACAACCTGAAAAATACCCTGCCGCCCATTGTTTCCAAGCTGTCGGATATGCGTGTGGTGTCGGCGGAACTTGACCTGTTGATTTATGAGCCGGTAAAGGAGTATATCACCATGGTGGTCCTGCTCTTGGGGAGTATACCGCTGCTGTATTTCTTAAATAAGGAATGGTATGAAACCCTGATGTTTACCGGCTTTGGGAAGGTGCTGCTCGCTGTCTGCGGGGCGGTGGTATTTGTGTCCGTGGCGGCGGTGTCGAAGCATACCAGGCCCATTGAATACAGGAAATGAAGATTCTCTAAGGCACCGGAATACGGTGCCCAAGAGAATCTATATCATTTCCGGAAGAACCGCAGGCGGTTCTTCTTGCGAAAAGTTAGTGAGAGAGGTGATGATGAATTGCAGAACATGATTTTACTGCTCTTTGCCGTGTTTTTTACGGCAGGGAGCTATTTTATCCTTGCGGAAGTGTTTCAGATACCCACCTACCGCACCAGCCGGGCAATCCTGGCAGTGGGGAAAAGGCAGAAGAAACAGGCAAGGAGTGCGGATGCTTTTATTATGGAGCTTTCCGGCAGGATTGCCCGTTTCCTGCCCATGGATGCGTATAAAAAGAGGAAGCTGGCTGCAGCGCTCCGTTCCGCAGAGATTCCGCTGACGCCGGAGCTTTATATGGCGCAGGCATATGTAAAAGCGGGGCTGATATTCCTGTGTATCATCCCCTGTCTGCTGATTGTGCCAATCCTTTTTCCGGTGTTCCTGGCGCTGGGGATAGGGGTATTCTTTTCCGAGAGCGGGAAAGCGGAAAAGCTGGTAAAAAAGCGGAGGGAGGAAATTGAATTTGAACTTCCCAGGTTTGTGGCAACCGTCACGGAGGAACTGATGGCAAGCCGTGACATCCTTTCCATGCTGGAAACGTACCAGAAGAACGCCGGGGCAGCGCTTAAGAACGAACTTGCCATCACCACGGCGGATATGCGGACGGGGAATTACGAGGCGGCGCTTACCAGGCTGGAGGCAAGGGTTTCCAGCGCAATGCTCTCGGATGTGATAAGGGGGCTGATCGGGTGCATCCGTGGGGATGACGGCGTGGCCTTTTTCCGTATGCTGTCCCATGACATGAAGCAGATCGAAGTGCAGAGGCTCAAAAAGCTGGCCATGGAAAGGCCGCCGAAGATCAGGCGCTATTCGTTCCTGCTGCTTGCCTGTATGCTGATGGTGTATATGGGTGTCATGGGGTATCAGATATTGGGAACCATGTCGGGAATGTTTTAACAGGGAGGAGCCATGAAAAAGAGAATAAGGGATGTATGTAAAAACCGCAGGGGAGAGGGCTATATTGACACTGCCGTGGGGATATTGTGCCTCATGCTCGTGGTGGCGCTTGCCATGGTACTGTTCCCGGTGTTCATGAAGAAACAGCAGCTTGATTCCTTTGCGGAGAACATAGTCAGGCAGGCGGAGATCGTGGGCAGTACGGACGTGTCCGGCAGGATTGCGCAGTTAAAGCAGGAAACAGGGCTTGACCCGCAGATACAGTGGGACTGCGATTATTACAGCGGAAACAGGGTGCAGTTAAACGGAGATATACAGGTGACACTGACTCAGCGGGTTGATATTGGTTTCTTTGGGTTTGGCTCTTTTCCCATAGAACTGAAAGCAAGGGCAAGCGGCAAGAGCGAAGTTTATTATAAGTGAGGATGCAGGCATGGAAAAATGGAAAAGAGCAGTCGGAAATCAGAAAGGTATGTCCTATCCGCTTACGGTGGCATTGGTGCTGGCGCTGCTTATTGTATTGTGTGTGCTGGCAGAGTTTTTCCGGCTTTCCGTCATTGCTTACGGGGTGAGGGATTCCCTGCAGGAATCCGTCATATCCGTTGCAGTCACAAACTATGACGAGGTTTATGACGGGCTGCGGGAGGGGTACAGTGGAGGCTATTTTATGACAGGGGACTGCTGGGAAGAAACTCTTGATTATGGGGATGTGTATACCCAGCTTGACCGGATACTGGGGACGAACCCTGACGGCAGTTATCATGTGAAATGGCAGGGAAACGGATATGAGTACCGGATAACCGGCTTAAGTGTAGTAATCAGCAATGCGCCCTTTGCGCCGGGGAGTGCCGGGCAGAATTTTGAGGCGGACATTTCGGTGCAGCTGGAGATACCTTTATCCTTTGGGTGGGAGGCTCTGTCGCCCATCCGTATGACAGTCAGGACAAAAGCTGCCTATATGCCCAAGTTCTGAAAACAATGGACAGGAGTGCGGGATATGTGGTAGATTATGATGAGAAACAAAAAAGAGCAACGAAAAAGATTTTAAATCTGCCGGAAAATGTCTGGACGCACTTGAAAGTCTGGGGTATGATGAAGTTGGATAAAAGTAGGACAGCATTTGCCGTAAAAGCGATTTTATGGAAAGTGAGGTCTTTGAGATGAAAAAAGAATATGAGAAGAATAAGAAGCTGGTGGTGATTATCCTTGCTGTAGCGGCAGTGTGCCTTGCAGGAGGGCTGTGCCTGTATCTGGCAAAGCTGGGAACTCCGGCGCAGGCTGATGCAAAAGGCCGGCAGGAGACAACAGAGCCGCCGGAGGTAACGGTCCCTGAGATCAGCAGTCCGGAGCAGACTCCTGATTCAAAGGAAACGGCGGCTCAGGAGGAAAGCACTGCTCCAGAGGAAACTGCAGCCCCGAAAGAAACGGCTGTTCCGGAGGAAAATGGAAATGGCGGAGCAGAAACGGAACCCTCACAGAGCATGGAACCGTCATCTGCGGGCAGTCAGGCGGACGGGGAATCGGCAGGGGAGGGCAGCGAGCCGCCCAAGACCAGGGAAGATGCGCAGGCGCCTACAGAAAAGCCGGAACCTGCAGGCGGGGATGCGGCAGGGAATCCGGAGCAGCCGCCCCAGTATGAACCGGAGGTTACGGAGCCGGAACAGAAACCGGAGGAACCGGCAGGGGGAACCGTCAATGAGAACGGACAGGTGTATGTGCCTGGGTTTGGATATATGGATGCCCCGGATGCTCCGGTATCCTACCCGGCAGGGTCAAATGGAGATTGGGACAAACAGATCGGTGATATGAATTAAACAGAACAGGAATTATATTTGGGAGCATGGTGCAGGCCATGCTCTCTTTTTACCTGTCTTGACACGCTGTGATGCAACATGGTATAACAGGATAAACAAGCATATCTTTAAACTGCGATAAACAAGGAGGATGGATTAATGGGAAAGCCAGTAAAAAAAGAGAATGCTTTGCCGATGATACCGACAGCTAAACCGGATAAAGTTGAAACATATGGTGGAAAGCAAACAGCGCGTGTTACCAAGATTTATAAGCAAAAGGATGGTTCTGTTGTAAAAGCAACCAGAAAAATAAACAAAGATGGTTCTATTTCCGATAAGATTGAGCATAGGCATATGTAGCATTAAAAGTCCCATGTTCGGTTTGAAAAATGATTATATGCACTTTGATAGGTTCCCAGTGAGTTTATCTCGCTGGGAATTTTTGTGGTTAAAATTGGGAGGAAGAAAATTGAAAAGATCACTTATTGCAGTATTTCTGATATTTATTATGCTGCTTGCCGGAACCCTGACCGTCTATGCGGAAGGGAGCGGAAATGTGGATGGTGGAGGCGGCAGCCTGAACCATGGCACAAAGTCCTATAACTGGCCGGGTAATTCCTATCAGGGAGTGAGAGTGACCGTGGTGGATACACAATCAGGAGAGATTGTGGCAGGACCCGTGGATTTTTCCAATAAAGATTTATCTGGAATATCAGGGAAAATGATACATTTTGGAAAAGTAAGTAAGATGCAGTATCGGGACGGTGCGGCGCTGACCGCTCAGACATCACAGTATGTATGCTATAAGCCGACTACTGCTATGCCCAAGATCATATCAAGCAACAGCAGCAAGGCAAGCATCACGCAGATCAAGCGGTATTTCTGCTCGGAAGGGGCGGCATCCATGGTGGCCGAGAAAACAGGCATGAATCTGGCAGAGCTGACGGACGGCTCCTGTAAGCTGGTGATAGAGCCTGTCATCTACCTGATTTACAACAACCTGTATTTTGCCATGACGACCACGGAGGCAGGGCTTTATAACCGGATGCTGGGGGGCGGTCTGGGGGCGCATTTCCCTACGGTGGTTATGAAGAACCTTGCCCTTGCCCTGTTCCTTGAGAAAGCGGATCTTGGTTTTTCAGCCTATACCGGTTCCAAGACCACGGCGAGGACTACGGAAGAAATGATCGGGATGTTGGGTATCGGCATTATCAGTTATAAGGGTGCGCCGCCCACGGAGGCGGAATATGACGCTGTATATCGGATCGACACAGATGTTATCACTTCCACCACGTTATCTACAACGGACGAGATTAACAATGATGCCACGGCCACAGTGACCTTTTCCATGGGAGGCAGGAGTTACCGGATGACCGGGGTGGTGATGCCGAAAAACGGGAGCCAGCTTGTGTGGGTCAAATGGCATACGCCCTCTGTCCCCTGCGAGATCACCATCCATATATCATCAGATAAGGGGAGCCTTGCTACCACTACCATCAGGGCAAACGTGGTGGACTTAAATGAGAACCCGCCGCCTGACCCCATGGCGGACGACCGCTATGACGGTTACAGCAGGCCGGCATTACCGGCGGGGCAGGATGTGGCAGGCTTAAGCTGGGGAGTCTGGCGGTGCTGGTGGCACGCAAACTGGGTGTGGGTGCCTGACTGGGATTGGGAGAGCGGGGATCATGATGCAGGTTGTCCTGTGGGCTGTACTTCCAATCATGGGGAGTGGGTGGATAACGGGGAATGGAAGGACAAGGGCTGGTATGATTATGCCTGGGACGGCTATTCCGCATCTTTATCTGCATCCATGCAGATTGTGCCGGATGAAAAGAATCCAACCGCATCCGGCAGCACCATGAAATCGGGGTATGGCATTAACATGACGGCATCAGCCCAAATGCGCTCCGGCGCGCCCTCAGGCCATATCACACAGGTACAGACCTGTGTGGCCTATTTCCCGGAATTCCATTATGCCGAATACTGGAGGCTGCTGGAGAGGACAGCGCCGGGGTATTCCGCAGTGTTCCAGTTCTGGGAAAATGAATACAGCACTTATGGCAGAAGAACGCATTTCACGCCGGTCTGGTTCCCGGATGGGGATTATACCGTGTATGCGCAGGTCATGGATGCCTGGACGCCTGCGGGGATGCTGCGCATCCATTTAAGTGACGCCGTGACGGTGCAGGACAACCTGTTTTCGGACTGGCACGTCAGACCATTAAATTAGAATAGCGGAGGATAAGATGGACAGTCTTTTATTTCCTATAATCATGCTTGCCGTCACCCTGACAGGGGGCGGCATTTTGCTGTTGTTTATAAAAACAGCCAGGAAACGTCCGCAGACGGATGCGGACAGTGCGGCCATACAGACCGCACAGCAGTTTATCAACGTAAAGGACATCCGGGACAAGTACCTGTACACCCGTGACGGGATGGTGTTTGTCTATCTCCGGATCCAGGCCGTCAGCATTGACCTGTACAGCAGGGCGGAAAAGAATGCGCTGATAAAAACGCTGACGGCAGAGCTTTCCGACATCCAGTATCCTTTCAAATTCATGGCATTGTCCCGGCCGGTGGACATATCCCCGCTGATCACGGAAATGGGGGAGATGTTAAAGGAGGCGGAGGACAAGCGGAAAGAGCTGCTGCGGCAGGAAATCCTGCAGATGGGAGGGTTTGCCCTGTCAGGGGAGATCGTGGAGCGGCAGTTCTATATTGCGATTTGGGAGAAACAGGAGGAGGGAACCGAGAGGGAGCTGTTAAGGAGGGCATCCCTGCTCTGCGAAAAATTTGCGGCAGGGGGCGTGGCCTGCGGTATTCTGGCAGAAAAGGAGATCGTGCGGCTGCTCAACCTTGTAAACAACCCGTCCTACACCCATCTGGAAGATGCGGAAACGGCGGCAAGTATGCCCATGCTGAAGGGAGTGATATGATGAAGCGTACAGCGCAGGCGGCGGAACAGGCGCCGGTGAACAATGCCCTGTTAAATGTAGTGACGCCCATGGGACTGTCTTTTGAAAAGAACAGGCTTTCCATCGGGGAAAATATCGGAAAGGCTTACGGCATTATACGTTATCCGCAGAAAGTGGAGGTGGAGTGGCTCTCCAGGCTGACGAATATCCCCGGCACCTATGTGTCCATCGGTTTTACACCGGTGGATAACGGAGCCCTTATCAATGCCATCTCAAGGAGCGTGGTACAGCAGAGGGGGCTTGCGGACGGGGCAAAGGATCCCCTGTCAAGGCAGCGGGCGGAAAAGGCCGCCGAGGACGGAGAAAAGGTCATCATGCAGATTGACAGGGAGGGGGAGACCGTAGGGCTGATGAGCGTGGAAATTATGCCAGTGGCCGGTGATGAAAAGGAATTTAAAAGAGCCTGCCGCCGGGCGGAGAGCGCTGCCAGTGTCATGAAGTGCAAGATCAGGGCAATCCCCAACCTGCAGAAGGAGGCATTCATGCACCTTTCCCCCACATTCCCCAATCATGTGAAGATGGAGGGCATCCTGCAGAGGGTAGTCCCCTTTTCCACTTTTGTGGGCGGGTTTCCCTTTGCCAGCAGCGGTTTTAACGATGGGGAGGGGTACTATTTTGCCAAGGACACCAGCGGCGGCCTGGTGATCGTGGATGTGTGGAAACGGGGAGGGGACAGGACCAACAGCAATTTCTGTGTCATGGGCAATTCCGGGGTGGGGAAGTCCACGGCCATCAAGCATATCCTGCTGGCGGAATACATGAAAGGCACACGCATCATTGTGATTGATCCGGAATCAGAGTATAAGGATTTGTGCCAGAATCTGGGCGGTGACTGGATCAATGCGGCAGGCGGCTCCAGGGGGATGATCAACCCTCTCCAGGTCAGGCCGTCGCCCAGGGATGACGAGGACGAAAAAGAGGAACTGCGGCTGTACAGGGATGAGGGGTACGGCATGAATGACCTTGTCAATGGCCAGCTCAGTGAGCTGGCCATGCATATGAAAAATCTGGAAATCTTCTTCAGCCTTTATATCCCGTCCCTGACGGATATGCAGAAAGCGGTTCTCAAAAAGTGCCTGGTGGAGCTTTACCAGAGGTTTCACATCACATGGGAAACGGATGTGGCCGGGTTAAGGCCCCAGGACTTCCCGGTTTTCTCAGACCTTTATGCCTTGGTGCGGGAAAAGACGGAGGCGGAAAAAGAAAACTCTGTCTATACCGACCTTGCAATGCTTTTATATGACATTGCCGAGGGCGCAGACAGCTTTATCTGGAACGGGCATACCACGGTGTCAGGCGGTTCCCGTTTTACGGTCATGGACACCCATGCCCTGCAGGAAACAGGCGATAATGTCAAGCGCACCCAGTATTTTAATATCCTGACCTATGACTGGGAGCAGATGAGCCGTGACAGGGAGGAGCGTGTGCTGCTCATCTGTGATGAGGCATATCTGATGATCGACCAGAAAGTGCCCCAGTCCCTTGTCTATCTCAGGAATGTGATGAAACGGGCCAGGAAGTATGAGGCGGCGCTGGGCATCATCTCCCACAGCCTGGTGGATTTCCTGCATGAGAGCATCAAGCAGTACGGGCAGGCGCTGCTTGACATCCCCTGTTACAAGATCCTCATGGGGACGGACGGGAAGAACCTGAAAGAAACGGCGGACCTTTATGATTTGACGGAGGCGGAGCAGGAACTGCTTTTGGCAAGAAAGCGGGGGCACGCCCTGTTCATGGCGGGTGCGAAACGGCTCCATATCCAGTTTGACATACCGGAGTATAAATTCGACTATATGGGCAAAGCAGGGGGGCGTTAGGCGCTTGCCTGCTTTACAGAAAACGGAGGTGATAACATGGCAGATCCGGTTATTGTGAAACTGCTGGCGGAGGCAGCTTTGCAGGCCGCAAAGGATAAGGAGGGCAGGAAAAGGCTGTTTGCACTTATCCTGGGGCCGGTCATCTTTCTGCTGCTTTTGATTGCGTTGGTACTGTACATTGTCACAAGCCCTTTCTCCGCCCTGGCTGACTGGCTTTCCGGGGGAGAAGCCGCCGCCGTGGATGTGTTTCAGAAAGATTACGGTTACAACAATGACTCCGGCATCTTTGACAGGGACTTCCGGGAGGCGGACGGGCAGGAATATGACGAGGACATCCTGCTGGGCAGGGACGGGGAGATACAGATGGTTTATTATAACCAGCTTGACGAGCGCTGGAAAGAGGAACCATACGGACAGGACAAGATCGGCACCCACGGGTGCGGCCCCACAAGCATGAGCATGGTGGTATCCACGTTCACAGGCACAAATGTGGATCCGGTGGAAATGGCAGAATGGTCCTATGAGAACGGATATTACTGTCCGGGCGGCGGCTCCTACCACAGCCTGATACCAAAGGCGGCGGAACACTGGGGGCTCTCGGTGGATATGAGCCTTGAGGCGGAGGATGTGGCGGATGCCCTCGCAGAGGGAAAGCTGGTGGTTGCCCTTATGTCAAAGGGGCATTTCACAAAGAGCGGACATTTCATTGTGCTGCGGGGGATCACACCGGAGGGCAGAGTCCTTGTGGCGGATCCCGCCAGCCTGAAACGGAGTAATCAGGAATGGGAATTATCCCTTATCCTGAGTGAGGCAAAGCAGAGGGTGGGGGCAGGAGGCCCGTTCTGGGCTATATCAAAGTGAGAGAAAGGAAATCAGGCTATGATTTTATATTTATCATCCCAGCAGCATACCAATCTGCTGGACTTTCTGGCAGAGCAGGAGGATGCCCTGCCGGTTAAGAAGATGACGGGGAATTTCATGCTAAAGCAGTTTGTGGTTTATGATATGCGGAATTTCTCCCATTGTACGGAACTGGTGTTAGACCGTATCGCTTTCGGGGATGAGGACGGGGACTTTGCCCATGCCATTGAGGAATTTCTGACAATGTATAATGCCAGGATCACCGTGATCTGCGAGGGGCTGCGGGAGAATGACCCGCTGTGCCGGGCATTGCTGGATGCCGGGGTGGGTAATATCGTCACCAGCACAGAGATATGGGAGATGCAGGAGGAGATCAGGCAGTCCCTAAGCAGCCGGGGCATGACAAGGTTCTGCCCCAGGGAGAGGGAAAGTTCTGAAAAGCAGGGGGAACATTACCATTTCCATGCGGATCGTGTCAGGATTGCCATGGTAAGTTCCCAAAGCCGTATCGGAACCACCACCACGGCGCTGGGGTTTGCCGCATGGCTGGGCAGCGTGGGGGCAAGTGTGGCCTATGTGGAGAAGAATAGCAGCGGCATCATCCCTTTCCTGCGGGATGCCTATGAGATGGAGGAAGAGGCGGGCGGATGCCGTCTGGAGAAAATGTGGTATGGGACACAGGCCCCGGGGGCAGGGTTCCATTTCCTGATAGAAGATTACGGAACGGGCAGGCCGGAGCCGGATGCGGATATTCTGCTGCTGGTCTGTGGCATGAAACCTTATGAAATGGAGCATACCATGAGGCTCCTGGAGCAGTACGAGACGAGAACAGCTTTCATACTGTGCCCGTTTGTGGAAAAGTCATTGCGTGATACCTACGCAGAGGCATTCCAGACCGATTACCATAAGGTATTCTTTTTGGAATACCAGCCGGACTGCATGGACGGCGGCCCTAATGCAAAAGTTTTCAAGAATGTCATAGGGAGATATATTGTTGGGAACTGATTTGCGTATTATATGGATCGTATGATTGCAGAATTTTGGCGGATAATGAGCGGGCGGTATACACAGTTTATGGTGGGTAGACCGCCTAATTTTAACTCCGCCAGAGAAACAGGATAAATTAAGCGAAAAAATAAGAGAGGCAAGGAAACGATTATGAACCAGTTTGAGATGAAACAGTCAGCATATCAGTCACAATTAAAGAGCAGGGCATTGCAGGTTCTTATATATTTAATTGACCGTTCTGACAAGGAGCAGACCTGCTTTCCGGCTGTACCCACCATCAGCCGTGATCTGCATATCAGTATATCCACAGTCAAGCGTGCCATGCGGGAATTGGTGGAGGCCGGATATGTTACAAAGGAGAGCCGGTTTCGAGAGGGAAACAAGGGGCAGACCTCAAATCTATATACGTTGCATTTCGCAGAGAAAGCAAATGTTTCAGAACTGATTGTTGAGCCGGAGAAAAATATGCAGACAGAGAAATTGGAACAGACAGGTGAAGAACCTGTAGTTATTGCACAGAAAAATACAGACATTTTGTGCAGAGAACAATTTGCAGGCATACTGGAAAGCGAAAGTGTAGCGGAACAGAGAGAAAAGGGGAATACAGGGGGTTCTGATGAAGTAAACAGGCGCAGTTTGTTGATCTGGTTAAAATGTTGCGCAGATAATAACAATGCCGGAAAGACAAGGGGTATTGCCAGCGTAACTGGGAATAAAGTACAAGGACATTTGTCAAAGGGTGAAAATACTTGCATTACAGGAGATTTTTTCCGTGACAGGCAACAAATCATATTTGCCTGCCAGTGGCCGGGGGAGGGGGTCAGTTTGATACCTCCTTGAACTCCCAGTTTAACAGAAAGATTAAAAGCGGAAAAAGAAGTATTTTAAGAACCATACTATATCAACTCTGTGGTTTGGGATATAGTTCTAAAAAGCGTTTGAGTACGGTGGAGAGAAGCAGTAAATCATTTTCTGACAATTTTTCCACATCTTCCATTATACCTCTGAGCAGGCTTGGATTATTGACAGAAGGATTAAAAAATTCAGAGGGTGTAATGTCAAAATAAGCGCAGATGTCAAGAAAGGCGCTCATAGAGGGAAGATTACGGCCGGAGGTTATCGCCTGAATATATCCCTGGCTGTGTCCCAGTTCCAGACTAAGCTGATATTCGGAGATATTCTTTTTCATGCGTAATTCATTGATTCTTTCCTGGATAAATTTTTCGTCCATTCCACACCTCCACAAAATAAGTTTATACTATTTCAAATACCCATAATATATT
>CAJUGH010000003.1 GCA_910586215.1 uncultured Acetatifactor sp. | reverse complement strand
GTATTCCTACATTTAAAGGAAAAACCCTTGAATTTTACGGGATTCTGTGTTTCTAGCATATATTTCTGCTGTCAGAGGTATATAAATTGATTGCTGTGAGGAGAAATTGTGATATGCATTTTCTATTAGGATGCCTGGTCTGGGGAATGATAATCGTATTAATGTTTTTTTTGAGGCCAAAATCAAGGTTGCATGATGTGACAATGGAGATAATAGGCAAAAAGAAGAAAACCTTGATTGTGTCCCTGCAGATTATCATTATCTTGGGATGTACACTCCCTATGGGGTTATCTCCTTTCTGGAACGGGGAGATTCCGGAACACAGGAATCAATACGAGGTATTGGCAGAAGCTATCCTGGAAGGACGGCTGTACTTTGATTATCCAGTAGACCCCAAGCTGGCGGCCATGGAGAATCCATATGATTATGAGGCAAGAATGGAAATTGGGGCGGCTCATCCCTGGGATCATGCATATTACAACAATCACTATTATATGTATTATGGGGTAGTCCCGGTATTTCTGCTGTTCTTGCCATATCGGATACTCACAGGACAGAATCTGACTACGTATCATGCCACGCAGGTATTTGTCACAGTTTTTGTGATTGGCGTATTTGCCCTGTTTTATCTGTTGACGAAAAAGTTTTTTCCCAAAATGTCCCTTATCCTGTATCTGTTTCTGTCTGCTTCTTTTTCCATCGTGGGCATTTGGTACAGCATCGGGGCACCTGCCCTATATACCACGGCAAATACGGCCGGGCTATGTCTGGGAATATGGAGTTTGTTTTTCTTTGTGAAAGCTGTATGGGATACAGAGCAGGTTTCCAAAAGTTTCTTTCTTGCATTTTGGGGGAGTCTGCTGGGTGCCTTGACATTTGGATGCAGGCCCCCTATGGGACTGGCTAATCTGCTTGTCATTCCTATGCTGATTACCTTCCTGCACGGGAAAAAGATAGACGGAAAATGCATCAAGGGACTTCTGATGGCATGTATGCCTTATTTCATCATAGGAGCCCTTCTGATGGCCTATAATTACATTCGATTTGATAATCCTTTTGAATTTGGCCAGGCTTATCAGTTGACAGTAGTGGATCAGAGTAGCTATGGATCCGCTTTTTCGAAAGCATCACTTTTCAGGGTGTTGAATGGAATTGTGTCCAATTTTATTTCCTTTGTACCATTCAGTGATACCTTTCCGTATCTTTCAATAAATGGTGCACTTGTTAATTTTCCCATTTTTCTGTATGCTTTTTGGTCTCTGGCACAGAAAAATGTCAGGGATGAACTTAGAAAAATGGGATTATGGGGTATTGTCAAGATGCTTCTTTTTCTGCCAATCCTGATCTCGGCAGTCGATGCACTTTGGGCACCTACAATGTATGAGAGATCGCGGATGGACATATATTGGCTAATGGGAATTCTCTGTTTTATAGTTACAGGAATATATTACAGAGAACTGTCTGGGAAGTCTAGGAGAAAGGTAAGTTCTGGCCTGGCATGTTGGTCACTGGCAACGTTACTTACTTGTTTTCTGTTATGGCTCATTCCATTGGACTGGAACTATACATGCTGTTTTCCTCAGACATTGGATAACATAAAAAAAGTATTCAGCTTAGGCCTTTTCTAAATTTTTAGGTAATGGGAAGGAGCAGTGGCGCACATGGAAATTCTGGGTCATCCGGAAAACAGAAAGAACGCATTGCAGGAAAACCTGTTTCCGAACAGGACCTTCCTGGTTGCAATCTGCGAGGATGAAGAGCAGGAACGGCAGGCCTTAGCAGCCCTGGTGTACAAATGGGCCAGGCAATGGGGATATACCTGTGAAGTGCGTCTCTTTGCCTGTGGGGAGGAATTCCTCTTTGCCTATGAGGACGACAAGGCTTATGATATTCTGCTGCTGGATATGGAGATGGGGGAGACTTCCGGGCTGCAGGTGGCCAGGCGGGTACGGGAGCATGGAAGCCGGGCAGAGATCCTGTTCGTCACCTCACATTTTGAATTCGCGGGAGAGGGGTATGAGGTGGATGCCCTGCATTACCTGGTGAAGCCAGTGGAGGAGGGGAAGCTGATGGAAGTCCTGTCCAAGGCGGCGGGACGGCTTCTGACAGAACCACCAAGTATAGTCATTACCTGTGAGGGAGAAACTGTAAAGCTGTATGAACAGGACATTCGGTACGTGGAGTCCTTCGGCCATTACATTGTGATCCACACAGGGGATGGGAATTACAAGATTAAGGAGAACATATCTGCCTTTGCGGAAAAACTCGGTAATGCTTTCTTCCGTACACATAGGTCTTATCTGGTTTCCTTGCAACACATCATTCGGATATCCCGGACATCCATTACCATCCAGGGCGGTACAGAACTTCCTCTGGCCCGGGGAAATTATGATGCAGTCAACAGGGCCTTCATTTCATACAATTAAGCCATGGGAACCATGGACCAGGGGCAGAGGGGAAAAAGCCGGGGAACTTAGGGTTAAGCCTGCAGCTGGGACAGAGCCAGGACCTGGAATCCGGAAGCGGGGCTGTAAGGAGGTGGGGTATTTGAGGAAGAAGACTTATCAGAAGCTTGTGGAATACCAGACAGAACAGTCCAGAAGACATCTGGGGGAGGTCCAGGGGATCTACCGGGAAATGCGGGGATATAAGCATGATTTCCACCATCATCTACAGACCATCAGGGGGCAGCTGGAGGCCGGGGAGGTGGACCGGGCCCTGGCCTATATCGGCCAGCTGGACGAACAGCTCATGCGTGTGGATACCCTGCTGAAAACAGGAAATGTAGCCCTGGACGCACTTCTGTCTGCCAAGGTTTCCCAGGCAAAGGCAGCAGGAATTGCCGTCACGGTGAAGGCCCATGTGCCGGAGGGACTGCTTCTTACTGACCTGGAACTTAGCATCGTGATCGGCAATCTGCTGGACAATGCCATAGAGGGATGCCGGGAAGCGGAAGGGAAGGCAGACCGGTTTATTCGCATCTTCATGGGTATGAAGGGGAAGATGTTGTATTTTTCCATGCTGAATACAGCTGGAAAGAAACAAAAAAAGGAGGGTAGCTTCTTCCTTTCCCGGAAAGAGGGAATGCATGGATTCGGCCTGCGCAGGGTGGAGCATATCCTGATGGAGCATGGAGGCTGGTGCAAATACAACAGCGAGGACGGGGCATTTACCTCGGAATTTCTGGTGCCAGCCCTGGAGTAAGCGTCTGGCAACGGGACACATACAATTGATGCCCTGGCGGGAACATTTCGTGCCTGGATACGCCATGGAATGCCGGGAAGTGATAGCATGGTTACTGTTCACCGGTGCCATAGTGAGGCGTTTGGCCGGGATATCTTGCTTTAGGAAAGGAATGCTTGCAATTTTGACTTTGCAGGGGCTGTCTGAATTGTCACGAATACATATAGAAAACAGAAAGTGGGGGGAGGTCTTTTTTTGAAAGCACATTGTTTCAAGAACAATATCTATATGATAAAACTACTCTGGCGCCTGAAGAAGAGCCGGGTGGTCTGTGAATTTCTGAACATGGGGATAGGACGTGCCTATGAAATCTTCTTCGATATCATTTTTTTACGGTTTCTGGTAGAGTCCATGGAGACAGGGAGGCCTTTTTCCGAGATCATGACCTTCCTGGTGGGGGTGGTGGCCTGTTTTGCGCTGCCAGCCATATTCCAGCAGTGGTATGGCTATGTGTACAGGCCGAAGACGGACACGGATATATTCGGAAAAGTGAACGCCATGCTCTTTGAAAAGGCCACCCAGGTGGAACTGGAATGCTATGAGAACACGGAGTTCTACAACCAGTTTACGCTGGCCATGAAGGACTGTGAGACACGTTTTACCCAGGTGGGTGAGAACCTGTGTGCCATTGTCACCAGCCTTCTGGCAGGGATCTTTTCCCTGTATTATATGTACACCATTGATCCTTTTGTGATCGTATTTATCGCGGGACCCATTATCGGCAACTTTGTGTTCGGGAAGATAAGCAATGAGATCAATTTCCGGATGAACAAGGAATGTGTGCCTTACAACAGGAAGATGGACTATGTGAACCGTGTGATCTATCTGGCGGATTATGCCAAGGAACTGCGCATGTCCAATGTGTTCTCCGTGCTGAAGAAGCTGTATAGGGACGGATTTGGTGGTGTCACCGGGAAACTGAAGGAGTACAGGATAAGGCGTGCGGCCCTGGCGCTGATCCGGAATATTTTCACCTTTGTGGTGATCTTCCAGGGGGTGATGATCTACTCCCTTTACCGAACGATGGTGACCCATGAGATTTCCCTCAGCGGTTTCACGGTGCTGTTCTCTGCCATGGTTACGGTGGCCTGGACGGTGATCGGCTGTTCCAATGCGGTGGTGAAAAGTTTTGAGGATAGCTTATACATTGCAAACCTGCGGGAATTTCTGGCATATGAGCCTGTGATCCATGAGAAGCAGGGAGGGAAGATGCCGGAAGCCTGTAGACAGGATATCCAGAAGAAGCAGAAGGCCGGAAGGGAAGAAGTGTGCGGGCAGGGCATCCAGAAGGAGCAGGAAGGCAGATACGCTGGTATACGGGAGGTGTCAGAGATAGCCTTCCAGGATGTGTCCTTTGTGTATAAGGGGCAGGATGCACCCACCTTGAAGCACATCAGTCTGTCTATCCGCAGGGGAGAGAAGATCGCCATTGTAGGTCACAACGGTGCAGGGAAGACCACCCTGGTCAAACTGCTTCTGCGGCTCTACGATCCGGCCAAGGGTCAGGTGCTGTATTTCGGGGAGAATGTGAAGGAACTGGACCTGCAGGCATATAGAAGGCTCTTTGGCACGGCTTTCCAGGATTACCAGGTGTTCTCCATGACAGTGGCAGAAAATGTGCTTATGAGAAAACCCCAGGATCAGGCGGACTACAAACTGGTGGAGGAGGTGCTAAGGCGCACAGGAGTCTGGGAGAAGATCTGTTCCCTGCCCCATGGCATGGATACCATACTGACGAAAGAATTTGCCCAGGACGGGGCCGTGCTTTCCGGTGGGGAACTGCAGAAGATCGCAGTGGCCAGGGCTTTTGCCAGGGAGTATGAGATTGCGGTATTCGATGAACCTTCCAGCGCCCTGGATCCAGTGGCAGAATACAGGCTCTATGAGAACATCCTGGAAGCCTGCAGGGACAGGACAGTGGTATTCATCTCCCACAGGCTGTCCACAGCCGTGCTGGCAGACCGGATCTACTTGTTTGAAAATGGGGAGATTGCAGAACAGGGCAGTCATCAGGAATTGATGGAATTGGATGGGAAATATGCGGATATGTTCCGCAAACAGGCGGAGAATTACCAGGAAAAAGATCCAGGTGCTACACCGGAAGCAGAAGGGGGTGAGGCGTGATGGGATCCCGCAAACCAGAAAAAGGAAAGAAAACGAAGAAAACCAGGGAAATTGGCCTGGGACGGTGCTATGCCAATGTATTTTTCATGCTGGGTATTGCATTTCGGCATACGCCTGGATTTGTCCTAAATTACTGTCTGTTCCAGATGTATTCTGCGGCAGAGGTTTTCGTGGAATTCACCATTGCCATGAAGGTGCTGCTGGACTTGATCACCAGGGGAGCTTCTTACGGGGAGGCCTTGCGTTTCCTGGGCCTGGTGCTGTTTTTGGTCATGGTGAAGCTCATCTGGGGTGCCTGGATGGATCATTACACCGCTCCCAGGGCCAGGGAAAAGCTGCGGATGAAACTACGGATGGAACTGTACGAGAAGGCGGTTACCCTGGAACTGGAGCGGTACGACAATCCGGCGTATTACAATGAGTTTGTATGGAGCGTGAATGAAGCAGGCACCCGTATGGACCAGATCCTGTCAGACTTAGGCTCCCTGCTGGCCCAGATCACCAGGATCCTGGCAAGCGGTATCTTTTTCCTGGCCCTGGACCGGCTGGGAATCCTGTTCGTTGTAGTATCCCTGTTGGTGATGATGGCTTCCTATTCCATCTCTGGCAGGCTGGGCTTTGCCAGGGACCAGGAGTTGAAGCCCATTGAGAGAAAGCGCAGTTATTTTAACCGGGTATTCTACTTGAGCGACTATGCCAAGGAACTAAGGCTGAATCCCTTGGCAGACCGGCTGCGGGAGGAATTTGACACCACCAACAGTCAGGTGTACCCAGTGATTAAGAAATACGGCCGGAAACAACTCTGGGTCAGCTTTGCGGGAGGGTATCTGTCCAATGACATACTGGTCAACACAGTCTACCTGGGATACCTGGTCTATCGGACCGTGGTGAAGAAGGCCTTAAGCTACGGCAGTGCCATGGCCCTGTTCCAGGCCTCTTCCTCCCTGAAATATGCCCTTATGAACCTGGCCATGCTATTTCCCAGGTTCGAGCAGCATGGTCTGTATGTGGAGAAGATCCGTACCTTCCTGGCTTTTGAAAGTACGATGGAATCGGGACAGGAAAAAATCGCATCTGGAGATTTCAAATCTCTTTCCCTGGAGGGAGTTTCCTTCGCCTATGGGGAGGATGCAGACACCCTGCACGATATTACCATGTCTGTGAAAGCAGGGGAGAAGATTGCCATCGTAGGTTACAATGGGGCGGGGAAGTCCACTTTGATCAAGCTGATACTGCGTCTCTATGATGTGAAGGCGGGAGCCGTGAAGGTCAATGGCCGGGACATCCGGGAATACGACCTGGGCAGTTACCGCAACCTGTTTGCCTCGGTATTCCAGGATTACAAGATATTTGCCTCCACGGTGGCGGACAATGTGCGGATGGAGGCGGCAGAAGGGGAAACAGACGTCTTAGGCGGCAGGAAATCTACTGCATCCGGCAGGCCCGCAGAAGACGGGGAGGGTGCCATCCGGCAGGCCCTCCTAGAGAGCGGCTTCGGGGAGCGGCTGGATACCCTGCAAAAGGGTGTGGATACCCAGCTTACCAGGGAATTTGATCCGGATGGCATCAATCTCTCCGGAGGGGAGGCCCAGAAGGTGGCCATAGCCAGGGTTTTCTACAAATATTGTCCGGTTATCATCCTGGATGAACCCTCCAGCGCCCTGGATCCTGTCAGCGAATACAATTTGAACCATGCCATGCTGCGGGCAGCAGAACACAAAGCGGTGATCTTCATCTCCCACAGGCTCTCCAGCACTGTGATGGCAGACCGGATCTATATGCTGGAAAAGGGCAGGATCATTGAGTCCGGCAGCCACAGGGAACTGATGGATCTGGACGGAAAATATGCCAGGATGTTCCGGATGCAGGCGGAGAAGTACCAGGGAGGGGGAGTGAGCGGGGGATGAAACGGAAGGAGAAGGCAAAGGCAAAACCATACCGGTCTGCCCTGGACAATTCCATCTGGAGTTTCCGGGGAATCCTGCGGGATGCACCGCTTCTCTTCGGACTGATGATTCTGGAAGTGCCGCTGCATGTATTTCTCTCCTATGCAGGGATATGGCTGCCAGCCCTTGTGGTAGCGGAAGTGACAAATGAAAAAGGAATGTCCCATGCTTTCCTGGCTGTGGGTGCCTTGATCCTGCTGATGCTGGCGGCTGATATCCTATCATCTCTCTGCGGGCAGATGGCAGAGGGGTGTCTGTCCAGGTACCAGTTCCTGCGGGGCTGGGAGGTGGATGCAAAGTCCCTGGGTCTGTTTTACCAGACCTATGAGAAGACAGAGATCCGCTCCCTGCGGGAGCGGGCTGTCCGTGCCACGCAGACATGGAACGGGGTACAGCCCATATCCGATGTTCCCAGACGCAGCATGAAACTGGTGGAGAATATCCTATGCTATGTGTTGTTCGGCTCAGTGGTCTCCTTTGTGCATCCTCTGCTGGTGTTGTTTTTGACCCTGGCTCCTGCGGTGAACTGGTTCTGTGCAAGGGCCTACCGCAGGTGGGAGTACAGTCATAGGGGACAGTGGACGGACTTAGACCGCAGGATCTGGTATGTCCAGGGAGTCACTTCTGACTTCCAGGCGGCCAAGGATATCCGTATCTACGGAATGGCGGGCTGGTTTAAGGAGGTATACGCAGACCTGGAAGCACAGCGCCTGGGCTGGGAAAAACAGATGCTGGTAAGGCAATTCCTGTCCAGGGTAGCAGATCTGGTGGTCATCCTGTTGCGGGACGGACTGGCATATGTCCTGCTGATCCGGATGATTCTGGAGGGCAGCATCACAGTGGATCGTTTTCTCCTGTATTTCTCGGCAATTTCCATGTTTGCCACATTCATCGGCAATATCATGGATGAGTGGAACGGCATCCGTGCTACCAGCCTGGACGTGTGTGATTACCGCAGGTATATGGATCTGCCAGAACAGGACGGCACTGGGGAAGCAGATGTGGAATCTCTTCTTGGAACAGCGCCGGAAGTTGTTTTTGACCATGTGTCCTTTTGTTATGACGGTGCGAAGGAGAACACATTGGACGACATAGTCCTTACCATAAAACCTGGGGAGAAGGTTGCCCTGGTAGGGGAAAATGGAGCAGGCAAGACCACCCTGGTGAAGCTGCTGTGCGGTCTCTATCTGCCTACAAAAGGAGAGATCCGGATTGGCGGGATTCCTTTTGGGAAGTTCCATCGCAGGGAGTATTACCGTCTCTTTTCTGCCGTCTTCCAGGATGTGCAGACAGGATTTTTCTCCCTGGCAGAGACGGTCTCCGGGCAGGGGGCTGCAGAGACGGACGAGGCCCGGGCAGTGGAATGTATCCGGCGGGCAGGACTGTCCGAAAAGCTGGATGCACTGCCCCAGGGGATCCATACCAGGCTGGACAAGCAGCTTCACAGGGATGGTACGGATCTGTCCGGGGGCGAAGCACAGAAGCTGATGCTGGCCAGGGCCCTCTACAAGGATGCCCCCATATTGGTGCTGGATGAACCTACGGCGGCCCTGGATCCAATTGCCGAGAACCAGATTTACCTGCAATACCGGGATATGACCAGGGACAAGACAGTTCTCTTTATCTCCCACAGGCTGGCCTCCACCCGGTTCTGCGACAGAATCCTGTATCTGAAGGACGGAAAGGTGGCAGAGGAGGGAACCCATGAGGAACTGATGGCCCTGGGAGGCGAATATGCAGGTATGTATGAGATGCAGAGCTGCTGGTACAAAGTATGAAGGGAATGAAGATTCCGTGCGATTGGTTTGTGCCATCAAAGATGGCACTGACGCCGAGGCGGCATATAGGGAAGGAGGGAAATTGTGAGGAAGAAGCCAGATCCGGAAGCCATGAAGCTGTCAGAACAGATACAGATCTCTAAAAGAGCCTTCCATTACCTTTTTTCTCTGGGAAGGCCCCATGTCATATATCTGTATCTGATAGGAAATACAATTGTTCAGAATGTGATGCCCTATGTATCTATCTTTTTTTCCGCGAAGCTTATCGATGCCCTGTATGAGGGCCGTCCGGCGGCAGGCCTGGCCGTGCTGGTACTCCTCACGGTAGGGAGCATCTTCCTGTTGAACCTGCTGGGAACCTGGCTCTCATCCGGGTATGCCGTGGCCAGTGACGAGGTGTTCCGCAGTCAGGGCTGGGACCAGTGTCAGAAGGCCCTAAAGATGGCATATGCAAGCGTGGAAGATGCGGATGTGGCTGCGCTACGGGCCAGGATCGACATGGAATCCCAGACAGGCTACAACCTGTGGTATCTGTCAGAATGTACCAGGCGCCTGGTGGCCAGTTTGACCAGAATCGTCATGTCCTTTTCCCTGACAGTTTCTTTTTTCCTGCTGGAGGCAGTGCCGTTTTTCATGAAAGCGGCACTGGCAGGAGGCATTCTGTTGAGCCTGGTATGCGGCGTGGACATGAACAGAAAGACAGAAGCCTGCAGACAGGCCTTTATGGAGTCCTGCGTTGATGCGAATGTGTTTTCGGGAAAATACTACCAGTATATAGAACATTACAGCAGCGGCAAGGATATCCGCATTTACGATATGGCCAGATCCCTGCTGGAGACAAACCGGGAGAAAATGGAGGATCTCAATCTCAATGCCTTACAGATGCACTGGAAGATATGCGGCCTAAAGGCAGTGGATCTTCTGTGTACCTATTTGTTACGGTTCGGGGTATACCTGCTTCTGCTCTATGGGGCATTTGCAGGGCAGGTCACAGTAGGTTCCATTGCCCGGTATGTATCCTGTGTCATGCTGCTATTGGGTGCCTGCTCCGAGATGGTATCTGCCCTGCAGAGGCAGTTTGTCAATAACAGATATCTGAAACGCCTTTTTTCCTACCTGGATATCCCGAATCCCATGTACCAGGGAACCCTGACGGTGGAAAAGCGGGATGACAATGCCTGCACCGTGGAGTTTAAGGATGTGTCCTTTTGCTACCCGAACACAAAAACCTACGCCCTCCGTCATGTAAACGTAAAGTTCCAGGCAGGGGAAAAGCTGGCTGTGGTGGGCCAGAATGGCAGCGGCAAGACCACCTTCGTGAAGCTGCTGTGCCGTCTCTATGACCCTACAGAGGGGGAGATCCTGCTAAACGGTGTGGATATCAGAAAATACGATTACCAGGAATATATGTCCCTCTTCTCCATTGTGTTCCAGGACTTCAAGCTCTTTGACTTTACGTTGGGACAGAATGTGGCGGCGGGGAAAAGGTACGACAGGAACAAGGTATGCCAGTGCCTTGTACAGGCAGGCTTCGGGGAGCGCCTGGATGCCATGCCGGAAGGGACGGAGAGTTATCTGTACAAAGGCTATGACGGCAGCGGCGTGGAACTGTCCGGCGGGGAAGGACAGAAGATAGCCCTAGCCAGGGCGCTCTATAAGGACGCATCCTTCCTGATCCTGGACGAACCCACCTCTGCCCTGGATCCGGTCTCGGAATACCAGGTGTACAGCAGGTTCAGTGAGATTGCTGGGGATCAGACTGCCGTCTATATCAGCCACAGGCTGGCCTCCTGCCGGTTCTGTGACAGGATCGCCGTCTTCGATGGGGGAGAGATCGTGCAGATGGGGAGCCATGCAGGGCTGCTGTTCCGGGAGGGACAGTACCGTAAGCTGTGGGAGGCCCAGGCACAGTATTATACGGAGTGAGATTCTTTGCCAGTCTGCCGGAACCTGGCTTTATCCCTTCCCATACTGTAGGTAGACAGATTCCACACCATCTTCCACAAATCTTTCCCGGATGGAAAACTGGTTCTTTACTAGGACCTGGATGGACGCAGGATTGGACGCGAGAACAAAGGCGCCAATCGATATCAGATGGTATCTGGAAAGTATCTTGTGCAGGAAGGCAGAGACAGCCCTGGTTGCAATGCCCCTGGACCAGAAGTCCTCTTCAAAGATACAATAGCTGATCATGGCATTTGGTGTTTGATCTGTATGGATCTGATAGCACCAGATATCACCCACATAGAGGCCGTCTGCCCAGATGGTCTCCCCATAGCTGCCGGCACCTGGCAGTTGTGACTTTTCATAGTCCGCAAGCGCTTCTTCCAAGGTCCGTTCTTTCTGAGGCAGCATGGCTCTTATTTTCGGTTTTTTTACTTTCTCATGGTATGTGGTGACTGTGTCCCGGGTCCTGTCCTTCAATTGGATATCCATCTGTATTCTCCTTTTTGTGTCTGCGCCTATGGTGAGCCTGCCGCGGTACGCGGTCTGCTTTGGGATAGGTTTACCGTACTACATGGCAGGGGAAGCTGTCAATAGTTATGTCGGTTCAGCCGGTCCAGTTCTGCAGGCCCTTTTCGAAAGCATGCCCTTCTTGAAAGATCTGATTGTGGAATAGTGCCGATGGGGGTATAATGTGCATACAGGAATTGATGGCTGTAAGGATAGGAAATTCTGAGAGGTGGATGGAATGTTACCAGATACAGAGAGCGAGAAAAAAATCTGTAATTCCAAAGAACTGGAATTTGCCATATTTTGTATGGAAAGTATTGCCGTGAGGCTTGGTGTCAGCGCGGCACAAGTGTATAAGGCGTTCGTAGATAAAAGCAATATACTGAACGGGTATATTGTACCAGAATATGAAATCCTGCATACCCAAAGCAGGGAATACATTGTGGACGACATTATGGAATTGATGCAGGAAAGAGGAGTAACGGTATGATTGTCTATCATGGTTCTTACTTGGCGATACCCAATCCAGATATCATACATTCCAGGGCAAATGTAGATTTTGGACAAGGCTTTTATACGACACCTCTATATGGACAAGCTAAAAAGTGGTGTGATAAGTTTAAACGCAGAGGTAAGAGTGGGGTTATTTCCTGTTACTCCTTTGAAGAGAGTGCATATGATTTACTGAAGTTATTGAAGTTTGATTCCTATTCGGAAGCATGGCTGGATTTTATCTTAAGCTGTCGTATAGGAAAAGACATGACAGATTATGATATTGTTATTGGTGGCGTGGCGAATGATAGAGTTTTCAATACAGTAGAATTATTTACCGATGGTCTTATTAATAAAAGAGAAGCGATAAAACGTCTTCGATACACAAAACCAAATCTACAGATTTGTTTCCGCACAGAAAAGGCCTTGGAGTATCTGCATTTTGAAAGGAGTGAAACAACATGAATGCAAATCCGATTCTGCTCCAGAAAAAATATGTCAGGGTGATTCTATGTTTTGCAGAAAAAGTTGGTATATCATTGGATTGTGCGCTGGACTTCTTTTATCGCTCGGAAATGTATGGCCTTATCCGTGATGGCGTATCAGACATGCATTGCATGTCTGATACGTATCTCGCAGATGAATTGGAGGCAGAATATGGGAGCCATGAATAGCCGGATAACAAAATCCTTGCCTTTTTTCTCTGGGTGTTTTAAAATCCTAAGTTTGACTGCATTCCTCTATCTCCCATCTGCGCCGGTTCACCTTTATGATGGATTCCGGCCCGTCCTTCAGGCTGGTGCACACGGCATAGAAGCCGTCATACTTCTCTTCCTCCCTGATGGCATCCTCATCGATGTAGCAGACGGCATGTCCGGCAGCCTCCCCGTCTTCTGTGACGTGGTCTGTCCTAATGAACCATTTCGGGTCGTTCTGCCTTTTGCGTTCCACCGCCTTTGCGCCTGCCTCCACTGCCTTTCCTGCACGTTCCACCTGGCGGTTGCGGATGGAGCACAGGTAGTTGCGGTACTTGATGGAATAGGTGGCAATAAGCTGCTGCTCCAGTTCCGCTTTCTTTATCTGCCCGTCCATGGTGACATCGACCTTCTCCCTGATCCAGCGGCTCTTGCAATAGATCCTGTCAGGACATTTCCCTTCATCCAGTTCATCTATGTTATATATGGTCCGGCCATCGCTTCCGGAGAGCCGCCATCCTTCCGGTGCAAGGGCCCATTTCTTTAGGTGCGCCTTCAGCTTCTTTACCGACTGTGTGGTGATGAAGTCGCGGGTCCCGTCTGCTTTGTCGTAGTTGTTGAAATCATTACTGGTTTGGCGGGTTATTCCACAGTGTTTAAGTGTCAAGCTTCCCGGATCTAATGTAGTTAAAGACAGCTTGACAAAATCGTGAAATGATTGTACAATAAAAAAATCAAAGCATAATACAACTAGGAAGGAGGGAAAATATGATAATTTAGTGCTTTGCATCAGACTTTTACCACTTCTCTATAAACAATACAGAAAAGGAGTTTTTTATGAACAAAAAATTAATTTGGTTATTTGGCTTTTTATTTGGTGGATTACTTTGGATATCAGCAGAAAATACTGTATCAGCAGCGGAACAGGTACAATTAGACCTAAATTATGAAAATGTATTAACTGAGAAATCAGAATATGCTCCAGTTAATTTCATTGCCTTACCAGACAAAATTGGAGAAACAATTGTGGTCATGGAGGATAATGACGGAGGAAAACTTCTTGTAACTTTGATTGATGCCAATGAATCGATATCAAGGTCTGTAAACAGAACAAGTACGAAAGCTTTTCTTTTTACATATGAAGATATTTTTGGTATAAAGAAAGAAGCATTTAGTGTATCTCTTTATTGTGATTGGATTGAGGATGGATTAAATAGTCAGATGACAGAATTACGTGCTACATGTGATGTGAAAAGTGATAAATTTACATGCACATGGATTGATTCACATCAAAGTATAGGCAACTCCTGGTGGGATTTATCAGTAGTAAAAGGTGCTGATCGTAATATTATTAGATTTGGTGCAATTTTAAACGTTGTATCAGATCCACCAAGGGTAGAATTTGGTGCGGTATGAAGGGAGGTAGTTCTATCTTATGCAGAGAAGTATCCTTTTTTTGCTTCTGGCAATTATGTTGTGTGGATGTGGCAGAACAGAATCAGCAGAACAAAATCATAGGGAAGACTGGGATTCTGCACTGTCCGTAAATGTAGAAGAGCGATACACGGCATATCTGGAAGGGTTCTTACAGGAGATGCTGCTGGATATGTCAGAAGAAGTGGAACAGGCTAGTATCGCCATTATGCATTTGGAGGATAGTATTTGCAAGGTGGAGGTAGAACTGACCTTTTCAGAAGATGCCCGGAAAGCGGAAGAAATAAAGGCATTGGCAGAAGAAGTATTGACGATCTACTTCCCGGAAGGTTCTGCTGTATATGTGACGGAAAAATGATGAAGTGCACACAGGGAACACGACAAGGAGAAATAAGCATACAAATTCCTTGCCTTTTCCTTCTGGGTGTTTTAAAATAAATACAGAATTTTGTATACCAGGAGGAGAGGTCATATGATTCTTTTAAGTGGAACCAACATCGATGCCAGGACCATTATCATCACTGTGGCCGTCATTGCAGTCATTGCGGTTTTTGTGCTTGTCAAGTCGCATTTTGACACCAAGAAGGGCGTGGACAGTGAAGAGAAGCGCTTTGTGGAGGATGCGGTGAAGAATGTGGTACCGGCAGGGGAGCCGTACACGGCCGCCTATGCCCACTGGGAGATGACAGAGTACCATGGGCGCAGCAGCACCACCCGGTACTGGTATTATGCCATTGGATTCAATGACGACAGGCTCTACGTGATTCCCCTGCAGAAGGTGGACAAAGAACTGCGACAGGGGGCACCGTACTGTATCAATAAGGCTGACCTTGGGATGGTAAATGCCAAGAAGGGGAATATCTGGATGACCTTCTATGACAAGGACAAGGAAGAGATTGTCACCATGATGGTAGCTGCCAGCAATACCAAGGATGATTCCTTCCATCCCGTGAACATCCAACAGCCGGAGGCAGCAGCGGCATGGCTGCAGTTCATGGACAAATGGCTGGCAGATGTGAATTCGGCCAACGGGGTGACTGTCACGGGTAAGCTTGGGAAGCCATTGAAAAAATAAGATTTCAGCCAATAGCAGGGATTTTGCCATCCCTGCTATTATTTTTGATCCAAAAGTTTAGCCAGTGGAAACAAACTTTCTTTTTTCTGAAACTTCTTTCCAGGGCTTTCGTCTATCTATATAACCGGCAGGACGGACCAGGTACATAGGAAGGCACAGGTGCGGAATGCCGGAGGAGAGACAGCCATGACAGGGTTTTCAGAAGAAGGGAGAAACTTTATGGGAAGGAAAAGAAATAGGTTGAAGGTAGTCAGAAGACGGGGACTTGGTATCTGTATGGCCCTTGCCCTGGCCTTGCCTTTTACAGGCTGTGGGGATGCCGGGATGCAGGCAAAGGACTTGATGAAAGAGCAGACAGGACAGCAGGGCCTGGCAGCAGACCAGGACAAAGGGCAGGATCCAATCCAGGAGATAGGTAAGGACATGGGCCAGGAGGCTCCTGGGGAAGACCTTCTTTACGTAGGGAATGCAGAAGGTGCCTTTGCAGATTTTGGCTTGAAGCTGTTATGCAACAATCTGGAGGATAAGGAAAACGTCCTGGTATCTCCCCTTTCCGTGCTGTCTGCCCTGGCCATGACTGCAAATGGGGCCAGAGGAGGGACCCTGTCCCAGATGGAGCAGGTATTCGGGATTTCCTTAGGTGAACTGAACCCCTATCTGAGGGATCTGCGGGAGGGACTCCCAGAAGGGGAGAAATACAGGCTGGACATGGCCAATGCCATCTGGCTGCGGGATGCGGATTTCTTCCAGGCAGAACAGGCATTTCTGGATAGCAACCGGGAATATTATGGGGCTGGACTGTACCAGGCGCCTTTTGATGACACCACATTGCAGGAGATCAATTCCTGGGTGGAGGATCATACAGACGGCATGGTGAAGGACATCTTGGACAGGATTCCGGACGAAGAAGTCATGTACCTGGTAAATGCCCTGGCCTTTGACGGGGAGTGGCAGGAGATCTACAAGGATTTCCAGGTGCGGGAGGAGGACTTTACCCTGGAGGACGGGACTGCCAGGAAGGTGGACATGATGTGGTCTGAGGAATCTGTCTATCTGTCTGATGACCAGGCAGAAGGATTCCTGAAATATTATGCGGACAGGAAATATGCCTTCGCAGCCCTGCTGCCGGAAGAAGGACTTGCAGTGGAGGAATATGTAGCATCCCTGACCGGGGAGAAATTGTGTGACATCCTGGCCCACGCTCAGGATATCCCGGTGTGGGCCAGGATCCCCAGGTTTGAAAGTGAATATGGGGTGGAGCTAGGACAGACCCTCCGACAGATGGGTATGGAGGATGCCTTTGACGAGGAACGGGCAGACTTTTCCGGCATGGGGCATTCTGACCGGGGGAATCTGTATATCAGCCGGGTGATCCACAAGACATACATTGCGGTGAACGAGAGGGGAACGAGGGCCGGGGCTGCTACTGTGGTGGCACCGGCCGATGGAGGGGCTGCCATGGAGATCAAGGAAGTGTACCTGGACAGACCTTTCTTCTATATGATTGTGGACTGTGAAAATTGCATGCCTGTATTCATGGGGGTGATGATGGAGCCATAATCTGGAGACTGAGACACAGAAGCCACAGGATATGGGAATTATAGGACACAGAAACCACAGGGCACAGAAACAGGGACAATAAGGATTCCTGTCTCCATAGAGACAGATTTCAGAAGGAAAGGTATGCTTTCCAGACCTCCTACATATACATGTAACAGTATATGCAGGAGGTTTTTCTATGGAAAATTATGCTATAAACACCTACGACCTGTACAGCGATATCAAGAACCGTACAGGAGGCGAGATCTACATCGGGGTACTGGGTCCTGTACGCACCGGAAAGTCCACTTTCATCAAACGTTTTATGGAGGAAATGGTACTGCCTTACATGGAGGATGAACATGCGAAGATGCGCGCCCAGGATGAACTGCCCCAGTCGGCCGGGGGTAAGACCATTACCACCACGGAACCGAAATTCGTGCCAAATGAAGCGGCAAACGTGGTACTAAACGGTGATATCCCCGTTTCCGTCAGGCTCATCGACTGTGTGGGGTATATGGTGGAGGGGGCAGCCGGGCACATGGAGGAGGATGTGGAGCGGATGGTGAAGACGCCCTGGTTCGATTACGAGATCCCCTTCACCCAGGCGGCAGAGATCGGCACGGATAAGGTCATGAACGACCATTCCACCATCGGGCTGGTGATCACCACAGACGGAAGCTTCGGGGAGATCCCCAGGGCCAGCTACCTGGAGGCAGAGGAGAAGACCATCCTGGCCCTGAAGAAGCTGAAGAAGCCTTTCCTGGTGCTGGTGAACAGCCAGAAGCCCTATTCCGAGGATGCCAAGAACACGGCGGGGGAGATCAGTGAGAAATACGGGGTATCTGCCGTGCCTGTCAACTGTGAGCAGCTGAAGAGGGAAGATATCCACATGCTCCTGGAGAAAGTACTGTATGAATTCCCCATATCGGCCATAGAGTTCTATAGCCCTAAATGGGTGGAGCTGCTGCCCAGGGACAACCGCATGAAACAGGATATCATCTCCAACATCAAAGCTCTGATGAAGGATTATAACACCATCCGGGATGTGCTGTTAAAGCCTGTGAACCTGGACAGTGAATACATAAAACGCTGCAAGATGGACAATATCAGCCTGTCAGACGGCTGTATCCGGGTACAGCTGGACGTGGAGGAATCCTACTACTATGAGATGCTCACGGAGATGGTGGGAGAGACGATTGCCGATGAATACCAGCTTATCAGCAAGCTGAAGAGTTTTGCGGCCATGAAGCATGAATATACCAAGGTCCTGGATGCGGTGAACATGGTGCGCATCAAGGGCTACGGGGTGGTGACGCCGGACAGGGAGGAGATCGTGCTGGAAAAGCCGGAACTGATCAAGCATGGCAACAAATTCGGGGTGAAGATCAAGGCTTCCAGCCCCTCCATCCACATGATCCGGGCCAACATCGAGACGGAGATCGCTCCCATTGTAGGCACCCAGGAACAGGCGGACGACCTGATCCGTTTCATCAACCAGGCCGACATGGAGAAGGGCATCTGGAATACCAATATCTTCGGCAAGACCGTGGAGCAGCTGGTCAATGACGGCATCACCGCCAAGGTGGCTGTGATTGGTGAGGAGAGCCAGCTCAAGCTCCAGGATACCATGCAGAAGATCGTCAATGACAGCAACGGGGGCATGGTGTGTATCATCATCTGATGGCTACGGTTCACACATCCCTTGTAGATGGCATGGGTGTGAAACGGGGCAGGCGCCAGCTAAGGAGCCACCGGATTGGCGGCGTAATAGGGCAGTGCATATCCCCACACTGTCCATAAGAGGAAGAAGGCGACCAGGGCGGAAAGTGTGATTACCACCGCCGTGGGTATGCCTTCTTTTTTCCTGCTGCCAGCGGGAACAGTATGCTTACCGGCCCACTGTCTGCCTGCCCGGCCCAGGAAGCCGGGCAGCTTTCCCGGCTCCAGCAGCAGGAGTTTCTCCAGGCCGTGGACTACATAATAGCACAGGGGAACCAGGGCTGGGAGCACATAGCGTCCCTGGGGCTGATAGTCCGTAGTATAGGAAAAGATCACACTTAAAAGGTAGGGCATGGCGATGCAGAAGACCATATTTCCGTGGAAGAAGCGTGTCAATCCTTTTCCAGCCCCCATGCCGGCCTGGGTTTTGGTCCTGGACTCCCTGCATACTCGCTCTTTTCGTTCCAGGATCCCGGACACCTTCCAGGTATATCTTAAGGGGATCAGAAGGCTGCACAATACCCCGACAGCCACCAGTACCCGGTAAAAGCGGTAGATCCAGATGGAGGTAGTGATGTTCATGGCACCGTAGGAACAGATGAAGCTCTGTCTGGTGAGGGTGATGAAATCAGAATCCCGCAGCATATCCCACGCGGAATACCCCAGGTTCAGCCAGCTTGCCCGTAAGGCTGGCTGGTACTGGGGCAGGGCGTGAAGGGTGGCGAAGCGCTCCCTGGCCGCCATTCCCAGCAGATCTCCCTCGTACAGCAGAAGGTTACGGATAAACCACCAGCCGATGCCAAGGAGTACCACCAGGGAGATCATCCCCCCTGTTTTTAAGAACGGTTTCCACTGGAAGACGGGGCGTCTGCCCTTTTCCCAGGACAGGAAAGAAGCGGTAAAAAGCAGGATGCTGCTTAGGATGAAGCCATAGGCATTGTAATAGGACAGGGCACAGAGTATGATGCCAAGGGAGAGCAGGATGCTGGCAGCAGGGCCAAATCCCTTCTGCAGTCCCCAGGTCAGTCCGTAGAGGATCATGGCAATGGACATCATGCAGCAGGAATCCGTGTTCACATACGTGTGCAGGAAGATACCCTGAGGCCAGAATGTCACCAGGAAGGCGAACAGCCATGCAAAGCGCCTGTCCTGGAACCATAGATGTCCCAGCAGCAACACGAATACGGCCATCACCAGTCCGAAGAAAAAATTCACTAGGCGTGCTGTCAGCAACAGTGCCTGGGAATCCTGGGTGAACAGACCCGCCAGTCTCATGAGATACCCTTGGAAGATATAGGGCAGGATGGGATGGAAGGCATAGGAAGACCCATATCCTTCGATGCGCACTTCCTCCTCAAAGCCTGTGGGCAGGGTGCCGTTCTCAGCAATAAACTGGGGGATGAGGTAACGGTTGTATTCATCCGGCGGGTTGCCGAAAGGCTGGCAGAACAGCAATGTCAGGGCCACCACGCAGTACAGGCCGAAATAGCAGATGGCGGTTACAACGCAGACAGCTTCCGGCCGTCCGGAACCTGTATGGAAATATTTCATATGTTCTCTCCTTGTATGCATTCCAATCTTTTCTGTGCTAAAAAGTATCTATTTCTGTTTTTCCATGCTTTCCTTGACTCCTTTATGGAGTTTTCCACAAAATCGTCAGATAAGTCAGAAAGAAAACTGGGACAATTATAACATATTCTTCGGATGAACACAAATGAATTGCTTTTTCGGCTTTTTTTCTATATAATGATACGTAACAGTTCATCCAGTACATGGAAACTACAACACATAAGTCAGCCGTAGACAAAAACAGGAGGAACCCTATGAACCAGGAATATGAGAAGCTTTTGCGTTGCCTGGACCGTGTGAGACAGAAGACGGATTTTATTCCCAGGGTGGCACTTGTCCTGGGATCAGGACTGGGGGATTATGCACAGGACATCCAGATAGAGTATGAACTTCCCTACGGGGATATTGCAGGGTTTCCTGTATCCACGGTACCTGGACATGCAGGGAAATTTATTTTCGGTAGGATAGACCAGGTTCCCGTGGTATGCATGAAGGGCCGGGTCCACTATTATGAAGGCTATCCCGTCAGCGATGTGGTACTGCCCATCCGGCTGATGAAGCTTATGGGGGCAGGGATCTTGTTCCTCACCAATGCGGCAGGAGGGGTCAATTCTTCTTTCCACGCAGGGGACCTGATGCTGATCAGGGATCATATCTCTGTATTTGCACCCAACCCCTTGATCGGGGAGAATATAGAAGAACTGGGAACCCGTTTTCCGGATATGAGTGCCGTGTATGACGGGGAACTACAGCACTTGATCCGCAGGAAAGCAGCAGAGCATGGCATTTTCCTGCAGCAGGGGATATATGCCCAGCTCACGGGGCCTTCTTTTGAGTCTCCTGCGGAGATCCGTATGCTGCGCCTGCTGGGCTGTGATGCGGTGGGCATGAGCACGGTGGTGGAGGCCATTGCAGCTAACCATTGCGGGATGCGGGTATGCGGCATCTCCTGTATCAGCAACCTGGCCGCAGGGATGAACCCAAGTCCCCTGTCCCACAAGGAGGTCCAGGAGGCGGCAGACATGGCGGCCCCTCATTTTAAGAAACTGGTGACGGAGACCATAAAAGACATGAAGGTATGACTTCCCAGATATGGGACAGTCTGCCAGAGTGTGTCTGAACATTGTTTTTGGCAGATGTGTATCACGATTTGTGGGAGATGAAGCCATCTTACACAAGGCAGACAGGAGGTATCGGCTTGGGTACAGCAGCAGACTGGAAGGAAAATTTGATTCAAGCGGCCTTAGAGGCCAGGAAGATGGCATATGCGCCATATTCCCACTACTGCGTAGGGGCGGCCCTGCTCACAAAGTCCGGGGAAGTCTACCAGGGAGGCAATATTGAGAATGCCTCCTATGGGGCTACCAACTGTGCAGAGAGGACAGCTATCTTCAAGGCGGTCAGTGAGGGCCATCGGCACTTTATGGCCATCGCCGTTGCAGGCGGACTTGCAGGGCAGGAACCTGCGGATTATGCCTATCCCTGTGGTATCTGCAGGCAGGTACTTGAAGAGTTTGCTGACGGGGATCTGGTGGTGCTCGTGGCTAAGGACAAGGAAGACTACAGGGAATATAAGCTGGACGAGTTGCTGCCCTGTGGGTTTGGAGGAGGATCCATCCAATGAACATCAGATTATACAATGCGAAGATCCTGACCATGGAGAAGGACAGGGATGTGTTCTCCGGGGAAGTGTGGGTGAGGAATGACAGGATCGCCTATGTGGCAGATGAAGAGGAACTGGCCAGCGAGTGGGGGCAGGATTTCCCCAGGATTGCCTGGGACATTGAACTGGACTGCAAGGGCAACCTGCTGATGCCCGGCTTCAAGAATGCCCATACCCACTCTGCCATGACCTTCCTGCGCTCCTATGCAGACGATGTGCCACTGGATACCTGGCTGCATGAAAAGGTGTTTCCCCTGGAGGCGAAGCTGACCGGGGAGGATATCTATCATCTGACGAAGCTGGCCATCCTGGAATATCTTACTTCCGGCATCACGGCCATCTTCGAGATGTACCTGACGCCAGATACCATTGCAGAGGCCTGTATGGACATGGGAATGCGCTGCGTGCTCACCAGCGGCCTGAACAATTTCTCTTCTTCCATCCAACAGGTGGAGGAAGAATACCTGAAGTGGAACAACAGGAAGAACTCCTTAATCACCTATCAACTTGGATTCCATGCAGAATATACCTGCTCCAGGGAACTGCTCTACAAGGTGGTGAAGCTTTCCCACAAGCTGCGTGCCCCGGTATATACCCACCTGGCAGAGACGGAGCAGGAAGTGGAGGCATGCAGGAAACGCCATGGCATGACTCCGGCAGTGTTCCTGGATACCCTGGGGATGTTCGAGTACGGCGGGGGCGGTTATCACTGCGTCCATATGACAGCCCAGGACATGGATGTGTTCCGCAGACGCAGGCTTTACGTGATTACCAACCCTGCCTCCAACATGAAACTGGCCAGCGGCATCGCTCCCATTGCGGAATATGAAAAGCGGAAGATCTCCGTGGCCATCGGTACGGACGGCCCTGCCTCCAACAACTGCCTGGACATGTTCCGGGAGATGTTCCTGGTGACGGGTCTTAGCAAGCTGCGGGAGAAGGATGCGGCCAGCCTGGACGCCATGCGGGTGCTGCGGATGGCCACCGTCCACGGGGCCAGGGCCATGCGCCTGCCAAAGGCGGATGTACTGGCCAAGGGCAAGCTGGCAGACATGATCCTGATCGACCTGCACCAGCCCAATATGCAGCCCATTCACAATATTCCCAAGAATCTGGTGTACAGCGGCAGTAAGTCCAACGTGTGTATGACCATGGTGGGTGGGAAGATCCTGTATCGGAACGGGGAGTACAATGTGGGAGAGGACGTGGAGGTAATTTATCGGAAATGCGGGGAAATCGTAAAGCGCATCCTGGGAGGCCTGTAGGGTATGATCCGCTATAAAATGCAATGGTGCATTTTATATAGATTCTCTAATTAAACTACATAGGAGGGAGAAACATGTTAGAGAAATTCTTCAAGCTCAAGGAGAACGGTACCAATGTGAAGACCGAGATCATGGCTGGTATCACCACATTCATGACCATGGCCTACATCCTGGCCGTGAATCCCGACATCCTTTCCGCCTCAGGAATGGATGCAAACGCAGTCCTGCTGGCAACGGCGCTGGCGTCTTTCCTGGGTACTGTACTGATGGCGCTCTTTGCCAACTACCCTTTTGCACTGGCCCCCGGAATGGGACTCAACGCCTACTTTGCCTTTACCGTAGTGGGAATCTACGGGTATTCCTGGCAGATTGCGCTGATGGCGGTCTTTGTGGAAGGTCTGGTCTTCATCGTACTGTCCGTGACCAATGTAAGGGAGGCCATCTTCAACGCCATTCCCATGACGCTGAAGTCGGCAGTCAGCGCCGGAATCGGCCTGTTCATCGCTTTTATCGGCCTGCAGAATGCCAAGATTGTGGTGAACAATGAATCCACCCTGGTGTCCTACCAGAACTTCAAGACAGACTTCAATTCCGTGGGTATGGGCGCCCTGCTGGCTATCCTCGGTGTGCTCATCACAGGTTTCCTGCTGATCAAGAAGGTCAAGGGAGGCATCCTCTTCGGCATCCTGATCACATGGGTGCTGGGTATTGTATGTGAACTGGTGGGCTTATACCAGCCCAACCCGGACTTGAAAATGTATTCCGTGATTCCCACGGCCTTTGTGTCCTTTGACTTCTCAGCCCTTGGCAAGACCTTCGGCCAGGTGTTCAAGGCAGATTTTGGCGCCTTGAAGAATGTCACGGAATTCATCGTGGTGGTATTCGCTTTCCTGTTCGTGGATATCTTCGACACCCTGGGAACCTTGATCGGCGTGTCCTCCAAGGCGAACATGCTGGACAAGGATGGCAAGCTGCCCCGGATCAAGGGCGCCCTGCTGGCAGATGCCATTGCCACCAGTGCAGGTGCCGTCCTGGGTACTTCCACCACCACTACCTTTGTGGAAAGTGCTTCCGGCGTGACAGAAGGCGGACGTACCGGCCTTACGGCTGTGACCACCGGTCTGCTGTTTTTGCTCTCCGTCATTTTCTCTCCCCTGTTCCTCACCATTCCTTCCTTTGCCACAGCCCCTGCGCTGATCATCGTGGGCTTCTACATGATCGCATCTGTGGCCAAGATCAACTGGGACAATATGCTGGAAGCCATCCCGGCCTTCCTGTGCATCCTTTCCATGCCCTTGATGTACAGCATCTCAGAGGGTATCGCCATGGGTGTGATCTCCTGGACGATCCTGCATCTGGCCGCCGGCAAGACAAAGGGCAAGGTCAGCGTGCTGATGTATGTGCTGACAGTGCTGTTTATCCTAAAGTATATATTCCTATAAGGATGCGCCGATATATTCCGGGAATGAAATAGGGTACCAGGGGGCGGGCCGCAAATGGGCCCGCCTCCTGGCGAAAAAGTTTCCTTTTGCTATGATTTGTTTGCCATTTTGCATGTGTGGAAGTGGACGGGAAATGCACCTTCCCTCACGCGTAAGGAGTATCTGTATGGAATATCTGATAGCCCTGCTCTCCATGGCAGGTTTTGTGCTGGTAATCTTCCTGATGGAAGTGTCCAGGGCCAGGAAGGCAGAGAAGAAGTTCATCCAGTCCCTCTATGGGGACTATGGGAAGCTGAACCAGAAAGAGTACAGCTTAGAGCGGTATGAGAAGATGGGAAGCTTCTATGACAGGCACCGGGAGGCGGGGCAGATCGATGATATCACCTGGAATGACCTGGGGATGGATGATCTGTTCAAGAGAATGAATTATACTTTTTCCGCATCCGGGGAGGAGTATTTATATTATACATTGCGCACCCCCAGGCAGGAGGGAGAGACGCTCCTGCACCTGGAAGAGGTAGTCGGGTATTTTGGGAGCCACCCGGATGAGCGGGTGCGGGTGCAGCTTCAGATGCACAGGCTGGGACACACAGGGAAATACTCCCTCTATGACTATTTGGACAACCTGGAGACCCTGGGGGAACGGAAGAATACGAAGAGTCTCCTGGCTGACCTGCTTTATCTGCCGCTCATAGGGTTGCTCGGGATCAACCTGCCCCTGGCTGTGACCGGACTGGTGGTGCTGACCATCTGGAACATCATGACCTATTTCAAGGAGAAGGCCCAGATCGATCCCTATATCACCAGTTTTGCTTATGTGATGCGTCTTCTGGAAGCCTGTGATGCACTGACCAGGCTGGAGGTACCCGTGTGTAAGGCAGAGCGGGAAGAGATGCAGCTGCATGGCAGGAACATGAAGGCGCTTAAGAGAAACTCTTTCTGGGTCATGGCCCCGGGCAGGGGAAATGCATCCGGCAACCTGTTAGATGTGTTCATGGACTACATCCGTATGATCTTCCATGTGGATATCATTAAGTTCAACCGGATGCTGAAGCACCTGCGGGGGCATATGGAGGACGTGGATGCCCTGATCGGCCTGGTGGGCTTCCTGGAGACAGCCATTGCCGTCTGGGCTTTCAGGGAATCCCTGGGGGAAGGGTACTGTGTGCCCTGCTTTACGGACAGCCAGGAAGTATGCCTGCAGGAGGCTTACCATCCCCTTCTGGAACATGCGGTCAAAAACAGCGTGACAGCAAAAAAGGGGGTGTTGCTCACCGGCTCCAATGCTTCCGGGAAATCCACGTTCCTGAAGACCGTGGCATTGAATGCCGTGCTGGCCCAGACCATACACACCTGTACGGCCAGGGGCTATCAGGGAACTTACTTCCGGATCTATTCCTCCATGGCCCTTCGGGATGACCTGGGAAGCGGGGAGAGTTATTATATTGTGGAGATCAAGGCATTGAAGCGGATCCTGGACAGTGCCGGGGACGGTGTATGCCCTGTGCTTTGTTTTGTGGATGAGGTGCTGCGGGGCACCAACACGGTGGAGAGGATTGCGGCTTCCACACAGATCTTAAGATCCCTGGGCAGGTCGGGGATCCTGTGCTTTGCTGCTACCCACGACATAGAACTGACGGAACTGCTACAGGGGACATTTACCAATTACCACTTTGAAGAAGAGGTATCAGAAGGGGATATCCGCTTCAATTACAGGCTCCTGCCGGGTCGGGCCACCACACAAAATGCCATACGGCTGCTGGAACTGATGGGATATGAGCCGGCAATCATACAGAAGGCAACTGCCCAGGCAGAGTACTTTGTATCCACGGGAAAATGGGATGCAGACTTGACGGAAGCTGCCAGGGAAGGTATACTAAGAGAAAGGGATCCGGGACGGATCACACCCCTTGGAAATTCCGTCGAGGATGAACAGGGAATGATATCCTCTCCGGACAGAAGAAAGAATGCCGGTACCAGGGAGCATCCGGCAGGCTAGGAGGAAGATCATGGGTAATCTCATTAGTTTTGTGAATTCATTTTTGTCTTATATCATGCTGCTGCTGGTCATAGCAGTGGTAGGCGGGGCAGCCATTGCCATCGGCCTGACCCTGGCGAAGAAAAAGAATGCCAAGGCTTCCCAGGAAGGGACTGCCACAGACTCCGTGAACGGATGAATGGGCACATGAACCGGTACAGTACCATATTGTGGGATGTGGATGATACCTTGCTTGATTTTACGTACTCCCAGGAACAGTCCCTGGCCAGATGCTTTCGCCTGGTGGGGCGGGAGATCACGGCAGCGCAGATAGAGCGTTATTCCCAGATCAATGCAGATTTCTGGAGGCGCCTGGAATTAGGGGAGATTACCAAGGCAGAGTTGCTCACAGGACGCTTTGAGCAGTTTTTCCGGGAGTATGGGTATGAGGATATTGACCTGGGGCGTTTCCTTGGGCAGTACCAGGAGGGACTGGGAAGCATCTATACCTACCTGGACGACTCCCTGGCCCTGTGCAGGGAACTGAAGGGCAGAGTGTCCCAGTATGTGATCACCAATGGTGTGGCCGGCACCCAGAGGTCGAAGCTGCAACTGTCAGGGCTGGCAGACTTGATGGATGGAATCTTTATATCGGAGGAGATTGGTGCGCCCAAGCCCCAGGGGGCTTTTTTTGCGTACTGTCTGGAGCATATCCAGGAGAAGGACCCTGCCAGGGTACTGGTGGTAGGGGATTCCCTGTCCAGCGATATCAAGGGAGGAATCCAGGCGGGACTGTGTACCTGCTGGTACCGGAAGGAAGGGGTTGTCAATGGCACGGGACTTGTGCCGGATCATGAGATCAGCCATCTCCATGAGATCCTGGGACTGTTAGAGTAGAAAGGGTGCGGGGGTAGATATGGCAAAATTCATGGGACAGAAGCTGAAGCTGTTGTACATATGGAAGTATCTGCATGAGAATTCGGATGAGAACCATCCTGTCAGCACGGCAGAGCTGGTCTCCCATCTTGCATCCAATGATATCCATTCCCAGAGGAAAAGCATCTATGACGACATTGAGAAGTTGCAGGAATTCGGCTGTGATATCGTACAGGTGCACAGCCGGCTGGGAGGCGGGTATTATATGGCCAGCCGGGAGTTTGAACTGCCGGAGTTAAAACTGCTGGTGGACGCAGTCCAGTCCTCCCGTTTCATCACCACCAAAAAGTCCAGGAGCCTGATCCGGAAACTGGAAGGGATGGCTGGCAGGCACGATGCCGGCAAACTCCAGAGACAGGTATATGTGGCCGGGCGTATCAAGACAGAGAATGAGAGCATCTACTACAATATAGACAGCATCCACAGGGCCATCCAGGAGAACCGGCAGATCGGATTCCAGTATCTGGACTGGAACCTGCACAAGGAACTGCTGCCCAGGAAGGGTGGTACCAGGCAGGTGAGCCCCTGGGCACTGCTCTGGCGGGAGGAGAACTACTATCTGGCCGCCTATGATGACACGGACCGGATGATGAAGCATTACCGGGTGGACAAGATGGGACAGGTGACCGTGCTGTCCCGGCCCAGGACGGGTATGGAACAGTTTGCCAGTGTAGATCCGGCTATATATGCCAATCAGACCTTCGGCATGTTCGGCGGGGAGGAGGAGACTGTAACCATGGTGTTTCCTGACCGCCTGGCAGGCGTGGTCATAGACCGCTTCGGCAGGGAGGTGGATATCCGGCCATCAGCAGAGCCGGGCAGGTTCCGGGTCCGGGCCAGGGTGATTGTCAGCGGCCAGTTCTTCGGCTGGCTGGCGGGAATCGGCAGGGAGGCGAGGATTGCAGGGCCTGCAGAAGTCCAAGAGAAATACAGGCAATGGCTGACGGATATTGTGGATGCCATGGGGCAGGACGAATGACAGGCAGATGGTATGTTCCGTGGGAGCGTTTTCCTGACGGAAGATGGCTTCTGAAGGGACAGTCCGGGAGTGGGACAGCCGCGCCAGATGGGAATGTCAAGAGGAAAATGAAAAATGGACTCAGAAAAGCCACCTAAATTTCTTTGAAATTTAGGTGGCTTTTTTGTGGATATAGGCATATTGACAAATACTGTATCTTGTATTTATACTAGTAGGTACTTGCACAATATATTGGGATGCAAGTTTAATGGGATACTACATTTTGTATGTGTCCTTGGAAGATGATCTATATATGGCAGGAAAGGGATGGATTGGATGAGCAGTAATTTCGACCAGGCAGTGACAGACAATGTGGATTACGGGGAGGATTTTAAGCCGGCCAGGACGGTCTATGTGATCAAGAAGGATGGCAGCAAGGAAGCCTTTAATGTGCAGAAGGTGGTGAATGCCGTTGGCAAAAGTGCATACAGGGCACTTACCAAGTTTACACAGGAGGAAGAATGCCATATCTGCCAGTATGTGGTGGATAAAGTGAACGAACTGGAGCAGGATGAGATCCCGATTCCCATTATGCACAATATTGTGGAGAGTGCCCTGGAACAGGTGAAGCCTGTGGTGGCCAAGAGCTACAGGGATTACCGCAACTACAAGCAGGATTTTGTGCGGATGCTGGATGACGTATACAAGAAGAGCCAGTCCATCATGTACATCGGGGACAAAGAGAATGCCAACACGGACTCTGCCCTGGTGGCCACCAAGCGGAGCCTGATTTTCAACCAGCTGAACAAAGAGCTTTATCAGAAGTTCTTCATGACCACCGAGGAGATCCAGGCCTGCCGGGACGGTTATATCTATGTCCATGATATGTCTGCCAGGCGGGATACCATGAACTGCTGCCTGTTTGATGTACAGAATGTGTTGAGCGGCGGCTTTGAGATGGGCAATGTGTGGTACAATGAACCAAAATCCCTGGATGTGGCCTTTGACGTGATCGGGGATATTGTACTTAGCGCTGCCAGCCAGCAGTATGGCGGCTTTACCGTGCCCAGCGTGGATCTGATCCTGGAGCCGTATGCAGAGAAGTCTTATAGGCGGTATATAGAGAAGTACCTTCGCCTGGGAATCGGCCAGGCAGCCGCACAAAAGGAAGCCGATGCGGATGTGGCAAGGGAGTTTGAACAGGGCTTCCAGGGCTGGGAGTATAAATTCAATACTGTGGGAAGCAGCCGGGGGGACTATCCCTTTATCACTGTCACTGCAGGCACTGGCACTGGCAGGTTTGCCAGGCTGGCTACCATCACCATGCTGGAAGTAAGGCGCAAGGGACAAGGCAAGGAGGATCACAAGAAGCCAGTCCTGTTCCCTAAGATTGTATTCCTGTATGACGAGAACCTGCATGGGCCGGGTAAACCCCTGGAGGACGTATTTGAAGCAGGGGTAAGGTGTTCTGCCAAGACCATGTACCCCGACTGGCTGAGCCTGACTGGGAAAGGCTATGTGGCCAGCATGTACAAGCAGTATGGACGTATCATCTCCCCTATGGGCTGCCGGGCCTTCCTATCCCCCTGGTACGAGCGGGGCGGTATGCATCCAGCGGACAAGGAGGACAAACCTGTGTTCGTAGGCCGGTTTAACATCGGGGCAGTATCCCTGCATCTTCCCATGATCCTGGCCAAGTCCAGGAAGGAAAGCCGGGATTTCTACGAAGTGCTGGACTATTACTTGAATCTGATCAGACAGCTGCATATCCGCACTTACGCGTACCTGGGGGAGATGCGGGCTTCTACCAACCCCCTGGCCTACTGTGAGGGCGGTTTCCTGGGAGGACACCTAAAGCTTACAGACAAGATCAAGCCATTGCTAAAATCTGCCACGGCCAGCTTCGGTATCACGGCCCTGAACGAACTTCAAGAGCTTTACAATGGGAAATCCCTGGTGGAGGACGGCCAGTTTGCCCTGGAGGTGCTGGAATATATCAACAAGCGCATCAATGAATTCAAGGAGGCAGACGGCAACCTGTATGCCATCTATGGCACCCCGGCAGAGAATCTCTGCGGCCTGCAGGTGAAGCAGTTCCGCAACAAATATGGTATCGTGGAAGGAGTGTCCGACAGGGAGTATGTGAGCAACAGCTTCCACTGCCATGTGACGGAAGACATCACCCCCATCCAGAAGCAGGATCTGGAAGACCGGTTCTGGGATCTGAGCAATGGCGGTAAGATCCAGTATGTGAAATATCCCATAGACTATAACATCCAGGCCATCAAGACACTGATCCGCCGGGCCATGGCCATGGGCTTCTATGAGGGGGTCAATCTGTCCCTGGCTTACTGTGACGACTGCGGCCACCAGGAACTGGAGATGGATGTGTGCCCTAAGTGCGGCAGCCGGAACCTGACCAAGATTGACAGGATGAACGGTTATCTGTCCTATTCCAGGGTACATGGGGACACCAGGCTCAATGATGCCAAGATGGCAGAGATTGCGGAGCGGAAGAGCATGTAGGACGAAAAGATTTTCTAAGGCTGTAAAGAGGTGTGTAAACACACCTCTTTGTACACAACCTAAGAAAATCTAAGTTTCGTCCAGAAGAATGCCCTTACAGGGCATTCTTCCCAGGATGTGACAAGCGGGAAGAAGAACGGGGTTTTCTTCTCGGTATGTGGCAAGTGGGAAGAAGAACGGGAGTTTTCTTCCGGGTATGCAGCAGGCGGGGAGACAGAGGGAGTGTTTTGCTCCAGGTCATGGCAGGAAGGGAACAGAAAGGTTTTAGGAATAAGGGAACGGGGATGAAAGATGAGATATCATAATATAACGAAGGACGATATGCTCAATGGCGATGGTCTTCGGGTGGTCCTATGGCTGGCAGGCTGTAATCATTGCTGCAAGGAATGCCATAACCCGGTCACATGGGATCCGAACGGAGGCCTGCCATTTGATGAGGCAGCCAGGCAGGAAGTGTTTGAGCAGCTTCGGAAAAGTTATATCTCCGGGATCACCTTCTCCGGGGGGGATCCCATGCATCCGGCCAACAGGGCGGATGTACGGGCACTGATGGCACAGATTAGGGCAGAATTCCCGGACAAGACCATCTGGATGTACACCGGGGACAGTTGGGAGAAAATATGGGATGACGCCGTGATGCAGTATGTGGATGTGGTAGTGGACGGTGAATTCCATATTGCGCAGAAGGATGACAAGCTGCTCTGGAAGGGCAGCCGGAACCAGAGGGTCATTGATGTAAGACGTACCCTGGCCCAGCAGGATCCGTCCGTGCCCATACTGCACTGTGGTGATTATGAGCAGGCTTATGTGGAGACTGAGCGGCCAGAAAATATCTGTGGATGCTGTGACTAAGACAAAATTTCTGAAAGAATGTAGAACTATAGGAGATAACAGGGGCGGGTTTTGGGCGAGGCTGCACAAATCCGCTCTTGGAGGTACCAGGAGGCAGGCATGAAAAGAGTGGCACAGTTTTATAAGGTAAGTTTCCAGAATTTTGCGGAGGCGGTAAAGGGGGATTTCCCGGAGATTCCGGATACGGATATACAGGAAATGTATGAAAAAATCATGCTCCCCCGGCGGGCTACCAGGGGCAGTGCAGGGTACGATTTCTACGCACCCTTTCCCTTTGTGCTGGCACCTGGGCAGACCGTGAAGATCCCTACAGGCATCAGGGTAAGGATAGACCAGGACTGGGTACTGAAGCTGTATCCAAGGAGCGGGCTTGGCTTCAAATACCGTCTGCAGATGAACAATACAGTGGGGATCATTGACAGTGACTACTATGATTCCGACAATGAAGGACATATCTTCATCAAGATGACAAATGACACCAATGAGGGCCGGACAGTAGAGATTGCCCAGGGAATGGCCTTTGCCCAGGGAATCTTCCTGGAGTATGGCATCACTGTGGACGATCATGCGGAAGGTGTCCGCAATGGCGGCCTGGGAAGTACCACAGGTGTATGAAAAGGCCTGGCCGGCAGTGGATGCCTTGCCAGTCCTCCTGCCTCTGTAAGAGGATAGATAAAGCGCATAAATATCTTCCTTTGGTAAATGCTAAGGCAAAAGCATTTGCGGAAAGGAAGATTTTATTTTGGATAAACAAGAAAGCAAATCGGAACTTACAGGATGCCTGGCCAGGGACATGCGTTACCTGAACCAGGTACTGGCAGTGGAACAGAACTTTGACGTGATCTACCGGGTCATTTCCTTTGGTGGCAGGGAAGCCTGCATGTACCTGGTGGACGGTTTCTGCAAGGATGAACTGGTACAGAAGCTGTTGCAGTATTTCATGGACCTTACCCCGGACAAGATGCCCTCTGACATGCATGGACTTTCCAAACAGTTTACCCCTTATGTGGAAGTGGATATTGAGGGAAGATGCCAGGTCCTGATTGATTCCCTGTTGTCAGGCATGTTTGTGCTGCTGGTGGACGGCTATGAGAAGGCGCTGCTGATTGATTCCAGGACATATCCTTCCAGGGGAGTGGAAGAGCCGGAGAAGGACAAGGTACTCAGGGGATCCAAGGACGGATTCGTGGAGACGGTGGTCTTCAACACGGCCTTGATCCGCAGACGGATCCGCAGTACCGACCTGCACATGGAGATGCTCTCCGCAGGGAAAAGTTCTAAGACGGACATTGTGCTCTGTTACATGGCAGACCGGGTGGACAGACAGTTCCTGGAAGCCATCCGGCGCAAGATCCAGAACATCCAGGCAGATGCCCTGAGCATGAACCAGGAGTCCCTGGCAGAATGTCTCTACCAGAGAAGGTGGTACAATCCTTTTCCGAAATTCAAGTACACAGAACGTCCGGATGCGGCAGCCGCCCAGGTGCTGGAGGGAAATATTGTGATCCTGGTGGACAATTCCCCCTCTGCCATGATCCTGCCCACCACCATTTTTGATGTGGTGGAGGAGGCCGATGACTACTATTTCCCACCTATCACAGGAACCTACCTGCGCATTACCCGGTTTCTGATCAGCCTGCTGACGTATCTGCTCACCCCTACCTTTCTGCTGCTGGTAAGCCATGAGGAATGGATTCCTGACAGTTTTTCCTTCATTATGCTGAAGGAAGCTCCCAATGTGCCGCTGATCTGGCAATTTCTGATCCTGGAACTGGCCATTGACGGGCTGAAGCTGGCAGCGGTGAACACTCCCAACATGCTCAGCACTCCCTTAAGCGTCATGGCGGCCCTGGTACTGGGGGAATTCTCCGTAAACAGTGGGTGGTTTTCCCCCGAGGTCATGCTTTACATGGCCTTCGTGGCCATTGCCAACTATACCCAGGCCAACTATGAGATGGGATATGCCTTGAAATTCCTGCGGATGATCAGTCTGCTGCTGACCCAGTGGTTTGGCCTTGCCGGATATATCGGGGGACTGGGAGTGGCACTTCTTGCCATCGGCTGCAACCGCACCGTGTCCAACAGAAGCTATTTGTATCCCTTGCTTCCCTTTGACTGGAAGAGCCTGAAGAACCGGCTGATCCGCAGGCGGCTGCCGGGGGCTTTGATACAGGAAGAAAAACCAGGAAAGAGGAAAGAGGAATAAGGCTGCTATTTATAGGGCAAGTCCAGGGCAGGCATAAAAATATAATAGACTTTGCGTTTGGCACATGGTATACTGAATATAAGCAAACACCCACTTCACCGGGGGGCAATCTGGCAGATATTGACAGAATCAAGAAGTAAGGGTGCTTTCCTTTTGTGTTTTGAGATAATTGTGCTATAATAGACATCAAACAAGGAAACATCGATAAGGGAGACTGGATATGAAAAACACTACGTTGATAATCATGGCGGCCGGAATTGGAAGCCGTTTCGGTGGGGGCATCAAGCAGTTGGAGCCGGTTGGACCTGGCGGGGAGATCATCATGGATTATTCCATATACGATGCCCTCCAGGCAGGCTTTGACAAGATTGTATTCGTGATCCGCCGGGATCTGGAGAAGGATTTCCGTGAGGTGATCGGCAACAGGATCGAGAAGGCGGCAAATGTGGCCTATGCCTTCCAGGAGATTGATGACCTGCCGGAGGGCTTCACAAGGCCTGCAGACAGGAAGAAACCCTGGGGAACCGGCCAGGCAGTGCTCAGTGCGAAGGATCTGGTAGATGGTCCCTTTATGGTGATCAACGCAGATGACTATTACGGAAAAGAAGGTTTCCGGAAGGTCCATGCGTATATGATCCAACAGATGAAGGAAGACAGTCCTGTCTATGACCTGTGCATGGGGGGCTTCCTGCTGGAGAATACCCTCAGTGAGAATGGCGGCGTGACCAGGGGGATCTGTCAGGTGAACAGTGACAACCTGTTACAGACCGTGGTGGAGACCTATGATATCCGCATGGAAGACGGAGAACTGAAGGCGGCAGATGAACAGGGATATCCTGTATCTGTTCAGCCTGGGTGCCATGCTTCCATGAACATGTGGGGATTCCCGGCCTCCTTCATGAAGGTTCTGGAGGAAGGTTTTCCGGCATTCCTGGCAGGGATCAGGGAAGGGGACATCAAGTCTGAATACCTGTTGCCCATGGTGATCAACCAGCTTCTGGTGCAGGGGAAAGCCACCGTGAAAGTATTGGAGACACCAGACAAATGGTTTGGCGTCACTTACAAGGAAGATAAGCAGGCAGTGGTGGATTCCCTGCGGGCCCTGGTTGCAGCAGGGGCCTATCCGAAAAAGCTCTATCCGGAAGCGTGAACGGGATGCATATTTTTTAACAGTGTCCTTCCAGCCTTACATCGGACTATCCATAGATACGAAAGGAGTCTCTGATATGTTTAAGATCATTACAGACAGTACGGCCGACCTGCCAAAGGAATACCTGCAAGAACATAACATAGGCTGCATGCCCATCAGTTATATTCTGGACGGCGTTACCTATGGACGGGACAAAGAACTGGACTGGAAGGAATTCTATGCCATGATGCGCAATGAAGGCAAGATGCCTACCACTTCCCAGATCAATCCTGCCGAGGCAAAGGAATATTTCGAGGAATATATACAGGCAGACAAGGAGATCCTGCACCTGGCATTCTCCTCAGGACTAAGCGGCACCTGTGGCAACCTGCGCATGGCGGCCCAGGAGATCATGGAAGAGCATCCGGATGTGAAGATCGTGGTGGTGGACAGTCTCTGTGCCTCCATGGGGGAAGGCCTCTTCGTACATAAGGCAGTGAAGATGCGGGACGCAGGCAAATCCCTGGAGGAGACAGCCCAGTGGCTGCATGCCAATGTGCAGAATTTTGTCCATGTATTCACGGTAGACGACTTGTTCCACCTTTACCGGGGCGGCAGGGTCAGCAAGACTGCTGCGGTGATCGGTACCCTGGCCGGGATCAAGCCCAAGCTTCATGTGGACAGCGAAGGACACTTGATCGTGATCGGCAAGATCCGGGGTAGGAAAAAGTCCTTAAATGCCCTGGTAGACTATATGGAGGAGAAGATGGGAACCTGGAAGCAGGAGAACCTGGATGACTATGTGTTCATCAGTCACGGGGATGCCCTGGAGGATGCCGAATATGTGCGTGACCAGATCAAGGAACGGTTCGGGATCCGGAATTTCCTGATCAGCCATATCGGGCCTACCATCGGCGCCCATTCCGGGCCGGGAACCATTGCGCTGTTCTTCATGGGGGAGGAGCGCTGACAGTTGGTTTTGTGACCTGGAAACGGTGTGCAGCAGGGAACCCGCAGTATTTTTTGGGTGTGGTGGCGTGCCCTTGCATGAGAATAAGGAGAATGGAAATGCTGGATTTCCGGTATGATACGCAGCTGCTGATCGAAGGGAAAGATTTGGATGAGGATGAGATCAGTGACTATTTTATGGAGCATTTCAAGGGAGACTGCCTGCTGGCAGTAGGGGATGAAGAATTGATAAAGATTCATTTTCATACCAATGAGCCCTGGAAAGTGCTGGAATACTGTGCCTCCCTGGGGGAAATCCATGATATTGTGGTGGAGGATATGGACAGACAGGCCAGGGGATTGCAGGGATGATTCCCGCGGGCAATGAGCCAGGTAGATGCCAAGGATAAAGAAGGATCATCATGGTTCTCCAGGCGTATCATTTGCTGTAGGAATGGTTCTCTTTGTTATAACCCATTACAGGAGAAAACAGGTGTAAGCATATCAAGACCAGGCGGTACGGCCAAAGCATAAGGGCTGTACCGCCTGGTCTGTTTCTATATCAAAGTTTTGTCTCCTACCTTTTTGACACAGTTGCCTGCCTTCAGTCATATCATAATAGCAAACCAAAATGGATCCGAGGAGAGAAATCTAATGCAGGATCACGGATATGACAACCAGATTGACAAATTTCCTGTGGCGATGGCCTATGTGCCATGGCAGAGATTTGAGAAGATGTATGACGATTTGGAGAAGGCATATTGTATCGGCACAGTATTTCCTGAGCTGAACAAACCCTTCACGGGAAGGAGATGTGTGTAATGGGCAACAAAGAGCAGCTTTTAAATGATATCGGCATTGTGGACTTCGTGCTCACAGAACTGACCCTATACCTGGATACACATCCCCAGGACCGCAATGCAATGGAATATTTCAACCATTATAACAGGATTAAGCAGCAGATGGTGCGGGAATTTTCCCAGAAATATTTCCCCTTGAACACGAACTTTGCGGAGAGCAACAAGGAATGGCGTTGGGGCATGGCTCCCCTGCCCTGGGAAGGAGAGTGCGGTTAAATGTGGAGTTATGAGAAGAGACTGGAATTTCCTGTAAACATCAAAGAACCCAATGCAAAACTGGCGCAGGTAATCATCTCCCAGTATGGCGGCCCGGATGGGGAGATGGGTGCCAGCATACGTTACCTGTCCCAGAGATATTCCATGCCCTACCGTGAGGTGGCAGGACTGCTGACAGACATTGGAACGGAAGAACTGGCCCACCTGGAGATCGTGGCGGCTATTGTACACCAGCTCACACGCAACCTGTCCATGGAGGAGATTGAGAAAAGTGGGTTTGCACCTTACTATGTGGATCATACTGTAGGGGTATGGCCCCAGGCTGCAAGTGGTTTCCCGTTCACGGCTGCCCAGTTCCAGGTGACAGGAGATCCGGTCACAGACTTGACAGAAGACCTGGCTGCAGAGCAGAAGGCCCGCACCACCTATGACAATATCCTGCGTCTGATCAAGGAGCCGGATGTGTGCGAACCCATCAAATTCCTGCGTATGCGGGAGGTGGTGCATTTCCAGCGGTTTGGCGAAGCCCTGCGCATCACCCAGGATAAGCTGGATAGCAAGAATTTCTATGCCTTCAACCCGGCCTTTGACAGGTGTGAGGACTGCGGCTGTGACAAATAGGGGATAAATATCCACAAAAGATAATAGGTTTAAGATGGGCAGCCTTCTGTCAAAGAAGGCTGCCTGTTGTATCGCCTGTTTCAGATCAAGATGAACTTTTCGCCGGACAGTTTTCCTTTTCTGCCGGTTCCCTTTTCCGCAAAAGAAGAACTTGTCTTTTATCCGCAATCATGGACAGGCTTCCTCCGGGCCGATGTCCAGATATCTTACTATGATAATTGTATTGAGTTTACATTTATGTTAGAATGGTCTTCAGAAGAGACGTTGTAGGAGTGAAAATAAGATGACAAGAAAAAGGAAAGTACAACGGTATATTGTGGCCGTTTTTTTGACTGTTTGCTGCATAGGCTGGATTGCCCTGTTCTACATACAAGATTTCCGGGAGAAAAAGGCCTGGGAGCAGGAATTTCTGACACGGTATCACGCTGCCATGAATGATTTGATTTGTGACCTGGATCATTTTAAGGAGATGAAATCTTTCGAAGAACAGCTTTCCTGTCTGGGAGCAATTACAAATGATATGATGCAATTGAAAGCCTATATGGAAATACATGTGAACTTGATCACCATCTCCATGCCGGAAGTAAGGAATGCCCATATGGATCCGGCAGGGTGGCGGGAAATGGAGAGTATCATAGGACTAATCAACAATGGTGGATTTCTTCATTCTGAACAGATCGAATCTTTCCAGGCAGATGGCTTCCTATCAGAAGAGGAGGCAGCTGTCATACTTCTCATGAAAAAGGAAATGGATAGGTTGTATTCAGAGATGACAACGATAAGTGAAAATGGTGGAAATTATAAATATGCACTTTCTTCTATAGAGGTATATCAGCGACTGACAGAAATCTCATATTATGTGAAGTCACAGATACTTCAGATCCATTCGCTTTTTATTGTAAAAAAATTTCATGTTTGCTATAATAGCCTTGTTTCAGTCATATACCCCGCAGCAGGCTGACAGGGCATCAAGATCGTCCTTCTTTGTCTATTGCTGGCGGGAATAAGGAAACAGATGGGCTGGTCTGTTTGGCCAGCCCCATAAAAAGGGGAAGGGGAAAGCAGTGGCTACAATAAAAAAACACACAGGAAAGGAACAGAAAAAAGAACTGCCAGGCAAACTTGAGAAGGTGCTGGTCCTGGCGGCATTTTTCTGCGGGGGAAGCCTGGGACTGGCAGGGTGCGGGGACAGTCCACAGGAGACACTTTTCCAGTCTGATGTACCAGCCGTAGGGGATCCAGGGGACGGCGATGCCGCACAGAACATGGTGGAAGCCGTTGAGCTTGACCATGTTCTGGACGGGTATGTGCCATGTAAGAAGGAGTACAATTTCTATTTTACCTATAAGCTGGTTCATCCCTGGTGGGATGCCGTTGCCCTAGGGATCGAAGATGCGGCGAAGCAGTATGAGAGCCTTGGGATCATCATCAATTATGAGTACCTGGCTCCCAATGCTGCCTCTGCCCAGGACCAGGCAGGGCGTCTGAGGGATGCCTCCGGACGGGGATTTGATGTCATCGGGGTGGATGTGGCAGATGTGGACATTATCACACCTGTGATCAATGAACTGATGGCAGATGGGCAAAAGGTCATGACATTTTCCAGCTCCGATGCTTCCAGGGAAGATGGCTGTAGCCGCATTGCCTATGTGGGCAACACCCACAATTATGAGGATGGCGCTGACCTTGCCCTGGCTTTGTGTGAGAAGCTTGGCGGCATTGGCAGGATTGCTATCCTGGTAGGAAACGAGGGTGCTCCCTGCCATGAGGACAGGGCCAGGGGTGCCAGGGAGATGGTGGCACTGTACCCTGACATGGAGATTGTGGAGACTGCCTACGATGGGGATTCCGTGGACAATGCCTATGAGCTTGCCAAGGCATTCCTGTCCCGTCATGAGGATCTGGCTGGAATTATCTGCTGCAACATGAGCAATCCGGTGGGGGCAGCCAGGGCTGTGGTGGAAGCCGGCCGGGAGGGCAAGACCTTGATCGTAGGGATGGACCACGACCAGGAAGCCCTGCAGTACCTGAAGGAAGGCGTTATCTATGCCCTGGGGGTACAGGACTGCTATTCCATTGGTTTTGATACCTTACAGGTGGCTGTGAAAATTGCAGACGGGGTGCTCCCCGGGGAACTGTATCCGGAGAAAACCCAGGAGCGGACCACGATTATCTACCAGGATGGTGCCGCCGCCATGTTACGGACATTGTACGGTGAAATAGATTAAGGCAGGAGCAGGATACCATGGACAGACCAGCAACAGACATGAACAGGAAACAGAAGAGGCGTACCATCACCTTCGCTGTGTGGGGCGGAGTCGTAATTGCCATGATCCTCCTCCTCACCTCCATCTGGGCAATGAACAGTGCCAGGAGGGGTGCAGACCAGGCTGTGGCCAGGGTCAGTGATTTCTATCTGGAGGAACTGGCCGGGAAGAGGGCAGAGGTGCTCTCCAAGGAACTGGCTGACAGATTCCGGTTTATGGAGAATGCCCTTGCTATCCTGGATGCGTCTTACCTGGAATCCCAGGAGGCCTTGCGCAGTTTCCTGGGCAAGGTGAAAAAACTTTATGACATGGATAAGTTTGTCCTGGTAGATGAGAATGGGATTGTCTATGCAGAACACAGCACCACTTCCGGATTAAGCCGGTATGGCTTTTTATCCGGGGAACTCACAGAACCCTTGATTGTCACCACAAATCTCTATGGGGCCAGGAAGCAGGTGATCCTTGCCATTCCCGTGGAGGGAATTTCCTTCCAGGGTGCCAGGATCAAGGTGTGTTTCAGCCAGATCAATATGAATGAAATGCTGGGATTCCTGACCCAGGATGACAACAATAATACATTTTTCAACCTGTATTACCAGAACGGGGAGAGCCTTACGAATGATGATTTCGGATATCTCACTGCAGGGAAGAATATCCTCCAGGCACTTGGGGATGCGGTCATGGAAGAGGCAGACGGCTATGAACGGATCTTGAATGACTTTGCAAGTGGCAGACAGGGAAAGATATCCTTCAACTACATGGGAACCGTTGAGGATCTCTGCTATATTCCGGTAGAAGGAACAAACTGGATGCTGACGATCCTTGTCCAGGATAATGTGATTGATGACCAGATCAGTTCGGTCAGTTCCAGGATGCTGTCACGCAGTACCCTCCAGATTATCATTACCGTACTCTCTATGTTGGGAGTCTTCCTCGTGCTGATCCACCAGTCCAGGAAGAGTGTGGGTATCCTAATAGCACAGGAGAAGGCGGATGCTGACAGGATCAGGGCGGCGTATGCCCAGGCTGAGCGGGAACAGACTGCCATGGAGAATATCCATGTGGCCATGGGGTCCGGCCGGTGGGGCATGGAATTTGATGAGAAGGGCGCGATGGTATCCTGTACCTGGAGTACGACTTTCCGGCATATGCTGGGTTATGAGGGGGAAGAGGATTTTCCCAACCGCCTGGAATCCTGGTCAGACCTGCTGCACGCAGACGACAAGGAACAGGTGCTTGCAGAATACTGGGAAACGGTAAATGATTATACCGGGGAGAAGAATTACGATGTGGAATACCGGCTGCTGACCAGACATGCCGGCTGGCGTTGGTTCCATGCCGCAGGCCGGCTGTCCAGAAGGGAAGATGGGTCACCCATTACCTTTGTAGGCCTGTTCGTGGACATTGATGAGGAAAAGCGGCTCAAGGCGCAACTGGAGCAGCAGAAGCGCAATCTGGAGGATGCACTGGCGGCCGCCCAGCATGCCAACAAGGCCAAGACTACCTTCCTCAACAATATGTCCCATGACATACGGACACCCATGAATGCCATCATCGGGTTCACATCCCTGGCGGCGGCCCATATAGACAACACCGAACAGGTCCAGGACTACCTGGCCAAGATTACCACATCCAGCAACCACTTGCTGAGCCTGATCAATGATGTGCTGGATATGAGCCGCATCGAAAGCGGAAAGGTAAAGATTGAGGAGAAGGAGACTTCCCTGCCGGAAATCATGCACGACCTGAAGACTATCGTACAGTCAGATATTGCATCAAAACAGTTGGAATTCTTCATCGATACGGCAGATGTAGTGAACGAACATGTGCTATGTGACAAACTGAGACTGAACCAGGTGCTGCTGAACCTCCTTAGCAATGCCATGAAGTTCACAAAGCCAGGAGGTATTGTCAGTGTCCGCATCCTGCAGAAGGGAAATGTGGCAGACGGGTGGGCTTCCTATGAATTCCAGGTGAAGGACACGGGAATCGGCATGAGTCAGGAATTTGTGGAGCATGTCTTTGAACCTTTTGAGAGAGAGCGTACCAGCACAGTCAGCGGGATCCAGGGAACCGGCCTGGGGATGGCCATCACCAAGAATATTGTGGATATGATGGGCGGACAGATATCTGTGGACAGCAGGGAGGGGAAGGGAACTACTTTTACGGTATCCCTGCGTTTCCGAACCTGCACTGGCCCGGTGCGCCAGGAAGTGATTCCCCAGCTACAGGGACTTAGGGCACTTGTGGCAGATGATGATTTCAACACCTGTTCCAGTGTCACCAAGATGTTGTCCACCATCGGCATGAGGCCGGACTGGACCACTTCCGGCAAGGAGGCGGTGCTGCGTACCCGGCTGGCAGAGGAGCAGGAGGATACATATGCCGTCTATATCATTGACTGGCTTATGCCGGATATGAACGGGGTTGAAGTGGTGCGGCGGATCCGGGCACTGATCGGGGAGGAGACCCCTATTATCATCCTGACCGCTTATGACTGGTCAGATATTGAGGAGGAAGCCCGGAAGGCCGGGGTCACGGCATTCTGTTCCAAGCCCATCTTCCTGTCAGAACTGCGTGAGGTCCTGGAGTCTCCCTTCGGGATTACAAGAGAGTGCCAGCCAGGGGCAGGAGAGACCATTTCCTTTGAGGGGAAGAGGATCCTGCTGGTGGAAGACAATGCACTGAACCAGGAGATTGCCATTGAGATCCTGCGGGAGGCAGGTTTTGTTATGGATGTGGCAGATGACGGCGAGGTGGCTGTGGAGAAAATGGAGCACGCCACACCGGGACAGTATGACCTGATCCTAATGGATATCCAGATGCCCATTATGAATGGCTTCGAAGCTACCAGGCGGATCCGGGCACTGGGACGGGCCGGGATATCGGATCTTCCCATCATTGCCATGACGGCAAATGCCTTTGAGGAAGACCGGAAGGCTGCCCTAAAGGCCGGCATGAACGGACATATTCCCAAACCCATTGACGTGCCAAGGCTGATGGAACTTCTACAGACCATCCTACAGGTACCGGGGCAGGATGACCTGCATATCCCAGGGAAAGCATAGGAGCCAGAGGTTAGAGGCAGGAGACACTGGGGAGAATACCCGGACAGCATGCTGTCCGGGCACCTTTTTGTGGGATATCTTAAGCCTTGGTATGCTGCAGGGCTGTGTACAGGCTGGAAAACAGATTCCCATACCGGAGACTGTTTCCCTCGAATCTCGTGACTGTGATATGCAGGGACAGTGGGAACTGCCTGCCTTCAAAAAGGAAAGTCTCCGTGTTATGGCTACGGATGGCTTCTGCCAGGTTACCAGCATATTCCTCCTGGGGGCTGTTTGTGAGAAGACAGAACTCATCCCCGCCGATCCGGAATACGATATCTTCCTCCCCGGCGGCCTCATCCATCCGCCGTATGGTCTCCAGGATGGCCAGATCCCCGGCCTTTCTGGACATCTGGTTGATCACCATCAGGGATTCAATGTCACAGCACACAAAATAACAGTTTTTTCTTTTCTGGATCAGTTCATAGAGCTGGCTGATATCTCTTTTCTGCATAAAACAAATATCTCCTTTCTGGGAAGGATCCTGCAGGGGATCCTGTAACGGATTTACAAATCTCGGATAGATCTCCGTGAATTTCTCCCGACTGCGGAATGGTTGATTTTGAACAGTAACAGGCTGCTGCGATATCCTCTGTCCTTACAGTTTCATTCATATGTCTCTCTATAAAGTCCAGGCTGCAAGCCAGCAATTCCAGTCTCTGCATAAGGAACCCCCTTTCCTGTCCGTGACCCCATTATAACATGGGCAGGATGGGGATGCCTGATATTTTGAGTGAAAATGGGAATCCGGATCAAAGGGGAATGGGTGGGAGAAATCTTAAGATTGGCTTTTCCCCATGGCAAATTGCAGGATGGTATGCTAAAATAGGATACTAGAAGTACCAGGGATAACGACATGGGAGAATATCGGAACATGACAAAAATATTTTAAGATACAAAAAAGATGCAACTGGATGTACAATGGAATATGGATCAAAAAACAGATAGGAAAATGACACAATAGGCACTATAGCCGGCTCACGGGATCCATGCAAGACAATCTGCAGCTGGCTTGCGACATCACAGGAAGGGCAGAAGAGACAATGATTAAGATACTGATAGCGGAGGATGAGGAACCCATTGCGAACCTGATCCGGATGAACCTGCGCAGGGCAGGTTACGCCTGTACCTGGGCGCCGGACGGGGAGCAGGCGGCAGACCTGATGGATCAGGAGAAGTTTGACCTGGTGCTGCTGGATGTGATGCTGCCAGGGATCAATGGCTATGAACTGATGGAGTATGCCAGGACACTGGAGATGCCGGTGATCTTCCTGACGGCCTTAGGCAGCACGGAGAATAAGGTGAAGGGGCTGAAGATGGGGGCAGATGATTACCTGACCAAGCCCTTTGAGATCGTGGAACTGCTGGCCCGGGTGGAAGCGGTGCTCAGACGATACCACAAGACAGAGACCATGATGGAGGTCTTCGATGTGGTGATAGACACTGCGTCCAGGTCTGTGACCAGGAACGGTGAGCAGATTCCCCTCACCATGAAGGAATTTGACCTGCTCCTTCTGCTGGCCCGGAACCGGAATATCGCCCTGTACCGGGAGACTATCTATGAGAGTGTCTGGGGAGGGGAATATATGGGCCAGAGCAGGACAGTGGATCTCCACATCCAGCGCCTGAAGAAGAAACTGAACTGGGACAATGAGATTGCTGCAGTTTATAAGGTGGGATACCGCCTGGAAGGCGAACGTTAATCCATGAAATTTGCAGACAAACTTTTCTTTGCGACCATTGCCCTTCTCACCTTGATCTTCACTGCCTTCGGCATCTGGATGCTTTCCTCCAATTTTTCCCAGATGCTGAACCGGGAGATCGACCGTGCTAACAGTCAGAGCAGGATGTTCCATTACCTGTTTGAGATGGGCTGCCGTTCCATGGAGGAATTCGGCGATGACTATGCCGTACCCAGGACCATTGACAGCATTGTGGACAATGTGGAACGGGATGGGGCACATTGTTTTATAGGGAAGATGGACGGAACCTATTACTATGGCGGGGAATACCTGGAAGCCGTGGGATTCCAGGAGGTGACAGAGGCGCTGACAGGTGCCCTGGGTGAAGAGACCTATGGTTATTGTATCCGGGACATCGGGGGCAGCTATTACATGTTCACGGCAGCTATCTCTGATGTGACAAAGGAGCCGGTGATCCTGGGAATGTGTATGGATCTGACACCTGTATACAGGGACAGGCAGGGACTGATGAACCAGTACCGTCTGGCCCTGGTTATTTTGCTTCTGGTGGGAAGTGTCTGTGTCTATGCCCTGTCCCGGTATATCACCCGTCCCATCAGCCGCCTGAACAAACTGGCGGGCCGGATTGCAGAGGGGAGTTATGAACTGCGCTCTCACAATAAGAGCCGGGATGAGATCGGTACCCTGGCCCGGAATTTTAACCGCATGGCAGACAGGCTGGTGGAGCAGATGGAGGAAAAGGTGAAGGAGGCCAGGCAGAAGGAAGATTTTACGGCAGCTTTTGCCCATGAACTGAAGACACCGCTGACTTCCATCATCGGCTACGCAGACATGCTGAATTCCATGAAGCTGTCCGAGGAGGAACGCAGCGAGGCATACTTCTATATCTACAGCCAGGGCAAACGGCTGGAAAGCCTTTCCCATAAGCTGCTGGACCTGGTGGGCATGGACAAGAATCCCCTGGCCCTGCGCCCCATCCAGACCAGGCAGCTTGAGGAGAACATCCGCACCACCATGCGGCCTATTTTCCGGCAGAGGGGGATCAAGGGCAAGATCAGCATGGATAAGGGTACCCTGCACGGGGATATGGAACTGCTGCTCTCCCTGTTCTACAACCTGTTAGACAATGCCGTGAAGGCCATGGACAAAGGAGAGGATGGCTTCATCCTGCTGAAGGGAACAGTCCGGGAAGGCGGTTACGAGGTGAAGGTAGTGGACAACGGCAGGGGGATCCCCAAGGAGGAGATCAGCCGTGTCACAGAGGCCTTCTATATGGTGGACAAATCCCGTTCCCGCAAGGAGGGTGGTGCAGGCATCGGTATGGCATTGTGCCAGAAGATCATCCTGCTCCATGGTGCTACCTTGAAGATTGACAGCAGACTGGGGGAGGGCACAGTGATGAAAGTGATCTTTCCCATGCAGGCCGGGAACAGACCGCCTGGTGCCGTGTCTGGAACCGGGGTGCAGGGCAGGGAAAACCGGCCCCCTGTCCTGGGAAAGAGGGCAAAGGCAGGTACACAGGCAGGAAAGGAAGCAGGGAAAGGCTGACGGATGGAAGGTGACAGAAGGGACAGGGGGAAAACAAAACAAAGACAGGCTGCCCCGGCCAGACATAGAAAATACACTGGCAGGCGCAGGAGCGGAGACAGATACCATACCCTGCGTTATATCCTGGTGGCCGTAGTGCTCCTGGGACTTCTGTGTGGAGCTTTCCTGGGACCGGAACTGGTGTTCAAGGCACAGGATAGGTACCTGTGCCAGGATACGGAGCTTTCCATGCGGGAGAACCTGGATATCTCCGTGATGACCACCTCCTACGAGCCATCCCTGGGCAGGCGGCTGACAGACTACGCACAGGGGCTGGCGGCTGGTACCCAGTATTATGTGACCAGTCAGGAGTTTGAGGTGACAAAGGATCTCTATGACCGTCTGACGGACAATGACATTGGGATCTACCAGGGCCTGCTCTATACCTTTCTGGATCTAAGTTACCTTCCCTATACCATCACGGATGGTTTCTCTGTGGAGCAGTGGAAACAGTATGTGATCTATAGCGAGGATTATGCTCAGGGGGTCAATTTCATACTCTGGTACTTGAAGCTCTATGATACAGAAGGTATTGGATATGAACTGCTGATGGATGCGGAATATGGGAACCTGTATGCCGTCAAGTCTGCAGGTACTGCTGCATCTACGGTCTCCGTAAAGGAGACGGAAAATAACCAGATCATGAGGGAAAATAACCAGATCATGAGGGAAAAATATGGGGACACCGCTTACTGGGCAGAAATCTGGAATGCCACAAACAAATGGGGAGTGGAAAGCCGGTGGGGATTGTGGTATGAACTCAGCTACCAGTTCGAATCCATGAACAGCTATCTCCTGGATGCCGTCTATACGACCATTATGGAAGACATTCCTTATCTGGAAAATCTGGAAGAAATAAGTGCTGCCGACAGGCAATTTCTGGAAAAGCTTATCCAGGAAGATGGCCTGTGCAGAATAGAGGATGGTGGGAACACGCTGTATATCATGCTGTATTATGAGGAATATCCCCTGCGCCTGGATATCCAGGCAGTTGACGTGGAAAAGCTGGCATGGACCGACGGGGAAGTCCAGTTATATGAAACCTATCCGGGATTTATCATAGGGCTGTCCGATGTGTATGGACTGATCCCGGAGTTCGTACTGGAAGAGTCAGAATAGGGTGTGGAGTACAAAAGAGTAGTGAGACTATGCAAAACAGGGTCTGCCATGGCGATAATTTTCCGATTTTGCCACGGCAGACCCCTCATTCAGATGCTATATGGTCAATACACAGACTAAAAGCCTATTCCATGGAACTTCCCATGGCCAGCAACCTTATTTTAAGCCGTGCATACACAGGGAGCAGGAGCATAACGGCCAGAAGGCCGTATATAGCATTTCCTCCTAGTGCTTCCAGGCTGTATGGAAATAGTGTTTCCAATTGATCCGCATATATGGTAAAGCTCTCTGCCATGGACACGAAAAGGAATACCAGTACGAACAGATTTGAAACAATTGCAACAGCCATAGCCAGTTTGACAGCCATCAAAGATTTCTGTACTTGTATCGTGGTAATGGTTTCCTTTTCTTTTAGCATATATACAAAAGAACGCAGGAAGTCGGGAAATAATCCTGCAACCAACAGGGCAATGAATACGGAACCTGCCACTACCCATTCGCTGACCGCATTATGGAACCAGTTCATCTGTAATCCCCTGTCATGAAATCTTGTTACAAGGAACAGGAATAGCAACAGTGCGATTTCTCCTGCAATGAGGAATAGCAGCTTCCCTATTTTCACTGGTTTTCTGGATGGAATATCTGGTATATTTGTCTTTGTTGTAGGGTTCATATAATTTGCCTCCCTTCTTTATGCCTATGTAAAGTGCGGGACAAATATCAAGAATGACGGATACATTATCGCTATGGCCCCAATAATATTTAGTCGAATATACTAGTAAAGAAATTCAGTTCAACTTTATTCCCGCTGGAATCTTTTGTTGTTATCATCAGTCTAAATTGCGAACCTGTTGTGTCTGACAAGTTACTTGTAGAATAAAAACTTGTGTCAAAATAACCGGAACATAAATTGGTCGTTCCTCGTGTGGCCAAATAATATGCCTGCTCAGAAGCATTGTATGAACCGCTTCTGCTTCCGCTGGCATAATTGAATATATTGACAGTCTAATAAGACCAAAGCTGTTGCTAATATCATTTTCTTCATATCATTTTCTCCTTTTGTTGAATAAAAACTATTGCGCTATTTTTTTAAATTATACCATATCTGTATTCTCCTTTCATGTTTTTTTTATAATATTATAAAAATTTGAAAATGTCAATCTATTATTCTCATTTCAATAAAAAGAAATATTTTATAGCTGAACTTTTAAGTATAAATACACCGTTTTTTGAAAATTTTGTCCACTTTTTTTGATTGTTGCAGGAAAAAGGATGCACTACAATAATATTGTACACAAAACATACCGCTGGATAGCAAGCGGATGAATCAGGAGGTTAAGAAGAATGAAGCGTAAGAAAGTATGGTCTGTGATCTGTGCGGGCGCCATGGTGTTGTCCCTGGCAGCCTGCGGACAGGGCGGGGACGGACAGGTGTCATCAGGGGGAAGTGAAGGCAGTGTGAGCAGCGAGGGCAGCGGACAGGAGAGTTCCCAGGCTCCGGAAGAGGGGAGCACTCCTTCTTCCGGGGAGGGATCCCAGGAGCCATCCTCCATGCGTGTGGCCTGGTGGGGCGGCCAGGAGCGGCACAATGCCACCATTGCTGCCCTGGACAGTTACGGGGAAGCCCAGGGAATAGAGTTTTCCTATGAATACACAAGCTGGTCCAGCTATTTTGAGAACCTGGCAACCCAGGCAGTGGGAAGCAACCTGCCGGATGTGATCCAGATGTCCACCACGGATATCATCAATTATTCCGGGAATGGGCAGATCATTGACCTGCAGCCCTATGTGGACGATGGCACCATTGATATCAGCAACATCGGTCAGGAGGCCCTGGGCGGCGGCATGGTGGACGGGAAGCTGGCTGGTTTCACCTCAGGGTACAACACAGTGACAGTTGCTTACAACAAGGAGATCTTCGACCAGGCCAAGGTGGCATACCCGGAAGATGACTGGACCTGGAGCGACTTCATCACCACAGCCAAGGCCGTTTACGATGCCACTGGCATACAGACAGAGATTCCTTTCCTGTCAGAGGCAAGGTGGGTGGTGGAGACCATGGTGCGCAGTTATGGTTATGACTTTTTCTCAGAAGACGGGAAATCCCTTCCCTGGGCAGAAGACGAGGCTGTGGTGGCAGCAGTCACAGGGGCCATCCAGGACGTGTATGACGGGGTGAAGGAAGGCTATTTTGTGGATCCCGAGGTACAGGTGGCCTGGTCCACCACGGAGGATGCCTACATTTCCCAGGGCAAGTCGGCCATGAGCTTTATGCTCAGCAATTACTACACCATGTACAGCCAGGCCCTTGGCAAGGAGATGGGTATGGTGATGCTGCCGAAGATGGACGGTGGAAGCAGCAGCGGCATGTACCTGAATTCCAATATGTACTGGTGTATCTCTGCCAACTGCCAGGATCCTGCGGCAGCAGCCAGGGTACTGAACTACCTAATCAATGACGAGACGGCAGCCAGGACCATCGGCACCGACAGGGGCATCTCCTTGTCCAGCGCCGTACGTGATATGCTGAAGACTTCCCAGGATACGGACCAGCTCACCAGCAACACCCTGGAGTATGTGGACCGGGTATCCGCGGTGGTGCAAAAGACCAATCCCGCAGATCCTGCCAATTCCGCAGAGGCCATCAGTGTACTGAAGAACAATTACACGGCGGTTATGTATGGCGAAATGTCCGCAGAAGACTGTGTGAAGGATTTCCTGGAACAGTCCGCTGCCATCCTGCCTTAGTGCTTCAGATCAGGATACCGGGGCAGCAGCCCCCGGTATCTGTATGGAAAAGGACCCGCACATGTCCTGCCCGCGGGTCCTTTTCCATGAAAGCCGGCAATAGGGCGGTTATTATTATATAGCGCATGGCTATATGCGCAGAAAGGATTCCAAATGAAAGAACTTTCATCCGGCAGACGAAGGAAGCCCGGAAAGGGAAAATATGACAATCTGGTGGGGTACCTGTTTGTGGGACCCTGGCTGGTCTGTTTCCTGGCCTTTACGGCAATTCCCTTCCTGGCTTCCTTTGTCCTGTCCTTCACAGAATACAATATGCTTTCCAATCCCACTTTCATAGGACTGGCTAACTATGTGAAACTGTTTACCCAGGATAAGCTGTTCCTCACGTCCCTGGGTGTTACCTTCCGGTTCGTGTTCCTCTCCATTCCCCTGCGCCTGGTATTCGCCCTGCTGGTGGCCATGATCCTGAACCGGGATTCCAAGGCTGTGCCTTTCTACAGGGTGGTGTATTACCTGCCATCCATTCTGGGGGGCAGTGTGGCAGTGTCCGTCATGTGGAAATACTGTTTCTCCAAGACAGGGGTATTTAACACTTTCCTGCAAAGCCTGGGGATTCCCTGCGACATCAGTTGGATTTCCAACAAGGACACTGCACTTTGGAGTATTGTGCTGCTGTTCATCTGGCAGTTCGGTTCCCCCATGCTGATCTTCCTTTCCGGCCTAAAGCAGATCCCTACAAGCTATTATGAGGCGGCTGTGGTGGACGGCGCAGGGCCTGTGAAAAAATTCTTCAAGATTACGCTGCCTTTGTTAAGTCCTATCATTTTCTTCAACCTGGTGATGCAGATGATCGGCGGTTTCATGGTGTTCTCCCAGGCCATGATTATTACGGACGGGGGACCCATGAACAAGACCCTGGTCTATGCCCTATACCTGTACAGGCAGAGTTTTGCCTATTACAAGATGGGATACGGGTGTGCCATGGCCTGGATCCTTCTGGTAATCATCGGCTTTTTTACAGCCCTGGTATTTAAATCTTCCAGCGCATGGGTATTCTATGAGAATGAATTGTTCGGCGGCGGGAACAAGAAGAAAAGGAGGGGACGAAAGTGACAAGGACGAAAAAAGCCATCCATACGGTGCTGTTCCATGTAATTGTATGCGCCATTGGCATTGTGATGATATACCCCTTGATCTGGATGTTCTTCAGTTCCTTCAAGGAGAGCAGCCTGGTGCTCTCCACAGTGGAACAGCTATTTCCCAGTACATGGCGGTTCGACAATTATGTGAAGGGCTGGTCCGGATTTGGCGGGACTACTTTCACTGTCTTTTTCAAGAATTCCATTGTTGTGACCAGCCTGTCTGTGGTAGGCAATGTGATCGCCTCTGCCATGGCAGCCTATGCCTTTTCCCGAGTCAGGTTCAGGGGCAGGGGGATTCTCTTTCTCTTCATGATGGTTACCATGATGGTGCCCAGCCAGGTGCTGGTGGTACCCCAGTATATTATCTTCAACAAGCTAAACTGGGTGGATACCTTTCTGCCCCTGGTGATACCGGAATGGGGAGGCAGGGCGTTTTTCATCTTCCTGATCATGCAGTTCATCGCAGGGATTCCCAAGGAACTGGATGAGGCTGCCGAGATCGATGGCTGTGGCAGGATACGGCTGTTCCTGAACATTATGCTGCCACTTATCAAGCCGGCCCTGGCTACCTCTGCCATCTTTGCCTTTTACTGGAAATGGGATGATTTTATGGGTTCCTTGCTGTACCTGAATGCACCGGAGAATTATACGGTGTCCATCGCCTTGAAATTGTTCTGTGACCCTACCAGTGTATCGGACTATGGCGCCATGTTCGCCATGTGTGTGCTGTCCCTGCTTCCGGTGATCGTGCTGTTCCTATTTACCCAGAAATATATTGTGGAAGGTATCTCCATGTCTGGACTGAAATCCTGACAAGGTATATGATGATACCAGGGTCAAAAAACAGGACAGGCAGGACTACGGAAAGGAAAGGCGCACATGAGAAAGAGGAAGAGTATCGCACAGAGAGTCATATCCATTCTGGCAGTGGTACTGATACTGCATTTTGCAGGAGGGTGTGTGGTACTCTATGAACTGGAGAAGGCCAATACCAATTATATCTATCAGCTTACCGGGGAACTGTCCCATGCGTCCATCCTGAAGATGGAGGACCAGATGGCCGGGATCCAGGATATACTATATGATATTGTAGTGTCGCCGCAGGTGCAGGAGGCGGGCAGCACCATTCTGGCAGAAAGTGCCGCTGGTGCTGTGTCCACCATGAAGTACTCTTCCAGCATGAATGTGATCACTTCCCGGATCCAGCAGGGTATTGTGTCAGACCACGCCATTGTGTGCGCCAATTTCCTGGATGAGACCGGCCAGGTACGGGTGGTGGCTTCCACCAGGTACTACCGGCCATCGGAGGAGGTGGCAGCCAGGATCGGACTCCTGGCCCAGGAGTTCCAGGGGAAGACCATTCTCTTAGACGGGATGGAGTCCACGGGGGATGACAATATCCTGGTCCTGGCCAAGGAACTTAGGGAGAAAAAGGATCTGTCCCTGAACCACATCGGCGTGGTCATCCTGTACGTGGATATGGAACAGGTGTGCCGTCCCCTGACAGATGTCCACAACGGGATGCTTGTCCTGTCCGGACAGGACAGCGGACTGCGGTATGTCTTGAATGACAGCCAGGATATCCTGGCAGAATATATACCCGTTTCCGGGAGAAACGGGTATACGGTCCAGAGTATAGGCCAGGATAAGTACTTTGTAGTAGATTTCAGTCAGCCTGGCCAGGTGTTCTCCTATATGCTGCTGGAGCCGTACTCCCGCCTGTTTGAGGATGTGCTGCAGGCCTTCTGGCGCTATGTGGGCCTGCTGGCCCTGTGCGGGGCCGGTGCCATGGTGCTGGCACTGCTTCTGGCCCACAGGGTCACAGGGGACATCCGGACCTTCATACAGCATATCCGCAGGGTGCCCGGGGAATCCCTTACCCAGATCCCCCTCTATGAGAAACAGGATGTGCGGGACCAGGATGTGTATGACCTGCAGGTGGCATACAACAGTATGTCTGTCCGTATCAATGAACTGGTCCGGGATAATTACATGAAACAGCTGCTGATCAAGGAGACACAACTCCAGGCCATGCAGTCCCAGATGAATCCCCATTTTCTGTACAATACCCTGAACAGTGTCTATTGGATGGCCAAGACCGCGAAGATGGACGGGGCCGCAGACATGATCAGCAGTCTGGGACTGCTGATCCGGGAAGCCATCAGCGACAAGGAATTTGTGGTGGCCATGGACAAGGAACTGGATATGGTGTGTCACTATTTTATCATCCAGAAGCACCGGTATGAGGAGCGCCTGGAAGTCCGGTTTGACGTGGCGGCAGAGTGCAGCCACCTGGTCATTCCCAAGTTCACCCTGCAGCCCCTGGCAGAGAATGCCATCTGCTATGGCCTGGAATGCAGGATAGAACCCTGCGCCATAGAGATCCGGATTGTCTGTGAAGGCAGGGACTGTATCTGCCAGGTGCGCAACCAGGGGCCTGCCCCGGAACCAGACCTGGTCAGACGCCTGCGGGAAGGTTCCTGGAAGCCCCGGGGCAATGGCATCGGCCTTCTGAACATTGACAGCAGGGTGAAAATGGTGTACGGGGATGCATATGGTGTCAGCCTGTTCAGGGAAGGGGAATGGACAGTGGCCCAGGTCAGGCTGCGCTGCATGACACTTGAGGAATATGAGGCCGGTGCGGGCAGCAGGATCCAGGAGGTAACATAACTTAGGGAAAGCGGGGAGACACTGTAAAATGCATCGTTATCCCGGAAGCGGAAGATTGAGGTTATGAATGAACGAACTATACAGAATCATGATTGTGGATGATGAACGGATTGTGAGGGAAGCCATTGCCTACCATATTGCCTGGGAGACGTACGGTGTCCTGGTGGAGAAGGTGGCTGCCAATGCCGTGGAGGCCCTGGAATACCTGGAGAAATATACCGTGGACCTGATGCTGGTGGACATCCGCATGCCTGTGATGGACGGCATAGAACTGCTGAAAAGGGTGCGGGCGGCAGGCAGGGAGACGGCCTGTATCATCTTAAGCGGCTATGCGGATTTCTCCTATGCCCAGGAGGCCCTGCGCTTCGGGGCCAAGGATTATCTCTTAAAACCCTTGGAGGAGACGGTTCTGGTGGAGGCCGTGTTAAAATGCCGGGATGAAAAACGTAAGAATCAGTTCCTGGACCAGCTCCAGTTCCTCCAGGGCGCAGGAGGGCCGGGAACCGGGAATGTCCCTTCGCCGGCAGGGGACAAGCGCAGGTTTTCCAACACGGTAAATCATATCATTGCCATCGTGGAAGAGGAAATTGCCAACGAGGACCTGAACTTGAAATGGATTTCCCAGCAGAAGCTGTTCCTGAATGAAAACTATCTTGGCAAGATCTTCCAGAAGGAAGTGAAGCAGAAATTTTCCGCTTACCTGCTGGAGAGGAGGATGCTGCTGGCCATGCATATGCTGGCAGGGGAAGGGGATCTTCTGGTGGCAGACGTGGCTGCTGCCACAGGGTTCGGGAACAACCCCGGATACTTTGCCAGTACCTTCAAAAAATACACTGGATACACTCCTACGGAATACAAGAAAAAACTCCGTGAAAATGCATAAAAATCCCCTTGTACCAGTATATTGAAAAAAATGGTATAAGGGGTAATTTTTTTGAGTCTGTTAAAATGGATGGAACGGGCAGATGACCTGGTATGGGGACCCTGGCTGCTGGTTCTGCTATTGTTTACGGGTACCTATCTGATGATCCGCATGGATTTTCTGCCCCTACATAACCTGGGATTTGCTTTCCGGTGCATTTTAGGACGGGAGGACAAAGGTCGCGGCCCAAAGACGAAAGGAGGTATTTCCTCCTTTTCTGCCTTGACCACGGAACTGGCTGTGACAATCGGAACCGGCAACATCCTGGGCGTGACCACGGCCATGGTGTTAGGAGGGCCGGGCGCCCTGTTCTGGATGGTAGTCACCAGTATCATCGGCATGGCGACAAAGCTGGCAGAGAGTACCCTGTCCGTAAAATACAGAAGCGTCAATGAAAAGGGGGAGCGGGCAGGGGGTCCCATGTACACCTGTGTAAATGCCCTGGGCAACAAGAGGCTGGGAAAGTTTCTAGGGAGCTGCTTTGCCATTCTGGCAGTGTTCGCCTCCTTTGGCATGGGAAACATGACCCAGTCTAATTCCATTGCAGATGCCCTGTCCCTGTCTTTTGGGCTGCCGAAAGCAAAAATCGGCCTGTTTGTGACCCTGCTTACCATTCTGGTGGTGCTGGGGGGTATCTCCAGTATCTCCAAAGTGACAAGGCTGCTGGTGCCCTTCATGGGTGTTTTCTACCTGTGCGGCACCCTGGCTGTCATCCTTACCCACTGGAGGAATGTGCCGGCAGCCCTGGCCGGGATCCTGGGTTCCGCCTTCTGCCCACAGGCCATGTCGGGAGGGATCCTGGGCAGCATCACGGTCAGTGCCTTCCAGTCCCTGCGCTGGGGCGTATCCCGTGGGATCTTCTCTAATGAGGCAGGCCTGGGGGCTTCCGGGATCACTTCCGCGGCAGCGGATACGGAGGATTACATAAAGCAGGGGTACATCAGTATGACAGGGGTATTCCTGGACACAGTTGTCATGTGCTCCATCATGGGGCTGGCCCTGGTGACTTCCGGTGTGCTGGGGGAATATGCCCCTTCAGAGCTTCCGGAGGGAACAGAACTTGTGCTGGCCATCTTCCGCAGTACGTTTGGACCGGGGACGGATATGTTCGTGAGCATCTGTATCACCCTGTTTGCCTTCGCCACCATTGTGGGATGGGCCTACCAGGGGGAGCGGGCTTTTGAGTTCCTCATGGGAGGACGGACCAGGTACAATGTATGGTACCGATTCGTGTATGCCCTGACTGCTTTTCTGGGGTGCGTGTTCTCCCTGGATGCGGTGTGGTGTTTCTCGGATATCTGCAACGGATTGATGGCCGTGCCCAACCTGATCTGCGTGCTGGCCCTGTCGGGACCTCTGTGCAAAGAGATTAAGGGAACTGCGTAGTTACTGTTCACTGGGGCATGATGCTGTGAACGGTAACAGTAACGCTGCATACCGGACAGGGCGTGAAAAGGCTTGACAAACCATTCCATACTGTGGAAAATAATAGAAAGACTGTTGTGCTTTTTTTATGGCATCATGAATGTATCATACAGGAAGAGAGAAAGAAGGGCCATTCCATGTCAAAAACACTTGAATATTTTCTACAGTATGTAAAAATCGATACCCAGTCTGAGGAAGATTCCACTGCCATGCCCAGCACAGGAAAGCAGCATGTGTTGGCAGGCCTGCTGGTGGAACAGCTTACGGCCATGGGATGTGATGAGATTACCTACGACAAGGAGCACTGCTACGTATATGCCTCGGTTCCTGCCTCCGAGGGCTGTGAGGACGGGCCAGTGCTGGGATTTGTGGCCCATATGGACACAGCCCCGGTGGTATCCGGTGCCCAGGTGGTTCCCCGGGTAATAACCGGTTATGACGGACAGGACATTGTGCTGCATGAAGAGCAGGGGATTGTGCTGAAGGTCAGCGATTTCCCGGAGATCAGGAACTTCACAGGACAGGATCTGGTGGTCACGGATGGCACTACCCTCCTGGGGGCCGATGACAAGGCCGGCATAGCTGAGATCATGGCCATGGCAGAATATCTGCTATCCCACAGGGAAGTGAAGCATGGCAAGATACGGATTGGCTTTACCCCGGACGAGGAGATTGGCCGCGGGGCAGACCATTTTGACGTGAAGCTTTTTGGGGCAGATTTTGCCTATACTGTGGACGGAGGCACCTTTGGCGGCCTGGAGGAGGAGACCTTCAATGCGGCGGCCGCCAGGATCACCGTCCGGGGACGTAGTGTCCACCCGGGCAGCGCCAAGGGCAGGATGATCAATGCCATCCTGGTGGCCCAGGAGTTCCAGGGACTGCTTCCCGTGTTTGACAATCCTATGTACACGGAAGGGTATGAGGGCTTTTTCCATCTGGACCGCATCCAGGGGGATGTGGAGAACACCGTTGCAGAATACATCATCCGGGACCACAGCATGGAGCGGTTCAACCAGAAGAAGGAGATTTTCCGCCAGTGTGCCGCCTTCCTGAACCAGCGATATGGGGAAGGGTGTGTCACTGTGGACATGACGGATTCCTATTACAACATGAAAGAAGTGCTGAAAGACCACGGCCATCTGATCCGGAATGCCTCCAGGATCATCCGGGAACTGGGGACAGAACCTAAGGTGACCCCGGTAAGGGGCGGTACGGATGGTTCCCGGCTCTCCTTTATGGGACTGCCCTGTCCCAACCTGTGTACCGGTGGGGAGAACTACCACAGCCGTTTTGAGTATGCCTGCGTGCAGTCCATGGAGAAAGTGACAAAGCTGCTGGTGGGGCTTTGCGCACGGTATGCCGAGAAGGATGCCCTTTTATCCTAAAGAATTGCAAAGACAAAAACTGCCCAGGAAATTCCAGGAAGATAAGGGAGAAAGTCAAGGAAAATGTACAATGAAATTGCGCTAGATACCATAGATATCCACAGGGAACCTCCCATGGAAGAGCCTGCCCGCCAATACTACTTCATGGCAAAGTGCAGGGAATGGGTGCAGGCATTTGCAGAAGAAAATGGCCGCCTCCCCAAGGCCTGTGTGGTGAATTTCGGCTGCCAGATGAATGCCCGGGATTCCGAGAAACTCTCCGGCATCCTGGAATGCATCGGTTTTTTGCTGACAGGGGACGAAAATGCAGACTTTGTAATCTTCAACACCTGTACCGTCCGGGACAATGCCAACCAGAAGGTCTATGGCCGTCTGGGGGAGTTAAACGGCTACAAACGGCGCAACCCCCACATGAAGATTGCCCTCTGCGGCTGCATGACACAGGAGGCCGCTGTGAGACAGAAGCTCCGGAAGAGTTATCCCTTCGTGGATCTGGTCTTCGGTACCCACAATCTCTTTAAATTTGCAGAGCTTCTGTGGACCACCCTTTCGGAAGCGGATGGCATGGTCGTTGACATCTGGGAGGATACAGACCAGATTGTGGAAGATCTGCCCATAGAACGCAAGTATCCTTTCAAATCCGGCATCAATATCATGTTCGGCTGCAACAATTTCTGTAGTTACTGCATTGTACCCTATGTGCGGGGCAGGGAGCGCAGCCGGACGCCGGAGGATATCCTGGAAGAGATCCGGGGCCTGGTGGCAGACGGCGTGGTGGAAGTGATGCTCCTGGGGCAGAATGTGAACTCCTACGGGAAGAACCTGTCCCATCCCGTTACATTTGCCCAGCTTCTGCAGAAGGTGGAGCAGGTAGAAGGGCTTAAACGGATCCGCTTTATGACTTCCCATCCCAAGGATCTCTCCGAAGAACTGATCCAGGTCATGAAGGACTCCAAAAAGATCTGCCGTCACCTGCACCTGCCCTTACAGTCCGGTTCCACCCGGATCCTGGAGCGGATGAACCGCCGCTACACCAAGGAACAGTATCTGGAACTGGCAGGGCGCATCCGCAGGGAGATACCGGACATAGCCATCACCACGGACATCATCGTGGGATTCCCAGGAGAGACCATGGAGGATGTGGAGGAAACCATGGATGTGGTGCGCCAGGTCAGGTTCGACAATGCCTTTACCTTTCTCTACTCGAAACGCACCGGTACTCCGGCGGCTGCCATGGAAGACCAGGTGCCGGCCGGGCAGGTGAAGGAAGGTTTCGACAGGCTGCTTGGGCTGGTGCAGGATACCGCCAGGGAGCAGGTAGCCCGGTATACAGGGCATGTCATGGAAGTGCTGGTGGAAGAGGTCAATGAAAGCGATCCTTCCCTTGTCACGGGCAGACTCTCCAACAATACGGTGGTACATCTGCCAGGAGATGCCTCCCTGGTGGGAAAACTGGTAACCGTATCCCTGGAGGAATGCTATGGATTTTATTACATGGGACGAATCTGCGAAAAGTTACGATAACCTTAGAACAGGAGCAAAACCATATGCCACAGGAGATACCTGTAGAAGAACTCACCCCCATGATGCAGCAGTACATGGAGACGAAAAAGCAATACGCGGACTGCATCCTCTTTTACCGTCTGGGAGATTTCTATGAAATGTTTTTTGAGGATGCCCATATTGTATCCAGGGAACTGGAACTGACCCTGACAGGAAAAGCCTGCGGCCTGGAAGAACGGGCACCCATGTGTGGTGTACCATACCATGCCGTGGAAGGCTACTTGACCAAGCTGGTCAGCAGAGGATATAAGGTGGCCATCTGTGAGCAGATAGAGGATCCGAAGCTGGCAAAGGGACTGGTGAAGCGGGATGTGACCCGGATTGTGACCCCCGGGACAAATTTGAATGTCCAGACGCTGGATGCATCGAAGAATAATTTCCTCATGTGTATCACCTACACCCCTACCAGGATCGGCCTCTCTGTGGCAGACGTGACTACCGGGGACTACTACCTGACGGAAGTGGAAGATCTAAAGAAGCTAAACGATGAACTGATGAAATACGAGCCTTCGGAAATCATATGCAATGAGGCCTTCCTGGTCAGTGGTTTCAATGTGGATGATCTACGGGGGCGGCTTCACATCTCTGTGAATGCCCTGGAGTCCCATGTCTTTGATGATGAGGGCTGCAGGCGTATGCTGCTGCGTCATTTTAAGGTGAATACCCTGGAAGGCCTGGGCATTGAGGCTTTTCCTGTGGGACAGACAGCCGCCGGGGCACTGCTTGCGTACCTGTATGAGACCCAGAAGACAGACCTGGCCCATTTCACCCATATCAGCCCCTATCTTACCAGCAAATATATGTTGTTGGACAGTTCCACCAGAAGGAACCTGGAACTGACGGAGACCCTCCGGGAGAAACAGAAGCGGGGATCCCTGCTGTGGGTGTTAGACAAGACGAAGACAGCCATGGGCGGGCGGCTTCTCAGGAACATGCTGGAACAGCCCCTGGTGGACCGGGAAGAGATGGAGAAACGGCTGGATGCCATCGAAGAACTGTGTAAAAACAGTGTGTCCCGGGATGAGATCCGGGAATACCTGAATCCTGTCTATGACCTGGAGAGACTGCTGAGCAAGGTGACGTACAAGACGGCCAACCCCAGGGATTTCATCGCCTTTCGCAGTTCCCTGGAGATGCTGCCGGCCATCAAGATGGTCCTCCAGGAGTTCCAGAAACAGGAACTGATACAGATCGGCACAGACATGGATGCCCTGGAAGATATCTGCCGGCTGATCGGGGCCGCCATTGAGGAGGATCCTCCCGTAACCATCCGGGAGGGAGGTATGATAAAGGATGGTTTCGATGAGACCGTTGACATGCTGCGCAGTGCAAAGCGGGATGGCAAGCAGTGGCTGGCCCAGTTGGAGGAGACAGACAGGGAACGCACAGGGATCAAGAACCTGCGCATCAAGTATAACAAGGTATTCGGGTATTATTTTGAGGTGACCAATTCCTACAAGGACCAGGTGCCAGAAGACTATATCCGCAAGCAGACCCTGGCAAACGCAGAACGCTACACCACCCCCCGGCTGAAGGAACTGGAGGATACCATCCTGAATGCCGAGGACAAGCTTACCTCCCTGGAATACGACCTGTTCTGCAAGATCCGGGATTCCATTGCCATGGAACTGGAACGGATCCAACGGACCGCCAAGGCAGTGGCACGGCTGGATGTCTATGCCTCCCTGTCCCTGGTGGCAGAACGCAACCACTATGTGCGCCCAAAACTCAATGAAAAAGGTCTTATTGACATCAAGGACGGCAGGCACCCGGTGGTAGAGCACATGATTGAGGGGGACATGTTCATTGCCAATGATACTTACCTGAACAATGGCAGCCACTGTATCAGCATCATCACAGGACCCAACATGGCAGGGAAATCCACCTACATGCGCCAGACGGCCTTGATTGTGCTTATGGCCCAGATCGGATGCTTTGTACCTGCGAAGAGTGCCAACATCGGCATTGTGGACCGGATCTTTACCAGGGTGGGGGCTTCCGATGACCTGGCCAGCGGCCAGTCCACATTCATGGTGGAGATGAACGAAGTGTCCAATATCCTGCGCAATGCCACGGCAGACAGCCTGTTAATCTTAGACGAGATCGGCAGGGGCACCTCTACTTTTGACGGACTGAGCATTGCCTGGGCGGTAATTGAACATATCAGCAACCGGAAGCTTCTGGGGGCCAAGACCCTGTTTGCCACCCACTACCATGAACTGACAGAACTGGAAGGCAAGATGAGCAATGTGAACAACTACTGCATTGCCGTGAAGGAATGCGGGGATGATATCGTATTCCTGCGCAAGATCATCAAGGGAGGTGCTGACAAGAGTTATGGCATCCAGGTGGCCAAGCTGGCCGGGGTGCCGGACATGGTCATTGACCGGGCCAAAGAGATCGTGGAGCAGCTCACGGACAATGATATCACGGAGAAGATCCAGAGCATTGCCGTGGACGTGAAAGTAGAAGGAAAGGGAAAGAAGCCGCCGAAGCTGGATGAACTGGAACTGTCCCAGATGAGTCTGTTTGATACAGTGACGGATGAAGATGTGTTGAAGGAACTCATGGAAGTGGAGGTGAATACCCTGGCTCCCATTGATGCCCTGAATGTACTTTACAGACTGCAGAACAAGCTGAAAAACCGTTGGAAAATATAAAGAGGACGGATAATATGGCACAGATACACATTCTGGATTCTGAGACAATTGACAAGATCGCTGCCGGGGAAGTAGTGGAGCGCCCTTTCAGCGTGGTGAAGGAACTGGTAGAGAATGCTATTGACGCAGGGGCTACCGCCATCACCGTGGAAGGAAAAGAAGGCGGTATAGAGTTGATCCGGGTCACGGACAACGGCTGCGGCATGGAGCGGGAACAGCTAAGGATGGCTTTCCTGCGCCATGCCACCAGCAAGCTGGAAAGTGCCGAAGACCTGCCTTGTATCTCCAGCCTGGGATTCCGGGGAGAGGCCCTTTCCAGCATTGCCGCAGTGTCAAAAGTGGAGGTGGTCACCAAGACCAGGGAGGACATCACCGGCAGCCGTTATCTGCTGGAAGGGGCTGTGGAGATAGCACTGGAGGAGGTGGGGGCACCGGAGGGTACCACTTTCCTGGTACGGAATCTGTTCTACAACACCCCGGTACGGCGCAAATTCTTAAAACAACCTGCCACGGAAGGAGGTTATATTGCCGACCTTATGGAACACCTGGCCCTTTCCCGGCCTGATATTTCCTTCAAACTGATCCTGAATGGGCAGATGAAGTTCCACACCTCCGGGAACGGGGATCTGAAGGAAGTCATCTACCGGATCTACGGCAGGGAAGTGGCCAGCGCCATGATCCCCATAGAGGCAACGCGGGACGGCATCACCATCCAGGGATATCTGGGGAAGCCGGTCCTGGTGCGCTCTAACCGCAATTTTGAGATCTATTTTATCAATGGGCGTTTTATCCGCAGCAGCCTGGTGGCAAGGGCCGTGGAGGAGGGCTACCGGGAGTATCTCATGCAGCACAAATTCCCCTTCTGCGTCCTGCACCTACAGATGGATGCCGGAATGGTGGATGTAAATGTGCATCCCACCAAAATGGATGTGCGGTTTGGCAACGGGCCCGCCTTTGTGTGCCTCCTGGCAGAAGTGATCCATGACAGCCTGCAGGGGCGGGAGATGATCCCGGAGGCTTCCCTGGAGGATGGCCGGGAACAGAAGAAACAGGCACGGCAGGAACAATGCCACAACAAGAAAATCCCTGCGCCGGAACCTTTTGAGAGAAACCGGACCGCCAGATACCTGGTGATGGAGGAGGCCCGGTATGAAGCCGAAAATACCCAGAAAGGGGCGGGACACTGGCAGGAAGCATTTTCGGCCAATCCTGTGTGGGCAAGGGTGAAAGGGATTTCTGCGGAAACGGAAGCCGTATCAGACCTGGGATCTTCATCCGGTAAGGCACCTGAAACAGGATCCATGACAGAAAATGAAGAAGATTTCTTCACGGAAACCACGGAACTGACAGAAGAGGTTCCTTCCTCTTCCGGGAAGGAGCAGGAGGGGAGCAGCCAGGCTGTCCCTGCACAGCTTGACCTCTTCGAGGAGAAGATCCTCACCACGGACAACCGCAGCCGGTTCCGCATCATCGGGCAGGTATTCGAGACCTACTGGCTGGTACAGTTTGAGGAGAAGCTTCTGATGATTGACCAGCACGCTGCCCATGAAAAAGTCAATTATGAGCGGCTGATGCGGCAGTACCGGGAGAAAAACGTGGTCTCCCAGAGGCTGATGCCCCCGGTGATTGTAAGCCTCTCCGGACAGGAAGAAATGACATTGCAGGAATATGGGGACACCTTTGCACAGCTTGGTTTCGAGATTGAAGCTTTCGGGGGAAGCGAATATGCCCTGCGCACCGTGCCTGTGGACCTGTATGGCCGTGGGGAACGGGAAATGTTCCTGGAAGTCTTAGACCAGCTTGGAAGCGGGGAGAATGTAGGCGGCATCCGGGTCATTGAGGAGAAGATTGCCTCCATGTCCTGCAAGGCTGCAGTGAAGGGAAATCATTTGCTGTCCGCTGCAGAGGCCCAGGAGCTGATAGACGAACTTCTGACCCTGGAGAATCCCTACAACTGTCCCCATGGGCGTCCCACCATTGTCTCCATGTCAAAACAGGAGATGGACAGGAAATTCAAACGGATTGTGGGGTAAGGATCCTGGAGGCTGCTGAAAATCCGGAAAGCATCACAGAAACCTGGATTCCCGGATAGGGAGAACATCACAGGCGCCCGGATTTTAGGATAGGACAACAGAAGGGAAAGAAAACAGATAATAGGAGTTGAAGACCAAAATGGAAGCGAGAGAGGATACGGCACCAGATCCCGCCGTGGGCTGCAGCCAGGCACCGTCCCTTCTGCCCCTGGTGATTCTGGCAGGCCCTACGGCAGTGGGGAAGACAAAACTGTCCATTGCCCTGGCGCAGGCCATCGGCGGGGAGATTGTGTCTGCAGATTCCTGCCAGGTATACCGCCATATGGATATTGGATCGGCCAAAGTCACAAGGGAAGAGATGCAGGGCATTCCCCACCATATGATTGATATCCTGGATCCCTGGGAACCTTTCAATGTGGTAATGTTCCAGAAGAAATGCAAGGAGTGCCTGGCCGGAATCTACGGGCGGGGACGGATTCCCATTGTGACCGGGGGAACAGGCTTTTATATCCAGGCCCTGCTGCGGGATATTGATTTTACAGAGAACCAGGAGGATACTGCCTATCGGGAAGAACTGGAGGCCCTTGCCAGTGGGCAGCAGGCAGGATACCTACACCATATGCTGCAGCAGGTGGATCCTGCCGCAGCCATGGCCATCCACCCCAATAATATCCGGCGTATCATTAGGGCCCTGGAATATTTCCACCTTACCGGGGAACAGATCTCCAGGCACAATGCACAACAGTGGGAGAAGAAAAGTGCCTATCGTTCCTGCTATTTTGTGCTTACCGACCTGCGGGAACGGCTCTATGGCCGTATTGACAGAAGGGTGGACCAGATGCTGGAAAAGGGGCTGGTGGAGGAGGTGAAGGCCCTGCAGGCCCTGGGGTGCCACCGGGGGCTGGTATCCATGCAGGCCCTGGGCTACAAGGAGATCCTGGCATTCCTGGAAGGGGAACTGCCCTACGAGGAGGCCGTGGAAGTCTTAAAGAGGAACACCCGGCATTTTGCCAAGAGACAACTCACCTGGTTTCGCCGGGAACAGGATGTGATCTGGGTGGACCGGGGTGCATATGGGGAGGATGAGGGCAGGATCCTGGCAGATATGCTGGAAATCCTTGAAGGGAAAGGTATCCTATAAGTGTCTGGCCTGCGCCATTCGTAACAGAAATATAAAAACTGACGCGTGCAGGGAGGGTGTATGGGCATCCTTCCTTAAAGTGCGCGGGGAGGTGTCTATATGACAGAAAATAAAGCCCAAATGGTATGTGAAAAGGAACATTTGCAGCCGGAAGAAAAGACTTCACGGCCAGAGGATTCCCTGGACCAGATGTATGCTGCCATGGGCATTGGCAGCAATGTTTACGCCTATGGCAACAGTGTCCTGGAGAGACTGACAGACAGGTTCACACAGATTGACAGGACTGCAGAGTATAACCAGCTCAAGGTACTTGGGGCCATGCAGGCATGCCAGGTCAGCGAAGCCTGTCTGCTTGGCACTACCGGCTATGGTTACAATGACCTGGGACGGGACACCTTGGAACAGGTGTATGCGAAAATCTTCCACACCGAGGATGCCCTGGTGCGTCCCCAGATCACCTGTGGTACCCATGCCCTGGCCCTGGCCCTGATGAGTAATCTGCGTCCCGGGGACGAACTGCTCTCCCCGGTGGGGAAGCCCTATGACACCCTGGAGGAAGTCATTGGGATCCGGCCTTCCAGGGGATCCCTGGCAGAATACGGCATCACCTACAGGCAGGTGGACCTGCTTCCGGATGGAAGCTTCGACTATGAGAATATCCGGGCCGGGATCCGGGAACAGACCCGCCTGGTGACCATCCAGCGTTCCAAGGGCTACCAGACCAGGCCCAGCTTCTCCGTGGCCCAGATCGGGGAACTGATTGCCTTCGTAAAGGGGATCAAACCGGATGTGATCTGCATGGTAGACAACTGTTACGGGGAATTTGTGGAGGTGCAGGAACCCAGTGATGTGGGGGCAGATATGGTGGTAGGTTCCCTGATCAAGAACCCGGGAGGAGGCCTGGCCCCCATAGGAGGTTATATTGCCGGAAAGAGGGCATGTGTGGAGAACGCCGCCTGCCGGCTGACTTCCCCAGGCCTGGCTAAGGAGGTGGGGGCTTCCCTGGGGGTACTAAAGGACTTCTACCAGGGACTGTTCCTGGCGCCTACGGTGACAGCAGGGGCGCTGAAGGGAGCCATTTTCGCAGCCAGCCTCTACGAGGGACTGGGTTTTTCAGTGGTGCCAGGAAGCCGGGAAGAACGCCATGACATTATCCAGGCCGTGACTTTTGGGACCCCGGAGGGCGTGATTGCCTTCTGCCAGGGCATCCAGGCAGCGGCACCTGTGGACAGCCACGTAACCCCTGAACCCTGGGACATGCCCGGATATGATGCGCCGGTGATCATGGCGGCAGGGGCTTTCGTGTCTGGTTCTTCCATTGAACTGTCTGCAGATGCCCCCATCAAGTCCCCCTATGCGGTGTACTTCCAGGGCGGCCTTACCTGGCAGCACGCAAAATATGGGATCCTGCGATCCCTGCAGTCCCTGGTGGACCAGGAAATCGTCACTCTCCTTAAGGAACAGTAACTTGCTGTTGAAAAAGGTCAAAATTAAATCTATGATTTTTATGTACAGACCTGGTATTTTGTGGTACTATAAATAGACGTATAAAGATGCATCGGAGAAGGCCAGAAGGAGATGCATGAAAAAGGGACAGGAAAAAGAGATGCAGCAGGAGATGCCTTATGAGAGGTTTCTGCGGTTTGGGCCGGAGAATCTGACCGAGGCCGAACTGCTGGCCATTATCATCCGCACAGGTACCAGGGAACACAGCGCACTGGAACTGGCGGAACAGGTATTAAAGCTGGCCAGGTATCCCAGGGAAGGGCTGCTTGGGCTGTACAATGTGACCCTGGAGGAATTGCAGGAAGTCAAGGGCATCGGAGAGGTGAAGGCTGTGAAGCTCAAGTGCCTGGCCGAACTGTCCATGCGGATGAGCACAGCTACCGCCAAGGAAGGACTGTGCATGACCAGTTCCGGACAGGTGGCCCGGTATTTCATGGAAAGGCTCAGGCACCGGCAGACAGAATGTGTGATCTTGGTCTGCCTGGATGCCAAGGGACAGTTGCTCTGTGAGAAGAAACTGTCCGAGGGAAGTGTGCGGATGGCGCTGATCCCACCCAGGGAAATCTTCCTGGAGGCACTCTCCTGCAAGGCAGTGAATATCCTGCTGGTACACAACCATCCCAGCGGGGATCCCACTCCCAGCAGGGCAGACCGGGAACTGACAGAGGGTATCCGGGAGATTGGCAATACCCTGGATGTCCCACTCTTAGATCACATTGTGATCGGTGACAACAGGTATATAAGCTTCAAGGAGTCCATCTGGCCGGAGCCTGTATGACACATTATTTTACAATGAGAAAGGGGCTGTCATTTTGGCAAACAACGCATTCGGTATCGATCTCGGTACCAACAACATTAAAATCTATAGCAGAAGCGATGACCATGTGATGGTGGAGAAGAACATGATCGCCATCGAGAACAAGAACACCTTGTTTGCTTATGGGAACTCTGCTTTTGAAATGTATGAGAAAGCACCTGGAAATATTCATATTTCTTATCCGGTTTCCAACGGGGTCATTGCGGATATCAAGAATATGGAGACCCTGGTGCGGTACTTTATCGGGGATATCCAGAAAGGTAATGTGCGCCAGGCGGATTTTTTCATCGCCGTTCCCACGGATGTGACTGAGGTGGAGAAACGTGCCTTCTACGACCTGGTGCGGGATGCCGGTGTGAAGGCCAGGAAGATCATGGTGGTGGAAAAAGCTGTGTCTGACGGTCTTGGCATGGATATTGATGTGAAGAATTCCCAGGGAGTGCTTGTGGTGAATGTGGGTTATGAGACCACGGAGATCTCCATCCTGTCCTTAGGCGGCATCGTGCTGAGCCGCTTGATCAAGACTGGCGGGCTGAAATTCGATGAGTCCATCCGGGCAGCGGTGAGAAAGGAATTCAGCCTTATCATCGGCGGCAAGACTGCAGAGAATGTGAAGATCTCATTAAAGGAACTGGAACAGGAAGGCAAAGGTGCCGTGGTCTATGGCCGTGACATTGTCACCGGGCTTCCGGTAGAACGGGAGATTCCCACCAAGCTGGTGGATGAATCCCTGGAAGAGCACTTCAACACGATCATTGACAATGTGAAGGTGATCCTGGAACGGACCCCTCCTGAACTGGCTGCGGATATCTACCGCCACGGCATCTACCTGACGGGAGGTGCCTCCCAGGTAAGCCATCTGGCAGAACGTCTGGCCGCAGGGACAGGGCTTCGTGTCAATGCCAGTGAGAATCCCATCTCCAGCGTAGTCCTGGGACTGGCCAAGATCATCAAGGACGACAATTATAAATCCGTAGCATATGCGATCGAAGGGATGAGTAAATGAGCCCGGTTATAAAAAAAAGAGGGGAGAGGTTTACTTTGCCGAGTAAATATCTCCTTTTGATTTTGACAATTCTGTGTACTTTGATGATGCTTGTGACTTTTGGCACGGATGTATTCAACAGGCCTTTAAATGTGGTGGTGGGATATGTGATCGTGCCCTTCCAACAGGGAATCGGCAGGGTGGGGGAGTGGCTCTGTGACCGTTCAGACGAACTGGGTCAGATCCGGGATCTTCTGGAGGAAAATGCCAGCCTGAAAGCCCAGGTTGCCGCCCTCACAGAGGAGAATACCCTGCTTCAGCAGGACAAATATGAACTGAACGAACTCAGGGAACTGCTTGACCTTAGTGAACAGTATGGGGCATACAATAAAGTGGGGGCCAGGATCATTGGCAGGGATGCCGGCAACTGGTATTCCTCCTTCCTCATTGACAAGGGAACCGAGGATGGCCTGGAGACAGACATGAACGTGATTGCCGGGGGAGGCCTGGTGGGACGTATCACTTCCGTGGGACCCAACTGGTCCCGGGTGACATCCATCATATCCGACAGCAGCAATTTAAGCGGTATGACCCTGGCCACCGGAGACAAACTGATCGTGTCCGGAGACTTGAAGCTCATGTCTGAAGGCTGTATTACCTTCAGGCAACTGGTGGACAGCCAGAATATGGTGGCAGAGGGGGACAAGATTGTCACATCCGACATCAGTGAGAAGTTCCTGCCCAATATTCTGGTGGGGTATATCAAAAGCATCAACAGGGATTCCAACAACCTGACAAAGTCCGGGCAGATTACCCCGGCAGTGGATTTTGAACATCTGAGCGTGGTTCTGGTCATCACGGACAGAAAACAGGTGGTAGACGAATCCACCAGCCATTAGTGAGGCAGAAGAGGGCGCTGTATGCTTAGGAAAGGAATTGTTACCATCTTCATATTGGTTTGCTTCGTACTTCAGTGCAGCGTATTCGGAAGCCTGGCATTCGGCGGGATCATTCCGAACCTGATGATCATCCTTACTTCCTCCTTCGGGTTCATGAGAGGGGAGAAGGAAGGGCTGCTTATCGGTTTTTTCTGCGGTCTGCTTATAGATGTTTTCTTTGGCAGCTTCCTGGGATTTTATGCTATGCTGCTGATGTACATAGGCTACTTGAACGGCAAGTTCTGCAGGATCTTCTACCCGGAGGACATCAAGCTTCCCATTGCCCTTATTATCACCAGTGACCTGTCCCAGGGGATCCTCTGTTATGTGCTGCTATTCATGCTCCGGAGCAGGTTCCAGTTCGGATACTACCTCACCCATGTGATCCTGCCGGAGGTATTGTACACCACTGTAGTAACCATCTTCCTCTATCCGTTTGTCCTCAAAGTGAACGGAAAACTGGAAGCTTACGAAAAAAGGAGAGCACAGAAATTTGTTTGATGAATTGAGAGATAAAATCATTGCCATTGTCACCAGCAGGCTCACCATCCTGACTTTGTGTTTCATGGGGCTGGGAGCCATCCTGATATACCGCTGTTTTGACCTGCAGATTGTCCATGGGGAGGAATACCTGGAAGATTTTGTACTGCAGATTGAGAAGACCCGGGATATTGCAAGTTCTCGGGGCAGTATCTATGACAGAAATGGAAATGTACTGGCCTATAATGAACTGGCCTATGCCGTGAAGGTGGAGGATGTATTCGAGTCCAACAGGCAGAAGAACAGGAACCTGAATGACCTGGTCTACCGTCTCATCAAGCTGATTGAGAAGAATGGGGACAGCGTTATTACAGATTTCAAGATCATTGTGGATGAAGACAATGAATTTGCTTTCAGTGCAGAGGGAACCAGCCACCTAAGATTCCTGGCGGATGTATACGGACATGCTTCCATCAGCGGGGATGACGGACTTACGGACGAAGAAAGGCTGTCCACTCCCGACCAGGTGATGGAATATTTAAGCCGTTATAAAGGATTTGCCATCGGGGAACTGGAAGATCCTGAGGATAAAGACAGTGCCTTTGTCCCCGGAAAAGGCTACACCAAGCGGGAATGGCTGCAGATGGTGACCCTTCGGTATGCCATGAACCTGACTTCCTACCGGAAATATATTGGTACTACCGTGGCCACCAACGTCAGCGAGAAGACTGTGGCCGTGCTGATGGAGAATTCGGAGGTCCTGCCAGGTGTCACCATTGTGGAGGACACCGTGCGCAGGTATGTGGACAGTAAATATTTTGCCCATGTGCTGGGGTATACGGGACGGATCTCCTCAGAGGAACTTGCCCAGCTCAATGAGGAAATGGCGGCCCTGGGGGTGGAGGATGCCTACAATATCAATGATGTGGTGGGAAAAAGCGGCATAGAGGCCTATCTGGAGACCACCCTCCAGGGAGAAAAAGGCTATGAAAAAGTCATCGTGGACAACATGGGCAAGGTGAACTCCATCATTGAGCGGGAGGAAGCCCAGGCAGGAAAAGATGTTTATCTGACCATAGACAGCGAACTGACCATCGCCTGTTATAACCTGCTGGAACAGTCCCTGGCCGGACTGGTGTCCAAGAAGATCATCAATGCCAAGGAATATGTGCCTACAGCCACATCCAGCAACTCTGACATCAAGATTCCCATCTATGATGTGTATTTTGCCATGTTCAATAATTCCATTATTGATGTCAGGCACATGGCAGGGGAAGAGGCCCAGGAGACAGAGAGGGCTGTCTACGAAAAGTACCTGGAATACAAGGACGCCGTGTATGGGAAACTGACCCAGGAACTGACGGAAGGAAAGACTCCCTACAAGAACCTTCCCAGGGAATACCAGGTGTATGAGACATATATTGTGGATCTTCTCAGACGCAATGGTGTCATTCTCACAGACCAGGTGGATAACACGGATCCCACCCAGGTGGCCTGGGCCACGGATGAGGTCATCAGCCTGAATGAATACTTGAATTACTGTATCGCCCAGAACTGGATTGATGTGAGCAGGCTGGATCTGGATGACAAATATTCCGATTCCGGCGAGATTTACCGTAAGGTCATAGACTACATCATTGCCGCCGTGGACACCAATACAGAATTCCAGAAAAGGTTATACAAATACATGCTTCTTACTGACACCATAAGCGGGAAGCAGGTTTGTCAGATCCTGTGTGAGCAGAACCTGGTGGAAATCTCCCCGGAGGACCGTTCTGATATCTTTGAGGGGAAGCTGACTGCCTACCAGTTCATGATGAACCGCATTACCAACCTGGACATTACACCGGCACAGCTTGCCCTGGATCCCTGCAATGCCTCCATTGTCATTGTGGATCCCAACAATGGGGATGTGCTGGCCATGGTATCCTATCCGGGATATGACAACAATAAAATGGCCAATTCCGTGGATGCGGAGTATTTTGCCAAACTGAATGCAGACAAATCCAATCCACAGTTTAATTATGCCACCCAGTCCACGGCAGCACCCGGTTCCACTTTTAAGATGGTATCTGCGGCGGCAGGGCTGATGGAGGGGGTTATCACTGTAAACAGCAAGACCAACTGTACCGGTACGTTCACGGAGATCACGCCCCAGTCCCCCAGATGCTGGAGAAGGTCTGGCCATGGCAATGAGATCCTGTCTACGGCCATCCGGGATTCCTGTAACTACTATTTCTACAATGTAGGATATCAACTGGCTACCCGGTCCGGTGTCTACAATGATGCAGAAGGACTGGAGACTTTGCAGAAATATGCGGACATGTACGGACTTACTGAGAAATCCGGGGTTGAAATTACAGAGGCGCTTCCCAATGTGTCCACGGAGGACGCCGTCCGCTCTTCCATCGGACAGGGTACCAACAGCTACACCACCGTGGGACTGGCCAGGTACCTGGCAACGGTTGCCAATGGCGGGACATGTTACAACCTTACCCTGCTGGACAAGGTCACTGAGGCAGACGGAAGTGTAATAGAAGAGTTTGAGCCGGATGTACGCAATGTCATTGATTTTCCGGAAGAATACTGGAATGCCGTCCATACAGGCATGCGCCAGGTAGTGCAGAACAAGAGCTATTTTGGAGACTTGGCGGTACAGGTGGCAGGCAAGACCGGTACCGCTGAGCAGATTGCCAGAAGGCCCAACCATGCGCTTTTTGTGGGGTACGCCCCTTATGAGCAGCCGGAGATTGCCATTGTCACCCGGATTCCCTTCGGTTACTCCTCCGACTATGCCGCCCAGGTCACAAGGGACATTGTAAAGTATTACTATGGCCTGGCAGAGGAGGAAGAACTGATCACAGGTACGGCAAACGCACCAGTGGAAGGAATCAGCAATGAATTGTAAGGAATAGCGTTCTTACCGGAATCAAAGATTCCGTGTGATTGGCATGTGTGTAAGAGGGTGTGCAAACATCCCTCTTTAAGCGGCCACGGGGGTATAACCATGAAAGACACCGTATTAATCAAGAGTTATCCAAATGGGATCCTGCTCAGGCTGGATGCGGAGGTGCCCTTTGAGCAGATCCTGGCCGAAATCGGCTATAAGTTTGCAGAGGCAAAGTCTTTCTTCGGCAAGGCAGCCACGGCCCTGTCCATTGAGGGCAGGCAGGTATCCGAGGCAGAGGAGATGGCCATCCTGGATGCCATCCATGCCAACAGTAACCTGAACGTGCTCTGCATCGTAGGCAGGGATGATGACACCAACAAGAACTATATCAAGGCCCTCAACCATATGGAGCAGAAACTGGCCGGGGACAGCGATGGCCAGTTCTTCAAGGGTACTCTTAAGAACAGGGAAGTCTTAGAGACCGACAACAGCATCATTGTTCTGGGAGACGTGAATCCGGGAAGCGCCATTATCAGTGCCCGGAATATTATCGTCCTGGGGGGACTCTACGGGGAAGCTTATGCCGGTGGCGGCGGCACCGGGGAGGCTTTCGTGGCAGCGCTTGAAATGGAGCCGGAGAGAATCAAGATCGGCGATTTCAAATATAAACCAGAAAAACATAAATGGGGCATCCGTCCTAAGATACAGCCCAAAATTGCATACGTGAAAAACAGCAGGATTACCTTTGAGATGCTTACGAAAGAGTTGCTGAGCACCTTTTAGCGGATAGGAGCCGCGCGGTGTAATCTGCAGGACGACAAAATAGAAATGGAGGATCAGGAAAATGGACAAACAGTTTTCCCAGGAGCCGAAAGGCTCCCAAGTCATTGTCGTCACTTCAGGTAAAGGCGGTGTGGGTAAGACCACCACATCTGCAAACGTAGGTACGGGCCTGGCGAAGCTGGGCAAAAAGGTATGTCTCATAGACACGGATATCGGACTCCGCAATCTGGATGTGGTCATGGGGCTGGAGAACAGGATCGTCTACAATCTGGTGGACGTAATTGAAGGAAGCTGCCGGATCAAGCAGGCCCTGATCCGGGATAAACGCCATCCGGGGCTGTACCTTATGCCCTCGGCCCAGACAAGGGATAAATCCGCAGTGACGCCGGGACAGATGGTAAAAGTCATTGAACACCTGAAGGAGCAGTTTGACTATATTATCTTAGACTGTCCCGCCGGGATTGAACAGGGCTTCCAGAATGCCATTGCAGGGGCCAACCGTGCCCTGGTGGTGACTACCCCGGAGGTTTCTGCCATCCGGGATGCAGACAGGATCATCGGCCTGCTGGAGGCGAACGGTTTCAAACAGATGGACCTGGTGATCAACAGGCTGCGCATGGACATGGTGCGCCGGGGGGATATGATGTCTGCCCAGGATGTGGTGGATATCCTGGCCATTCCCTTGATCGGCATCATACCAGATGATGAGAATGTGGTCATAGCCACCAACCAGGGGGAACCCCTTGTGGGCAGCGATTCCCCCGCAGGAAAAGCCTATTCCAACGTAGTGCTCAGGGTGGAGGGACGGGAAGTCCCCTATATGAATTTTGAGAAGGGAATCTCTTTTTGGACGCGCGTCACAGGAATCTTTCACAAAGCATAGGAAGGAGCAAATCAATGAGACATTTTTTTCGCAGAAAAAGCTCCTGCCAGGTCGCTAAGGACAGGCTGAAGATCCTGCTGATATCGGACAGGGTCAACTGTTCGCCTGAAGTGATGGAGATGATTAAAAGCGATATTGCAAAAGTTATATCTAAATACATGAAAATTGATGCAGACAATATGGAAATCCAGATCAATACCAAGGGCAGCAAGGGACGGGGTGGCAGCAAGCCCAGCCTGTATGCCAATATTCCCATTGTGGATGTATCCACAGATCTTGCAGCCAACAGATAAGCGGAGAGATACGTATCTATGTTTAGAAATTACCAGATTAGGGACTATGACTTCAAACTGGTGCTAATGGTGACGGCCCTGTCCATCATCGGCATCCTGGCCATAGGGAGTGCCCAGGAATCAGTCCAGGCCAAGCAGGTGGCCGGGGTGGTGGCCGGGGCATTCCTAATGGTTGTGATCTCCTTTTTCAATTATAACTGGGTTCTTAAGTTTTACTGGCTCATGTATATCGCCAACATTGCCCTTCTGGCACTGGTGAAGCTCTCCCCGGCGGGGGATGACTCCAATGGGGCGCAGCGCTGGCTGGAGATCGGGGGACTTCGGTTCCAACCTTCCGAAACTGCTAAAATCTTGTTGATTTTATTCTTTGCACAGTTTATTATGAAATATAGGGAGAAATTGAATACCGTGAGGGTCATTGCCATCTGCGTGGCCCTGGTCCTGATTCCCTGGTGGTTCGTATATGACCAGGATCTCTCCACCAGCCTGGTTATTCTTGCCGTGTTCTGTGTGGTAATGTTTGCAGGCGGAATCAGTATGAAGCTGGTGGCCGGTGTAATAGCGGTTGCCATCCCTGCCATAGCACTGGTGGTCTCCATTGCCCTCCAGCCGGATAATGACCTGCTGAAGGACTATCAGAGGAAACGTATCCTGGCTTTCATCAATCCGGAGGAATATGCCATGACGGAGGCCTACCAGCAGATGAATTCCGTGACGGCTATCGCTTCAGGCCAGTTGGACGGGAAAGGGTACCGGAACAACGAGATCACCTCGGTGAAGAACGGCAATTTTATTTCAGAAGCCCAGACCGACTTTATCTTTGCGGTAATCGGGGAAGAATTCGGTTTCAAGGGAAGCGTGACCGTGATTGTTCTGATGATGGGGATAGCATTGGAATGCGTATCGGTAGCACGGAAGGCACAGGATGTTTCAGGGCGGATCATTGCCGCCGGAATGGGAGGCCTTGTGGCCGTCCAGGGATTCTTCAATATCGGTGTGGCAGTATGTATCATGCCCAACACCGGCCTTCCACTTCCCTTTGTCAGCTATGGGCTGACTTCGGTAATGAGCCTCTTTATGGGAATGGGGTTTGTACTAAACGTGAGGCTCCAGGCCAGAAAATCCAAGTGAGAGAAGGTGTTTAAAATGAACATTGCATTGATTGCACATGATTCCAAAAAGAAACTGATGCAGAATTTCTGCATTGCCTACCGGGCTATCCTAAGCAAGAACCAGTTGTATGCCACGGGAACCACGGGACGGCTGATCGAGGAAGTTACGAACTTAAATATCCATAAGTTCCTGGCAGGGCACTTAGGGGGAGAACAGCAGATCGGGGCACAAATAGAACACAACCAGATGGATCTGGTGATCTTCCTTAGGGATCCGCTGACACCCAAGTCCCATGAGCCTGATGTGAATAATGTGGTCAGGCTCTGCGACATGCATAATATACCGCTGGCCACGAACCTGGCCAGTGCGGAACTGTTGATAAAGTCTCTGGACAGGGGAGATTTAGAGTGGCGTGAAATGTATAAGTAACATACAAAAGAAAATGTTGCCGGGAATCCTCCTGGTATCTGTCTGTCTGTTTTCCGGCTGTGGGCAAATGCCCTACACCATGCCTTATGATGCCAACGCAGACAGAAGCAGTTTCAATGTAATCTCCGGGCAGACCGGCAACAGGGCACAGCCTTTTGCTGCTGACCTGTGTGTGGTCACAGGAGATGTGACGGAGAACACGGATGTGAATATGGAGGCTGCAGCTGCAGCCCTTTTTGACTTAGACAATAACCGGGTGGTCTATGCGAAGAATGCCCATGAAATACGGAATCCAGCCAGCCTGACCAAGGTGATGACGGCTCTTGTGGCCTTAAAATACGGAAGCCTTGACCAGACGCTGACTGCAACGGATGCCGTGACCATCACGGAGGCAGGGGCCGTACTTGGCGGGCTGAAGCCGGGGGATACCATGACCATGGACCAGGCCTTGCGTATCCTGCTTCTCTATTCTGCCAATGATGTAGGCCTGCTGATTGCAGAAAATGTGGGGGGATCCGTGGAACAGTTTGTGGCCATGATGAATGAAGAGGCCCACAGGCTGGGGGCTACGCAGACGAACTTTACCAATCCACATGGCCTGACAGATACCAACCATTACACCACGGCCTATGACCTGTACTTGATCTTCAACGAAGCCATCAAATATGATGCTTTCACGGAGATCATCCAGATGACCAGCTATCAGACCACCTATTATGACAGTTCCGGCAAGCCGAAGGAGTTCAACAAACAGACCTCCAACCTTTTCCTCCGGGGGGATTACAAGGCCCCGGCCAATGTGACTGTCATTGGTGGCAAGACAGGAACCACCAATGCGGCTGGAAGATGTCTCATACTGCTGACCAGGGATGTGAACGGTGCTCCTTATGTATCCATTGTCATGGGAAGTGAATCACCGGATTCTCTCTACAGGGAAATGATCGATTTGCTGGACGAGATTCAGAAATAGAGGTTGTTTTTTACCGCCTAATAAATTATAATAAAAACAGGAAATACAATCAGTACGATAACGATTACTATAGGAGGGTTTCCAATGGTTCAATTAATTGTAGGCAAAAAAGGTAAGGGCAAGACGAAGCAGTTGTTAGACAGGGTGAACAGCCAGGTCAAAGAGATCCCGGGCAGTATCGTCTATCTGGACAAGAGCACCAAACATATGTATGAACTGAACAATAAGGTCCGTCTGATCGATGTATCCCAGTTCATGATTGAGGACAGCCAGGAATTTGTTGGTTTCATCAGCGGTGTGATCTCTCAGGATCATGATTTGCAGCAGATGTATTTTGATAGCTTTCTGAAGATTGCCTGCCTGGAAGGCCAGGACATTATGGCAACAATTGGAAAATTGGAAAAGCTCAGTGAACGGTTTGAGGTGGAATTTATCCTTAGTATCTCCTTGGACGAAGAAGAACTTCCTGTAGAATTAAAAGAGAAAGTACTTATTGCACTGTAAGAATGCCGGGAAGGCATAAGGCACCTGTACATAATGCGTTACGATTCACAGTAACAAAAAGGATTCTTGGATTTACAAAAGCCTCGGTATGACCGGGGCTTTTGTATGGAGGAGTGTTCCGTTGGCAAATAAGGGGAAGATCCGGAAGTATAGGAAACCATTAAACCTGAATATCGGCATGATTATCTTCGGCGTAGTGTTCTTCTATGTGGTGGTCTGTGTCATCATGTATTTTCAGACCAGTCACATTGTGCGCTATGAAGTACAGGAAGGTTCCCTGGCCACGGAAAATATTTACCGGGGGATCATCCTGCGGCAGGAAACGGTGGAATATACCACTGTCGCCGGGTATGTGAACTATTATGCCAGGGAAGGGGAACGTGTAGCCAAGAATGACCTGGTGTATGTGGTAGACGAAACAGGCCGCCTAAGTGAGAGCCTGGAGAGCGCAAATCTGGGGGAGAATACCTTGACCAACCGGGAACTGGCAGAATTCCGCAGTGAGATTGTTGGCTTTATGCATGGTTTCGATGGTACCAATTTCTCCAGGACATATGATTTCAAATTTTCCCTTAAGAACACAGTCCTTAAACTTGCCAACCGGAACATGCTGGAGAGCATCGGGGGACTGGGCGGGGAACTGGGGGGAAGCATTGTCAATTATGCTTATGCCCCGGATTCAGGACTTGTGACCTACTGGACTGACGGCTATGAAGGGCTGGCTGCCCAGGAAGTGACAAGAGAAATGTTTGAGGAGAAGAACTATGAGAAGAAGCAGATGCTGGGAAATACCCTGGCTGCGGCGGGGGATGCCGTATACAAAATGTGTACCCAGGAGGACTGGTCCCTGGTGATCCCCATAGAAGCCAGCAGGGGTGCTACCCTGCAGGAAAAGGGTACGGTGAAGGTAAGGTTCCTGAAGAACCAGTATGAGTCCTGGGCCTATGTAAAACTGCTCACGGGGGCTGACGGGGAGACCTATCTGCAGCTATCCTTCAACAATTCCATGGTGACGTTCCTCTCAGACCGTTTCCTGGATGTGGAACTGATCGTGGAGGATGAACGCGGCCTGAAGATTCCCATCTCCTCCATTGTACAGAAAGAATTCTTCCTGATCCCGGAGGATTACATTGTGGCTGAGGGAAATAACGGGAAAGGTAGCATCATGAGACAATGTTTCCTGGAGGACGGAACCATTTCCAGTGAGATGTTAGAGGTCGATATCTACAATTTTGACAGCGAAGCCAAGGAATACTACCTGGATAGTTCTATTCTGGATGTAGGGAGCATATTATATAAGTTAGACAGCCAGGAGACTTTTACAGTGAGCAAACGTGCCACACTGACTGGCGTATACAATATGAACAAAGGGTATGCCGACTTCAAACAGATCAATATCCTGTACCAGAATGAGGAATATGCCATCGTGAAGTCCAATACCAAGTATGGTCTGAATGTGTATGACTATATTGTGCTGAACGCAGACACTGTAAAGGATGACCAGTTTATCAACCAGAGGGAATAGTGTGAACGGAATGAAGATTTTCTAAGGCCAGAAAATACTTGGCCCAAGAAAATCTAAGTCATTCCGGGAAGAATGCCAAGCGAACTTGTTCGCTTTGGGCAGGCATTCTTCCAAACGCGGTTTTTGTTCTTTGGTTTGACGGATTGTTTGTGCCACCAGCTGATGGCATGTCCGGAAGTGTGAGAGGTGAAAAGAAAATCAAAGCTTGTAAGAGTGGCAGAGCCTATTTTTCGTACGCAAGTTCAGATTCTGAATTTCACCTGGAAGAATTACGCGCAGAGAGGTATAAATATGATACAGGAGAATCTGAAAACTGTACAGGAAAAAATGAAAGCCGCCTGTGCCAGGTGCGCACGGGATCCGCAGGAGGTCATGCTCATAGCAGTCAGCAAGACACGGCCACAGGAGGACTTACAGGAGGCATACCAGGCAGGCATCCGCGACTTCGGGGAGAACAAGGTGCAGGAACTTGTGGACAAGATTCCACGCATGCCGGAAGATGTCCGCTGGCACATGATCGGCCACCTGCAACGGAACAAGGTAAAATATATCGTAGGACGTGTTGCCCTGATCCACAGTGTGGATTCCCTGCATCTGGCCCAGGAGATCAGCAAAGAGTCCGGAAAGCAGCATGTGGAGACAGATATCCTGGTGCAGGTGAATGTGGCAGGAGAAGAGAGCAAATTTGGGACAAGCCTGGAAGAGACCCTTTCGCTGGTACAGCAGATTGCCATCCTGCCCCATATCCATGTCCAGGGACTCATGACAGTGGCCCCTTATACGGAGACAGAAGAGGAAAACCGTAACTATTTTCGGTTCCTGAGACAATTGTCTGTTGACATTGCGCACAAAAACATTGATAATGTGAATATGAATGTTTTGTCAATGGGAATGACAGGAGATTACCCCACGGCCATAGAAGAAGGTGCCACCTGTGTCAGGGTAGGTACCGGTATCTTTGGCCAAAGGAATTATACAACAGGGCAGGCGCATTGAGAAAGGCATGACAGGGCGACCTGCATGTTCCATTCAAATATTGACAGGTATGCATGCCGCAGGCATGCGAGAGGGTGTAAGAATGAGTGTTATGGACAAATTTTTGAATTATATGAGACTGAATGACGGGGATGACGAATACTATGACGAGGATTACCTGGATGATGAGGAGGAGATGGATGCGCCTCCCCTTCGGAAGGCTGCTCCCCGCCAGAAGGAGACCGAACAGGAATATGAGGACCGTCCGGTAAAAAAGGTTCCCTCTGCCAGTAAGATAACGCCCATTAACAAGCCTTCCTCCAGGAGAAGTGTAGCGGGCAATGGCATGGAAGTATGTGTCATCAAACCCACTTCCGTGGAAGATGCCAGGGAGATCACAGAGACCCTGCTGGCCAACCGCACTGTGGTGCTGAACCTGGAAGGACTGGATGTGGACATTGCCCAGCGCATTATCGATTTTACCAGCGGATCCTGCTTTGCCATAGCCGGCAACCTGCAGAAAATTTCCCATTATATCTTCATCATTACCCCTGCCAGTGTGGATATCTCAGGTGACTTCCAGGATATCTTTGGGGGTTCCTTCGATATGCCCATCAATAACCCGTAATACTGCCTTGCACCAAAACGCCCGCATTTTACGTTTTGTGTGCATAATTGCTGTGAATGGAGTGAAACAGTAACGAATTCCCCAGGGGAAAAGGAATCCCCATAGGGTGATTCCTGGGAAAGGTACAAAAATCATGACAGAGAGACTGCAAGTACTATACAATAGGAAGCCCTGCTACGACATTGTGTTTACCAGTTCTTTCCAGACATTATGGCAGGAACTTGATACCCTGGGCTGTGGCGGGCGCAGGATCTGCATCCTCACAGATTCCAGGGTGGACGGGCTGTATGGCGGGGAAGTTCTGGAACTGCTTACAGGCCGATGCAAAAAAGCCGTAAAATATGCTTTCCCGGAGGGAGAGGCCCACAAGACCCTGGACACCGTACAGGAGATCTACCGGTTCCTGATTGCAGAGGAATTTGACCGGAAAGACCTGCTGCTGGCCCTGGGAGGCGGTGTAGTGGGGGATGTGGCTGGCTACGTGGCTGCCACATATCTGCGGGGAATTGATTTTGTGCAGGTGCCTACCACATTGCTGGCCCAGGCAGACAGCAGCATCGGCGGTAAAACAGGAGTGGATTTTGACGGCTACAAGAATATGGTAGGGGCCTTCAAGATGCCCCGGCTGGTATATATGAACCTGGAGGTGCTAAAGTCCCTGGAAGACCGCCAGTTCTATTCCGGATTTGCCGAAGTGATGAAGCATGGGCTGATCAAGGATACCCTGCTGTATGAGTGGCTGATTGAGAACATGTATGAGATCTGCGAAAGGGACATGACCGTGCTGCAGGAGATGCTGGTACGAAGCTGTACCGTGAAGAAGCTGGTGGTGGAGAAGGATCCTACCGAGCAGGGGGACCGGGCACTTTTGAATTTCGGCCACACCATTGGCCATGCCATAGAGAAGGCCAGGAATTTTGAGCTATACCACGGAGAATGTGTGGCCCTGGGGGCTGTGGCAGCAGCGTTCCTCTCCTGGAAACGGGGCCTGCTCTCCATGGAGGAATATTATGAAGTCCGGGATATGTTCGTGCCTTTTTCCCTGCCCATCAGCATAGACGGGATTGACCCACAGGAGATTCTCAGGCTGACCCGGTCAGACAAAAAGAGGGAATCCGGGAACATCCGCTTTGTCCTGCTGAAGAAGATCGGCAAGGCCGTGATTGACAACACGGTTACGGACCAGGAGATCCTGGCAGCCATCCAGGAAATATATTTTAGCGATGAGGATGCCCATGCATAAGAAGATCAATCGAAAAGGGATGTTGCTGGCGGCAGACCTGTGTGTCTTTTTGGTCCTGCTGTTTGTGGATCAGTTTACCAAACATCTCGCCATTCTACATTTGAAGGACAAGGCACCTTTTGTGCTCATAGAGGGTGTGTTTGAATTCCGGTACCTGGAGAACAGAGGGTCTGCCTTTGGCCTCCTGCAGGGCAGGAAGGTTTTCCTGCTGGTGGTGGGCCTGCTGTTTATGGCACTCCTTTTGTACCTGCTTTTTTGCCTTCCAACGGGCAAAAGGTTCATACCCCTGCACATATGCCTGTCCGCTATTGTAGCCGGAGGCCTGGGCAACATGATTGACAGATTCCGGTTCGATTACGTGGTGGATTTTTTCTATTTTGTGCTGATAGATTATCCCATATTTAATGTGGCAGACTGTTACATTGTGGTAGCCACCATTGTGCTGTTTGTGTGTTTCTTATTTGTCTACCGGGACGAGGATCTGGCGTTTTTTTCATTTCACAGGAAAGCAGGCGCCGGGAACAGGAAGGAGGCCAAATAATTCGCTACTGTTCACTCCGTTCACAGCAATAATGCACACAAAAATTCTTCCTGTACAGGAATAGATTTGCTTCATGACAGTCGGATATAGGCAGGAAAGCGATACAAATATGGGCGAATATTACTATGAAATAACAGAAGAAATGGAAGAAGAACGAATCGATAAGTTCCTGTCCGGGCTTATCGATTCTTTGTCGCGCTCCTTTATCCAGAAGATGATCAAGGAAGGCGCCGTGAAGGTCAATGGCAGGCCTGTGAAGGGCAGTTATCTGGTGAAGACAGATGACCAGGTATCCTTTTTCCTGCCGGAAGCGGTGGCACCGGACATCCTGCCGGAAGATATCCCCCTGGACATCCTCTATGAGGACAGGGACGTGATTGTGGTGAACAAGCCCAAGGGCATGGTGGTCCACCCGGCGGCAGGGCATTACACCGGGACCCTGGTAAATGCCTTGCTTTATCACTGCGGACAGGAACTCTCCGGTATCAACGGGGTGATGCGTCCCGGCATCGTACATCGGATTGACAAGGATACCACAGGATCCGTGATCGCCTGCAAGAATGACCAGGCCCACCAGTCCATAGCCAGGCAGCTGAAGGAACATACCATCACCAGACGCTACCTGGCTATCTGCCATGGTGTACTGAAGGAGGATACCGGCTGCATTGACCGGCCTATTGGCCGGCATCCGTCAGACCGGAAGAAGATGGCTGTAGATGTGAAGAACGGTAAGTCTGCGGTGACGCATTTCCAGGTGCTGGCACGCTACCGCCAATACACCCTGGTCCAATGTGTGCTGGAGACAGGCCGTACCCACCAGATCCGGGTACACATGACCAGTATCGGTCACCCACTGCTGGGAGATACGGTATATGGGAGCCGGAGATCCCCTTTCCAGCTAGAAGGACAGACCCTTCATGCCAAGACCCTGGGGTTCCTTCATCCTTCCACAGGGAAATATGTGGAAGTGGATGCCCCCCTGCCGGAATATTTTACGCATCTGACAGAAATATTGTTGTCTAATACTTCAAATTGATGTATAATATAATCAGATAAAAGCAAAAATTCTTCTGACTATTTGGTGTTTTTGCTTTTATACTCTAGACAGAAAAGGGGTATGGGTATGAATACTATTATAACAATAGGACGGCAGTTTGGTTCTGCAGGCCGTGAGATCGGTGAGAAAGTAGCAGAGTACTTTGGAATCAAATGCTATGACAAGGAGCTTCTGACCAGGGCCGCCAAGGAAAGCGGGTTCTGCGAAGAGATGATACAGAACCATGATGAGAGACCTACCAATTCCTTCCTGTACAATCTGGTGATGGATACCTATTCCTTTGGCTATAATGCGTCCTCCTTTGTGGATATGCCCATCAGCCACAAGGTGTTCCTGGCTCAGTTTGACACCATCAAGAAGATTGCAGAGGAAGGCCCCTGCGTGATCGTGGGGCGGTGTGCCGATTATGCGCTGACGGATTACAAGAACGTGGTGAATCTCTTCATCTTTGCGGACGAAGAGACGAAGACAAAACGGATCATGGAGAAATATAACTTGACGGAATCCAAGGCCAAGGACATGATCATCAAGAAGGATAGGCAACGCCAGAGTTATTACAATTATTATTCCTCCAAAAAATGGGGACGTGCAGACAGTTATGGTCTGTGTATCAACAGCAGTGTTCTGGGAGTAGAGGGAACTGTGAAGCTGATCATCCAGTATGTAGAAGATTTTGAGAAGAAAAACAGCTAAACCTATTGACAAGCAAAGGCACCTCATGTTACTATCCTATGGTATGCCGCATGACTAGGTATAAGTGTGAAGGAAATGAAGATAGAACTCACCACCAAAGTCAGCGAGTAAATGGATGGTAAATAATCCATGAATAGGAGGTGCCTTAATTATGTACGCAATTATTGCAACAGGTGGAAAGCAGTATAAAGTTTCCGAAGGCGATGTCATCAAGGTAGAGAAGCTGGATGTGGAAGCAGGGAATACTGTTACTTTTGACCAGGTGATCGCAATAAGTGACACAACCCTGAAGGTAGGTAGCGATGTGGCAGGTGCAACTGTGGCTGGAACCGTAATGGAACAGGGTAAAGGTAAGAAGGTTATTGTATACAAATACAAGAGAAAAACCGGATACCACAAGAAGCAGGGTCACAGGCAGGCATACACCCAGGTTAAGATCGACAAAATTAACGCATAACACGTTATGACAACTGTGGTGGTTTGTAAGGATCAAGCCGGCTCCTACAGGGGATTTACCTGTATGGGCCATGCAGAATACGCCAGGAAGGGGAAACCGGATATCCTATGTGCCGCTATTTCCGCACTGGTGATCAGTACGGTCAATTCCCTGGAGGAACTGGCCGGCGAGAAGCTTCGTCTGTCCAGCAATGAGCAGACAGGCTTTATCAAATGCGATTTCGAGGGTATTCTGCAGGATCGTTCCAGTTTCCTGGTGGATTCCATGGTTTTTTCTCTGGAAAACCTTAGCAGGAAATATGGCAGTAAGTATTTACAAGTCAAATTCGAGGAGGTGTAGACCATGTTGCATATGAACCTTCAGTTTTTCGCTCATAAGAAGGGAGTCGGTTCCACCAAGAATGGCAGGGATTCCGAGTCCAAGAGGTTAGGCGCGAAGCGGGCTGACGGGCAGTTTGTGAAGGCTGGGAACATTCTTTACAGACAGCGCGGCACGAAGATTCATCCCGGTGTGAATGTAGGAAGGGGCGGAGATGATACCCTGTTTGCATTGGTTGATGGGATCCTGCGTTTCGAGAGAAAGGGCAGGGATAAGAAGCAGGCTTCTGTATACCCTGTAGAGGAATAAGCGTTACACAGGCGGCCTTCAAACCTCTGGTTTGAAGGCCATTTTCCTACCAGGAAAAAGAATGAAGGGATTCCGTGGGATTGAGATTCCCGCAAGAGGGTTGTAAGGTTGTAGGCATCCTTTCTATGCGGGCATGAGGTATAGAGATGTTTGTGGACAGGGCAAGAATCTATGTGAGAAGCGGCAAGGGTGGAGACGGCCATGTGTCTTTCCGGCGGGAAAAATATGTGCCTGCAGGCGGTCCTGACGGCGGTGACGGTGGCCGTGGCGGTGATGTGATCTTTCAGGTGGACGAGGGGCTGAACACCCTGGTAGACTATCGGAATTCCCGCAAATACAAAGCCGGGGACGGGGAATCTGGGGATAAGAAAAACTGCCGTGGAAAAGACGGCAATGATATCATCCTCAAAGTACCTCAGGGTACGGTAATTAAGGAAGCGGCAAGCGGCAAAGTGATCACGGACATGTCCGGGGAGAACAGAAGGGTTGTTCTGCTGAAGGGAGGACGGGGCGGCAATGGGAACCAGCATTATGCCACCAGCACCATGCAGGCACCCAAGTATGCCCAGCCGGGCCAGCCCGCCCAGGAACTGGAACTGGAACTGGAACTGAAGGTGATCGCCGATGTAGGGCTGGTGGGATTTCCCAATGTAGGCAAATCCACGTTTCTGGCCAGGGTGACAAATGCAAGACCAAAGATTGCGAATTACCATTTCACTACCTTGAATCCCAACCTGGGCGTGGTAGACTTAGACGGCACAAGAGGTTTTGTTATAGCTGATATTCCGGGACTGATCGAAGGCGCCTCGGAAGGTGTGGGACTGGGTTATGAATTCCTGCGCCACATTGAGAGGACCAAAGTCATCATCCACGTTGTAGATGCAGCAGGGACGGAAGGCCGGGACCCTATTGCAGACATCTATGCCATCAACAGGGAACTGGAGCAATACAATCCGGCCATTGCCAGGCGTCCCCAGGTCATTGCCGCCAACAAGACGGATGCCATATTTGACGAGGATCACAGCCCTGTGGAAGTGATCAGGAAGGAATTCGAGCCAAAGGGTATCCCCGTGTATCCCATATCCGCTGTCAGCGGCCAGGGGGTAAAGGAACTTCTCTACCATGTGAGCACCCTGCTGGAGGAATTGGGGGAAGAAGTCTCTGTGTACGAGCAGGAATACTTCCCAGAACAGGATACTGCCAGGGATGGCGGGGAAAGTTCCCTGTCCGTGACATATGACAAGGAAGCAGACGAATATGTGGTAGAAGGATCCAAAGTGGAAAAAATGCTGGGTTACACCAATCTGGACAGTGAAAAAGGCTTTGCTTTTTTCCAGAATTTCCTCAAGGACAGCGGTATCCTGGAACAATTGGAGGCACTGGGGATCCAGGACGGGGACACGGTCCGCATCTACGGCCTGTCCTTTGATTACTATAAATAAGGGGAATATAAAAATGACAAGTAAACAGAGAGCCTATTTAAAAGGACTTGCCAGCACATTAAATGCCACCTTCCAGGTGGGCAAAGCCAGCCTGACCCCGGAACTGACGAAGGCGGTGGATGAGTCCCTGCTGAAAAACGAACTGGTCAAGATAGCCGTGCTGAAAAACTGTCTGGATGATCCCGGGGAGATAGCCCAGATGATAGCGGAGAGGACCCACGCAGAAGTGGTGCAGGTCATCGGCAAGAAATTCGTGTTGTACAGGCCTGATAAGGAAAAGCCCAGGATTGTACTGCCCAGGGCATAATAGGATATAGGCCGCCCTGTACAGATGTATCATTCTGGTTACTTTTTATGGGGACAGCATTTCCTGTCTGTGACGGCCTTCCAGGCCATGTGCGGCTGGTTTTATGTCCGACATATGGCGCCGTATGCCATTGGCATATTTGAGGATATGGTATGAGAAAGATAGGTATACTGGGAGGGACATTTGATCCCATCCATGTGGGACACCTGATGCTGGCAGAATGGGCGGCAAATTCCGCAAAGCTGGATGAAGTATGGTTCGTTCCTACGGGAATCTCCTATATGAAGGCAGACCGCAATGTCCTGCCCGGCCAGGAGCGGCTTCATATGGCAGAGCTTGCCATCCAGGACAATGACAGATTCCGTTGTCTGGACGTGGAAGTCTGCCGGGAAGGATATACCTACAGCTACGAGACCTTAGAACTGCTTAAGGGTGCCTGTCCCAAGGATACCTTCTATTTCATAGAAGGGGCTGACTGCCTGTTTTCCATGGAGAACTGGAAGTGTCCGGAGAAGATACTGCAGAATGCAGTCATTCTGGCAGCCGTACGGGGCGATATATCCCTGGACAGGCTCCGGGACAAACAAAAAGACCTGGTCATGCGTTTTGGAGGGGAGATCCAACTCCTCCCTTTCCTTCATTGCTCTCTTTCCTCCAGTGAAATCCGAAACAGGGTCCGGAACGGACAGAGTATCCGGTATATGGTCCCAGACAGCGTATTGTCCTATATTGAAAAAAAGGGCTTGTATCTGGAAAACCACGTATCTGTATAACAGGGCAAGTGCCCTGCATGACACAAGAGTCAGCCAGGATATGGAAAAGAAAGGAAAAATGCTGTGAAAAAAGCGATTGGTGCAGATGGCATGGAAAAAGAGGCTTCCCTTTCCCACTTAAGAAAAGCCATGAAAAAAATCCAGAAAAAGAAACGCTTTGAGCACACCCTGGGTGTGGAATATACCGCTGCAGCCCTGGCCATGCGGTATGAATCCCCCATCCAGGAAGCCCGGCTGGCAGGTCTTTTGCACGACTGCACCAAATGCCTTCCGGATGAAAAGCAGCTTGCCATCTGTAAAAAGCATGACATCGTCATCACAGAAGTGGAGTACAGGAACCCTTTCCTGCTCCACGCCAAGACAGGAGCCTGGATGGCAGGAGAGAGGTATGGCATACAAAATCCAGGGATTATAAACGCCATCCGCCATCATACCACCGGGAAGCCGGACATGAGCCTGCTGGAAAAAATCATTTTTGTGTCGGATTATATCGAACCCAACCGGAGAATGGCATCCAATGCCAGACTGGAGGAGATCCGGAAGTTGGCCTTTACTGACCTGGACGAGGCTGTCCGGCAGATCCTGCAGGGCACATTGGATTACTTGAAGGCATCTGGCCGGGAGATTGATGCTGTCACGGAAGTAACATATGCCTATTATTGTAAAAATCTCTAAACTCTTCTGCTAGAGCCAAAAGGGAGTTAGGAACAGGAAGATAACGGGAAAAAAGAAAGGAAAAATCTGATATATGGATACTATAAAATCATTGGAGATGACAAGGCTTGCCATAAAAGCCTTGGAAGAGAAAAAAGGAGAAGATATTCGTCTGATTGATATCAGTCAAGTATCTGTACTGGCTGATTATTTTCTGATTGCAGGAGGCAGCAACCGCAACCAGATCCAGGCCCTTTGCGATAGCGTGGAAGAGGTGCTTGGAAGGGCCGGATATCCAGTGCGTCAGATTGAAGGTTTTGACACAGCCAACTGGGTCTTAATGGATTTCGGTGATCTGATCGTACACATTTTTGATAAGGAAAACCGTCTGCTGTACGATCTGGAACGCATCTGGGCAGACGGACGGCAGATTAATCTGGCGGATTTGTAGATCACACCATATTTTCATAGTTCCTAAAAATACTGTTTTATAGTCCCGGTCCATTGGCCGGGACTTCTCTTTTTGTGCAGGCAATGAGCCAGGCGGGAGTGCCTGCACTCACATCTGGCTCATTGCCGCGGTCAGCGATCAAGGGAAGGTTTCTTCCCCTAATCGATCTCGATAGTTTCATGACGCAGATCTTCCGATTAGGCAGGATCCCCTCTCCTGTGACCCAGATGCAAATAGAAACTGATCAAATAGAGGCCACAGATACCCACAAGGGCATAGACGATCCTGGACAGCCAGGACATATTGCCAAAAATATAGGCAACCAGGTCAAAACGGAACAGGCCGATCAAAGCCCAGTTGATAGCGCCAATGATAACAATGGTAAGTGCTGTACCGTCTAAAAATTTGTTTCCCATATTTTCCCTCATTTCTGCACGGCTTACTGTACCGGCTGTATTATTGTGCCTGCATACATTTTTTTTATTCCGAAAATGGCCCAGTGACAGAAACTGGGAAAACCTTTAGGGGAAAATAATCCTGTGAAAAGAATGCCTACATCCCATGCCATCTGTGTGAATGTCATTATACGAAAAGTCCAGCCCATGCCCATTCGCAAAACCGTGCCTTTCGGCACTCCCCGCTGCTTACGCAGCTTCTTTTTGCTCATAAAAAGCTCAACTGTGTTGAGCTTGCATTCCCTCAGTGGAAAGCAGTGGATGAAGATTTGTGCAAGCACAATTTCCATCCATGCGCTTCCCACTGGCTGAACTTTTATTTATAAAAACGGAAGATGCCGAATACCCTTCCCAGAATCTGGCAGTCATCTACAATAATGGGATCCATAGTATCATTTTCCGGCTGGAGCCGGATATGGTCATCCTCTTTATAAAATGTCTTCACTGTGGCAGAATCATCAACCAATGCAACTACGATATCACCATTGTGTGCATCATCACAACAATGGACAAACACCTTGTCTCCATTGAAGATTCCGGCATTGACCATGGAGTCTCCACGGACATTTAAGATAAAGGATTCCCCTTTTGGCACCACATCTGCAGGAACAGGGAAATATTCCTGTATATTCTCCTCGGCAAAAATAGGCTGCCCTGCAGCTACATTTCCAACAATGGGAATGCTTACCATCTCCGTGCGTACCATCTGAAAGCTGTCATCACAGATCTCTATAGCCCTGGGCTTCGTGGGATCCCGGCGGATATATCCGTTCTTTTCCAGGGTCTCCAGATGGGAGTGGACGGAGGAGGTAGATTTCAAATGAACAGTTTCACAGATCTCCCGGACTGTGGGTGGATATCCTTTCTTCAATATCTCATCTTTTATATAGTCAAGAATCTCCTGCTGTTTGACGGTGATTTTTCCCAATCCCATATATGATTACCTCTCTTTTCTGAAAAATGTGAAGAACTTCTGCTATCCATTTTATTTTAACACACCATCTTCAAAAAAGCAAACGTATATTCCAAAAATATGTTCGAATTTTGTATTGACAAACAAATGTTCTTGCCGTATAATCCATATCAGAACTAGAGTTCTCGAACATATAATCGGATGGCACCAGTTTAAGGTGCATAAGGCAGGATACATAAGGCAAGGCATATAAGGCAGGATTTGGAAGGATATGACATGGATCCTATGTGCCGGATATGGGTGTATGGTTGCCATACCGGATATAGGGCAACCCAGGAATACGTCATAAGCTCTGAAACGTAAGACCTAAGACATGGCAGGAGTCATGTATGGATTGGGTCCTGTAAGGAAACAGGCCAGATGGGAACAGGCCCAGAGAGATGATTACTGGAATACAGGAGGGACAGGAGATGAACAGCAAGAGGCTACAGGAGATGAGTGACCGGGAATTACGAAGTTATAAACGGGAGATCCGCCGTCGGAGAGAACAGCGGAAGAAGTATCTGATCACTTCCCTGGCGGCCCTGGCTACCTGCTGTATCGCACTGCTGGGCGCCATCTCATATAATGCCATCCAAACTGATGCAGCCAGCGGATTCAAGTATTATACAGGTATTATCGTGGAAAACGGGGATACTCTCTGGGAACTGGCCGACCAGTATATGGATTACAATCATTACAAGGACAAGCAGGCCTATATCTCAGAGGTGAAGAGTATGAACCATCTGGACGGGAATGAGGAACTGTATACGGGACAGTTCCTGGTGGTTCCCTATTATTCTGCAGAATACTTCTGACGGTTCTGCAAAGTGTCTCCGGCAGTTCCCGCTTAAGAAGGTACAACTTGTCACAAAATCAGTCTGGCTTCTCCCGCAGGCGCACATATCCGGCAGCCTGCCGCCGGCGCTGATCTGCCTGGGCTGCGTAATGCTTCCTTGTGGTATTTACATCCTTATGCCCCAGGACATCCGCCACCAGGTAGATATCTCCGGATTCCTGATAGAGGGCAGTACCATAAGTGCTTCTGAGTTTATGGGGGGTGATTTTCTTCAGGGTAGTAACCCGGGATGCATACTTTTTCACCAGATTTTCCACGGAGCGCACTGCCATCCTGCGGTTCTGCAGGGATAAGAACAGGGCATTTTCGTGCCCCTCCTCCGGGATGGCCAGTTCCCGCTGTTCCAGATAATCCAGGAGGGCAGTTTCCACCTCCTCACCAAAATAGACCACCGCCTCATATCCCCCTTTTCTTCGGATCTTGATGCCGCCAGTCTCAAAATCCACATCCTGGATATCCAGGCCCACACATTCCGATACCCGGATACCAGTGCCAAGCAGAAGAGTCAGAAGAGCTACATCGCGCAGTTTTGTCTTCTTGTGGTATTCCAGTTCCTTCCTGGTCAGTTTCGTGCCATCCTCCACCTGGTCCAGCAGGATCGCCACCTCATTTGGTTCCAGACGGATAATTTCCTTATCGTGGAGCTTGGGGAGGGGAACCAGTGCAGCCGGATTGTTATGGATCAATTCACTCTGGTAGAAATAGTTATAGAAACTGCGCAGGGCCGCCAGTTTCCTTGCCTTCCCACGTTCATCGTTGGTGATATCTTTTCCATCCTTCTGATAAAGGGACATATATTCCAGGTATTCCTCAATATCAATCCTGGTAATCTGGTCCAACAGGGATACTTCATAAGTTGTGATATCTGTTTTGGCACATACAGCGTTCTTCTCATGGAGGAACTCAAAGAAGAGCCGCAGGTCATATGCATAAGCCAGCCTGGTCCTTGCAGAAGTATATTCCTCTATCCCCCGGAAATACAGGCGGCAGAAGGGTGGAAGCGTCTCCAGCACAGTGCGCATTTTCATAATGTTTTTCTTGTTCTGTTCATCGTGGTAATTATCTGGATTCATGATTGCCAAGGTATTTTTCCCATCCTTTCATTGTGCCGTTCTGAATCGCGGTAAACATGCGTTCCTTCACACCGGGGTTCTCTATATTCAGCTGCCGGAGCAGGTTTTTCACATATTCACGTTTGGTGTAACCGTCGGCAGGACAGGGACTTTTGACCACAGGAACTTTGTATTTGTGGACAAATCCGATTACATCCACTTCATTCATATACATAAGAGGTCGGATCACTGTAAGGTCCATCCTGTCCAGATAGGTGACAGGAGAGAAGGTGTGGAACCTGCCTTCATAGATTAAGGACAGGAGCATGGTCTCCACCACATCGTCCTTGTGGTGGGCGTATGCCACTTTATTGCAGCCTGCTTCCTTGATTGCCTGGTTCAGTGCGCCTTTCCGCATTTTGGCACACAGGGAACAGGGATTTACTTCCTTCCGGTCCTGGAAGATGACCTGGGCAATGTCCGTTTTAACGATGGTATATTCCACCCTCAGTTCCCGGCACAGATCTTGTATCTCATCCAGTTTCAAGTTTTCAAAGCCAAGATCCACTGTGACTGCATGGATATCAAAATGCCCGGGATAGAATCGTCTTAGACCATTTAAGGCATACAGAAGTGTAAGGCTGTCTTTGCCGCCGGAGATTCCCACAGCAATCCTGTCGCCGTCCTCTATCATGTGATAATCATCCACTGCTTTTCTTACATAACTCAGAACCTGTTGCAATTTCATATCCGTCACGAATCTCCAGTCCATTTTATCCGAAGGTCCCCCATGTTTCCCAAGGTCCATCTCGCTTATTTTATAATTTTTGGGAGACAAAAACAATAGCTGAATGATAATTTTTATCCAAATGGGAGATACTGATGAAAGAAACAGGGAAAAGGAGTATATTATGGAGTCAAATTTCAAGAAAAGCAAGACAAAAGATAACCTGATGCGTGCATTTGCCGGGGAGAGCCAGGCCAGGAACCGATACACCTTCGCAGCCTCCCAGGCCAAAAAGGACGGACTGCCTGTGATCAGTGCCATCTTTGCATACACGGCTTCCCAGGAGAAGGAACATGCAGAGATTTTCTACAACCATCTCAAGGAAATGGCCGGGGAGACCATTTTCATTGATGGTGGATATCCCATTGACATTTCCGAGGATATTGGCAGCCTCCTGGACATGGCACAGCACAACGAGTACGAAGAACATGATGATGTGTACCAGGCATTTGGGGAAATGGCAAGAAAGGAAGGCTTTGAGAAGATCGCCGCCTCTTTTTTCCAGATTGCCGAGATCGAGAAGATACACGGGGACCGCTTTGGAAGATATGGAAAATGGCTGAAGGAGGGAAAACTCTTCGTTTCAGATGTGTCTGTGGAATGGATGTGCTTAAACTGTGGTTATGTCTATAAAGGAACCAATGCACCTGCCGTCTGCCCTGTGTGCCGTCATGAGCGGGGATATTTTATCCGCTTTGAATTCTCTCCCTATGAGGGAGAAACACGGTAAGCAACGGGGAGTGCCGAAAGGCACGATTTTGAAATGGGCATAGGCTGAATTTTATGTACACCAATTTTTAAGATACTTTTTCAAGAATCTACTTGTTATCCGGTTCAAGAAAGAGTATGATAAGAGTAATCCTAGGTACCAAAGAAGGGATACTGTTATGAAATTCAAGATGAACAATCACTATTTCCGATGGGGTGTCACGGCCTTCCTGGTGATAGCCGCCAGCATTGTCTTCTACTATTTCGTATTCCACAGTCAGAACATTACCACAGGCATTGGCACAATTATCCACATCCTGATGCCTGTGGTGTTCGGACTGGCCACGGCCTATCTTCTCACCCCTATTCTCAACTTTGCGGAGGAAAGGGTCTTATTTCCGCTGTGCAAAATCTGTAAGATAAAGGAGTCAAAGAAGAGGAATTCCATCATAAGGGGACTGGGCATCCTGGTCACGGCCTTCCTGTTCATGGCGCTGATTTATATCCTGATCGCCATGATGGTATCCCAGATTGTCCCCAGTGTAGAGAATATTGTGCTTAATTTCGATTCTTATACCACCAATTTTATTGCATGGCTGAATAAGATGCTGGATGACAATCCGGAACTGGGAGAGTATGTGGTACAGACGGTGAACAAGTATTCCGGTGAACTGGACAATTGGCTTTCCGGCCTATTATCGAATACAGCCGTGCTGATCAAGACGGTGTCCATCAGCGTCATCAACGTACTGGGAGTTTTGTGGGATTTTATTATAGGTTTTGTGATATCCATCTATGTACTGGCCAGCAAGGAGAAATTTGCAGGACAGGGGAAGAAATTGCTCTATGCCGTATTTGAACGGGATACCGCGAATACTTTGGTGCGGAACCTGCGCTTTACCCACCAGACTTTCATCGGATTCCTGGGTGGAAAAATTATAGATTCCATCATCATTGGCATATTGTGTTTCATTGGAACATCCTTGATGCAGATGCCATATGCCGCACTGGTGAGTGTGGTGATCGGTGTAACCAACATCATCCCGTTCTTCGGACCATTTCTGGGTGCCATTCCCAGCAGTATCTTAATCTTTATCGTGGATCCCCAGCATCCGTTGAATTTCGTGTATTTCCTGCTGTTCATCCTGGCTCTGCAGCAATTTGACGGCAACGTGCTTGGTCCCAAGATCCTGGGCAGTTCCACTGGACTCACCGGATTCTGGGTAATCTTTGCCATTACACTGTTCGGTGGCCTGTTTGGCGTGGTGGGCATGATCATAGGTGTTCCCATTTTCGCTGTCATATACGCTGCCGCCAAGGCCGTAATAGACACTATGCTTCAGAAGAAGAGTCTCCCTGTGGAGTCCAGGATTTACGAGGATCTGGAGTATGTGGATGCCGAAGGCCTTCACCGACGGCCGGTTTCTGAAGGTACGACCCGCAAGAAGACAAAAGAAAAACATACCTGGACCTTTACAAACAGGAAGGGGAGACTGTTTTCCTCCGAGGAAGGAAACAGCGGCCATCTGAACCTCCTGAATCTTGCCCGGAAAAAGGAGGAATCTGAGACTGGAATAGAAGAACCTGATGAAAATGAATATGGACGGAAGGGATAAAGGAAGATGAGATTTCTAATACAAAGAGTCAGTGAAGCCAGCGTTACGGTAGAGGGGCAGATCATTGGCAGGATCGGAAAAGGATTCCTGGTATTCGTGGGAATCAGCGCCTCAGATACACAGGCAATTGCAGACAAGATGATAAAGAAGCTGGTTGGCCTGCGGATCTTTGAGGATGGTGATGGCAAGACAAATCTTGACATGAAAACAGTTGACGCCCAGATTCTCCTAATCTCACAATTTACCTTATATGCCGACTGCCGAAAGGGAAACAGGCCTTCCTTTATAAGCGCGGGGGAACCCCGGATGGCCAATGCCCTTTACCGGTATATCGTGGAGAAAGTCCGGCAGGAGATTGCCGTGGTGGAAGAGGGCAGTTTCGGAGCCTCCATGAAGGTCTCCCTGGTTAATGAAGGGCCTTTCACAGTGCTTCTGGATTCCCAGGAGATCTGCGGAGGCAGAACCTAATAAGGGCCGAAACGTGCAGTTTTTCCATATATCATAGGCGGAACGTATTCCTGTTACATATTTTATGATGTAAATCCATATGTTAGAATAAGAATATCCAAGGCAACATTCCCGCTCCAGGCAATGTTACAAAAGCAGTCTCACAGATTGTCATTGCCCGCGGGAACCAACTATGGCTTGTGGATGGGGATTAGCTGAATTGGATTCCCGCCATTAGCTATCACACAAGAAAGAGGAGGGTATATTTAATGTTAGGTCAAATGTTAGGTCCCATTATTGCAGGCAGCGCGGCAGTGCTTATCCTGCTTGTCTTCATCTCCGGATATGTCAAAGCATCCCCGGACACCGCTATCATCATCTCAGGCCTGCGAAAGGATCCCAAGGTGCTCATCGGGAAAGCAGGTGTTAAGATTCCTTTCTTTGAGAGAAAAGATGAATTGAACCTACAGTTGATTCCCATTGACGTAAAGACCTCCAATGCAGTCCCTACAGCAGATTACATAAACATCAATGTGGATGCCACTGTCAATGTGAAGATCAGTGACAACGAAGAACGACTGAAGCTGGCCGCTCAGAATTTTCTGAACAAGAATGCAGAATACATCGGACGTGTGGCCCGCGAAGTGCTGGAAGGCAATGTGCGTGAAATTGTAGGGAAAATGGCCCTGGAAGAGATGGTGTCTGACCGCCAGAAATTCGCCATGCTGGTAAAAGAGAACGCAGAGCCGGATCTGGCCGCCATGGGCCTGGATATCATCAGTTTTAATGTACAGAACTTTGTGGACGGCAACGGCGTCATTGAGAACCTGGGTGTGGACAATATTGTCAAGATCCAGAAAAACGCTGCCATATCCAGGGCAGAGAGCGAGAAGGAAATTGCAAAAGCCCAGGCTAACGCCAAACGCGAAGCCAATGAAGCAGAAGTGAATGCAGAATCCGAGATTGCCAAGAAACAGAATGAACTCTCCATCCAAAGAGCCGAACTGAAACGGGAATCGGATATCAAAAAGGCTGAAGCAGATGCCGCCTACCGCATCCAGGAGGAAGAGCAGCGTAAGACTGTGGAAATCACCACTGCCAACGCTAATATTGCCAAACAGGAGAAGGAAATCCTCCTAAAGCAGCGGGAAGCGGAAGTCATGGAACAGTCCCTGGATGCCCAGGTGAAGAAGAAGGCAGAAGCAGACAAATTTGCCAAACAGCAGCTTGCAGATGCACAATTATATGAGCGTCAGCGAGAAGCAGAGGCCAGGAAATTTGAGACGGAAAAAGAAGCCGAAGCCATGAAGGCTCAGGCAGAGGCCAAGAAATATACCATGGAACAGGAAGCGGAAGGTATCCGCACAAAAGGCCTGGCTGAGGCAGAAGCCATCCGCGCCAAGGCAGTGGCAGAAGCAGAAGGTATTGAGAAAAAGGCTGAAGCCATGACCAAGATGGGAGAAGCTGCCGTCCTCGAAATGTACTTTAAGGCATTGCCGGAAGTGGTTAAGAACGCTGCGGAACCTCTTTCTAATGTAGATAAGATCACCATGTACGGCGATGGAAATTCAGCCAAACTGATGAAGGACGTCATGGGCACGGTCGTCCAGGTAACAGACGGCTTAAAGGAAGCCACCGGCGTTGACCTGCAGGCCGTCCTGTCCGGATTCCTGGGCGGCAAAGTGGCATCATCTGGTTCTTCCGAAAAAGAACAGTCGTAGTTATCCAAAATATAAAACATAGAAAAACAAGAGGAAACATATAGAGGGCAGCACAGACTTTCAGCGTATCAGCCGAAAGTCTGTGCTGAACATTTGTGGGAACAATGCACTGCTCGCCAGTTAGGCAAAAAAGGCGCCTGCACACACCCTGCGGAAAACGCACCTAACTATTCGTTAAACTTGTCTTTTGCGAATAGTTGAATCCGAAAAGATTCTTATCTCCGCACACTATCTCCAAGGCCGTTCTGCAAAGAAATACGCTGCCAACTGCGCCCTGGAACTGAAACTTTCTGTCTCCAGCAGGTTCCGGACTTCTTCACGGGTATAGAACCGGGCCTGGATTTCTTCATTTTCAGAGGTATGGTCGCAGAAATCACCTTCCACCTCCACAAGTGCAATATGTGTAGTAGTATCGGAAATGGCCACCGCGGCAAAGGAAGGCGGCAGGATCTTTAGGATCCGGTTTACCTTGAGTCCTGTCTCCTCATACAACTCCCTGGCAATACAATCTTCAATGGCCTCATCCGGCTCAATCATACCGGCGCAAAGATTATAAACCACCTGGTTCACCCCCATGCGGAATTCATGCAGCAATAACAGCCTGTCCTGGCAGGTAGCCACAATGGATACGCCGCTGGGCTTCCCGCCAATGTCTGTGATATCCTTCAGGTTCCGCCTGCTTATGATCTCATATTTCTTTTCCCGGCCTAGTTTATTCAAATAGGTCAACTCATAATTTTTAAGGTATTTGCCATCCCTGACTTTTTCAAATTTGATCAGTTTCATGTGATTGTTGTCTCCTTGACAAGTGGATTTGTTCGTGAAGCGGTTTGCTTACTTTTTTCCGGGTGATTTCTACCAGGCCCAGGGGGGTCATATCAATGATACTGGTGGTAATGGGATCTGTTTTTACAAGTGTCCGCAGGGATTCCATAAGTTCCAATATATGATCGTCTTTGACCATGTTTATGAAATCCACTAATATAATACCAGACAAATTGCGGAGCCGGAGCTGGAGGGCGATTTCCCTGGCGGCTTCCAGGTTAATCTGGAAGTAGGTATCCTGTGCATTTGTCTTCCTCTCCCATTTTCCAGAGTTTACATCAATGACTGTAAGAGCTTCTGTTGGTTCTATCACCAGGTAGGCGCCTGATTTGAGCCATACACGGGGGCTTAAGGCATCCTGCAGCTTAGTATCCAGTGCATACAGGGTCTGTAGGGAGATCCTGGTATCCTGGTAGAGCCGAACCTGCTTCTTGGGCAGGTATTCCTGGCAGTATTCCAGAAGCCACGCATACTGGTCCGGCTGATCCGTAAGGATCTCCTGGCATTCTGTACCCAGGTAAGGTGCCATGTCCTTCATGACGGTCTCCCTGGCATCCGGGGCTTTTCTCAACTGACTGAAGCTGCTGCGATACCTGGCCGTGCAGAGAAGCTGGCAGAATTCCGCTGCCAATGAGTGGAACTGTGCCAGGACCATGTCCTGGAGTTCTTCCCCAGTCAGATGCCCTAGTCTCGTCCGGGCCACTGCGCCAATGGGAGGCAGGGGATATTCCGGGTTCTCCAGACCAGGGGCCAGGATTCCCACATCCTGTACCAGGCAGCCATCCTTAAGTAGTCCTCTTTTGGAAAAGAGACTGTGGATGGCTTCTTTTTTCCCAGACGACATTTTCGTGGAGAAATGTAGCCGGGGGCTTCCCAGGGACAGGGCAAAATAGTCATTGTGAATGGAAATATGGGCAGTGACAGCAGCCTGTTTAGTCTTCACGGCTTCCTGTTCCACCTGTACCAGCAGTTCATCCCCCTCCAGGATCCGGCCTTCAAAAGTCCGGTTCAGCAGACAAGGGGTTTTTGCTTTGGACAGGGACAGGAAACAGATTTCACGGTCTGCAATTTCCACAAAACAGGCATTGATATTGGGACAGATCTTCTTTACCTTTCCGATAAAGATGGCTCCGATCCTGTCTGCATCCTTGGACAGGAAGCTGGCGGCAGTGATCCTGCCTTCCTGAAGCAGCAACATACAGGGCTGTTCCCTGTAGATGGTACACAATAACTTTCCGGAAGCTGTATCCCTAAGATTCCATTCCTCTTCGCTTAAACGGGTATCATTTGGTGGTTTTATGGCCCGGCTCATAAAGCATCTCTCCTTTTTCAGTCAACAACCCCACTGCAGGCAACGGGGCATCAATTTACCACTTCTCACTCCGTATAGCCCACATCCCCTAGGGATATCAGTCCATGTTCCTGCAATTTTTTACAGAACTCCGCATTTTCCGTGGAATGGGATTCCAATGCGGATGTCATACCACCAGTTGATTCGGTCACATTGTCAGACATTGCCCTGGTATACACATCCTCCCGGGTGATCCGCAGGGCATTCCCTGGAAAGGATTCCACACAGGGGACTTCTGCATCCACTTTCCCCTGTGCCTGTGACAGCAAAGCTGTCATCACCTGCTCCGGCTTAATATTCCCGGCGCTGGAGGCATCCACCAGCAGGTGGAAGTCCCCGTCCGAAAAGTCCAGTGCCAGGATGCCGGGCCGGATATCCACTTCGCGGGTCCCCTTTTTGGTCTCTTTGGTGATCCTGATTTCTTTTCTGACCAGGAAGTCAGGCAGGATGGCGGCCATGTCCGGAAGCAGCGTTGTCTCCTCCCGGACACGGATGGTATAAGCTGCGGCGGCCACACTGGCCATGGCGTTGCCTGCCTTTTCCGGGAGAATCTTCACAGAGACGACCTGGATGCCAGGCACGCTGACCTGGTTGAGACGATCTGCCACTTCCTGGCAGGACGGCAGGGAATGAACTTCAATGTCCATATATTCCCCATTGCTCTCCAGTCCCACTCCCAGAGGAGCAGCAAAGGTCATAATCTGGTGTGGACTGTACCCCCCTGTGTATGCAATGTCGATCCCTGCCCTGCGTATGGCTTTCTGGAAGAACCGCATGACATCCAGATGGCCGATGAACCGGACAGAACCAAATTTTCTGAATTTCACACGCAATTTCATAGAGATACCCCCTCGCCCGTTTCAAGAGGAGGATTCACACACCCTCTTGTTTTCCCTATCTTCGGCTCCAGGCAGACTCCACCTCCGAAACTGGCTGCACCGCAGTTCTGGCATGATGCCTTACAGTTTTCAGAGATTTCCTCCCGCTTTGCCTTCTCCCACTCCCGTATGAGATATTCCTTGGTGACGCCGCAATCAATGAAATCCCAGGGCAGGATCTCATCCAGGGAGCGCTCCCTGTGGGTGTAAAAGTCCACAGACAGGCCGCATTCCTCTATGGCTTCCAGCCATCTCTCATTCTGGTAATATTCTCCCCAGGCATCATAGAAGCCGCCTTTTTCATACACCTTGAGGATCACCTGGCCTAGTCTTCTGTCTCCCCTGGCCAGGACACCTTCCATGACACTGGCATCTGCCTCATGCCAGTTGTATTTGATGCTCTTCTGGTTGAGCTGTTCCGCTATGGTTTTCCTGGTAAAATATGCTTTTTCCAGGAATTCCTTCCGGGTACACTGGCTGGCCCACTGAAAGGGGGTAAAGGGCTTGGGCACGAAGAAAGAGGTGCTGGCCACGATCTGTACTTTTCCGTTGGTCCGTTTCTCCTTGGGCACCGTCTCAAAAAAGGTAGCCGCAATCTGGTTGGACAATTCAGCAATTCCCCTGATATCATCTTCGGTCTCCGTGGGAAGACCCAGCATAAAATACAGCTTCACCCGTGTCCACCCTCCTGCAAATGCCTGGGCAGCTCCCTTCAGGATGTCTTCCTCGGTCAGTCCCTTGTTGATCACATTCCGTAAACGCTGGCTGCCTGCCTCCGGGGCAAAAGTAAGGCTTGACTTCTTCACGTCCTGTACCTTGCCCATCACATCCAGGGAAAAAGCATCTATGCGCAGGGAGGGCAGGGAAATGTTCGTGTGGTTCCTGCTGCACTCTTCTATCAGGAAATTTACCAGCCCGGGCAGATGGGAGTAATCACTGGAACTCAGGGAACTCAAGGATATCTCTTCATGCCCTGTGTTATGCAGCATTTCCAGGGCACAGGACTTTAGCATTTCCAGGCTGCGTTCCCGCACAGGACGGTAGATCTGGCCTGCCTGACAGAACCTGCATCCCCGGATACAGCCACGCTGGATCTCTAATACCACCCTGTCCTGGGTTACTTTCATAAAAGGCACAATGGGCTTCCTGGGATAACAGGCATCTGTCACATCCATCACCACTTCCTTGCGCACCGTGGCAGGAAGCCCTTCCTCCATGGGCCGGAAGGCGGCAATGGTACCATCTTCCTTGTAGGATACTTCGTAGAATCCCGGCGCATAGATCCCGGGAAGTCTTGCTGCCTGGCGCAGGAACTCTCTCCTGCCGGTGCCCTCTGCCCGGCAGGCTTTGTACAGGTCCAGCAGTTCCCGGTACTGCGTCTCTCCCTCCCCGATATAGAAGAGGTCGAAGAAATCAGCCAGGGGTTCCGGATTGTAAGCGCAGGGTCCGCCTCCTATGACAATGGGGCAGTCCTCCCCCCGCCTGCTGGCAAGTAACGGGATCTGGGACAGATCCAACACCTGCAGGATATTGGTGTAACACATTTCGTACTGGAGGGTAATTCCCAGGAAGTCAAATCCCTTCACAGGATCCTGGGATTCCAGGGCAAAAAGAGGAATCTGCTCCCTGCGCAGGATTCCATCCAGGTCTACCCAGGGTGAATATACCCTTTCACACCACACGTCCTCCATGGAATTGAGCATATCATACAAGATCTGGATACCCAGATGGGACATGCCGATCTCATACACATCCGGAAAACAGAAAGCGAACCGCACAGCCACACTGTCCGGATCTTTCATCACGGAATTGAATTCACCGCCAATATACCGGGCAGGCTTCTCCACACTCATGAGAATCTCATCCCTTAATGCTAATTTTCTATCCATGTTATCCCTCTCTGGTTGTCTTTTTCCATATATCTCATTGCTTGCAGGAATACCGCTATCCCTTCTCACTGGGAAGCCCGCCGCATATTCCGCACCATCTCTTCTGTCACGGGTTCTTCCGTGTAACGCACTTTCTCATAGATGGAAGCCATATCCATGCAACATAGCTTCTCTGCGCTTTCCCTGGGGGTAAGCAGCCCAAGACCGGGTACATTTCCTGGGGAAAGTGTGTCTGCATGGGTGATCAGTTTCTTCTTATACCGTCTGCGGATCCGTTCCCCAGGACTTAGGAACGCCCAGAAGTTCTGTCTGGAACCGGCCTTTTTTCCAGGGGCGTCACATTTTTCCCTATGATCCTGGATACTGTCAGACACTGCTTCTTCCCTGCCGGGTCCTGCCACAAAATGGCTGCGGATAAAACGAATCACCCATACCAGGAGACGCAGCCCCAGGTAGAGAAGGCCACAGACCAGGGCCAGGATCACCACCACCTCCAGAATCTCCCAGATCAAGGAAGGTTCCCCTCCTTCAGGAAGCCATTCCTCCATCCCGCCAGAATCCCCGGGAAGCGGCTCTTCCACCTGGGGAACCGCTTCCTGGGCCTTTTGATCCGGGATCAGGGAAAAGAGAAAGCGAAGTCCTGACAGCAGAAGGCTTTTTATGGCATTCACAATGGTCTCCAGCCATGTCGCATTGGTACCAAGAAGTAGCAGGAAGGCCCCTGCCAGCGTATAAACAGATACAAGTCCCATACCGGAACGAAACATTTCTGCCGCTGGCAGATAACCGGCACTGCTCTCATTGAAAGACAAGAATTCCAGATAATGCTCCATGTAATAGAGCACCAGAAAAAGGATCATCCCCCCTGTAAGCACCAGAAGCTGCACCGTATCCCAGCGCCTGGTTCCCAGATAGTGCTGCAGATAGGTACAGAATACAGATATGCCTATTGCCACGGCCGGATGGACAGCGCCCGGAGGAATGTTGCCTTTCAGCCGCAGATAGAAGGAACGGGCGGCATAGAACAGGACAATACATCCTCCCATGATCCTGTCTGTCGTTCCTCCGGGGACCAGGATAACCAGGAGAACCAGTCCCAGATGGGCAAGAAGAAAGGGGATGAAACGCTGCAGTTTCATTCGCAGCACATAGAAGCCCACTGGAAAGATTCCCCAGACTGTCCACAACAAAAGAACAGGGGATTCTTCTCCTGTTAAGCTTAGCAGGAAATGAGAGATGGTAACTACCACTGGCAGGAAGATCCAATGGTTCCGCTCTATATGGATGATATCTTTTATGGTCTCAAGGACTCGCTGTTTCATGCAGGTTCTCTCTTCCTTCTACTCCATAAGTTTTCAAGGTATATTTTCGTTACTGTTCTTTTCTGCTGCCGTGAACGGGGTGAACATCCCTGTTTTCCCTTTCAAGGATCAAAATGGATCAGACGGATTCTTGTTTGCAGTTTCGGCGGCAGGGATATGTCCTCCCTGCCGGATACCGGGTAAAACCAGGCATATGCCTTCCCTGCATCCTGGTACCGCTCCACCAGTGCTACAAAATCATCGTATTGGTTGGGAGCCACAAAACAAGTCACTGTACCATCTGCCTGGGTGAAAAGGATCTCCTCGAACAGTTCCCTAAATGGCAGGACGGGCCGGGACAGATCCAGGCGGGCCAGGCCTCTGTAGATGGCCTGCGCCTGTCCGTCACCGGCCTTGGGGGCAATGGACAGGTGCCTGCCGGTGAGAATGTCCACACCGTTTCCGTAACAGGATATCTGGATGCCCTGGCTTAGGAAAAAGAGTCCAAGCCCTGCCACGATCCTCAGGGTCATTTCCACACAGTCTTCCTTCTTCATAATACCGTCATCCTGTACATTGAAGAAGATCCTGACACTTTTCAAGGAAGTATAATTCTTCTGGTTTACCTTGAACTCCCCCGTCTTCGCCGTTGCCTTCCAGTTGATGCTTCGCATGTCGTCATAGGGCTGGTACTCCCGGATGCCCCGGTACTCAAAGGGATCCTCCAGAAGATGCCGTCTGGAGAGTACTTCCCCATTGAGCCAGGTCAGGGACATACGCATTTCACGGCTGTCATACGGCCTGGGATAAACATAGATCCTGGCCTGGACAGCCTGCTCTTCTGTCATCTGGCTGCTGAAGAACAAATCGGAAGCCACCAGGTTCACCTGGTCTATGGTATAATATCCTCTCCTGCCCCCCTGGAACTTCAAGGTACGTGTCACCTTTTCCAGCCCACCGATCCGAAACACGTCATTGCGGTAGAACTGGTCTGTGGTACGGGAGCCTTTCCTGTCCCCGAAGACCAGGTGCCTGTCCGTCTTAAACTTTACTTTCAGCATGGCTAACGGCAGCCGTTTCCGATTCTCAATGATCTCCTCCAGTTCCCCCCAATCTCCCTGGAAAATGTGGTCACGGGCAAATTCCACGGAAACCGTCAGATGCCTGCGCCACAACCGTTCATATAATTTCTTCTGCAACACAAAAAGCAGGAAAAACAGAACTCCAATTACCAGCAATCGTATCATTTTGTGAAATCCTCAGTGGGAACCGGGATAGATGCCACGATCTGCTCCACCAGTTCCCTGGTACTGACACTGCCTTCAGCTCCAAACCCCATGACAATGCGGTGGGCCAGCACAGGAACAGCCAGTGCCCTCACATCGTCAGGAATGACATATCCCCGGCCTTCCAGGTAGGCATACGCCTTGGCACAGCGAAGCAGACAAAGGCTTCCCCGTGGGCTTACTCCCATGAGAATGTCCTCCCCCCGTCTGGTGGCAGCCACCAGTTCCACCATATACTCCCGGATACAGGGATGCACATAGACGCATCCTGCCTCCGTCCTGGCCTTATCCAGATCCTCCAGGGTAACCACGCTTGTCAGGTCCGCAAGGGGTTCCCTGTCCAGATACCGCTCCAGGATAGCCAGTTCCTCTTCCCTGTCCGGCAGCCCCATGGACAGCTTCATCATAAACCGGTCAAGCTGGGCTTCCGGCAGAGGAAAGGTTCCCGCCGTCTCCACTGGGTTCTGGGTGGCAATGACGAAGAAAGGGCATCCCGGCGTATAGGTCTCCCCGTCAATGGTAACCTGGCGTTCCTCCATACACTCCAGCAGTCCCGCCTGGGTCCTGGGAGTGGCCCGGTTGATCTCGTCTGCCAGGAGAATATTGGTGAACACAGGCCCCTTACGCAGCACAAAAGCATTCTGCTGCCTGTGAAACACATTCAGCCCTGTTATGTCACTGGGAAGCAGATCCGGGGTAAACTGGATCCTAGCGTAGTCTGCCTGGATGGTCTTCGCCAGTGTCTTGGCCAGTTTCGTCTTGCCCGTACCGGGCACATCCTCCAGCAGTACATGACCGTCTGCCAGCAGGGCTGTCAGTAGAAGCCGTATTGTCTGTTCTTTTCCCACAATGACCTTTGCTATATTTTCCGTGATTTTCCCGCCAAAGAGCCTGCCGTCCGCTACCATAGAATGATTGCCTCCTGCTTTATGATGATCCTGTTTCAGATAGATTTATATAGATATAAATCTATTTTAGCACAAGACAGGTGGCTTTGCAAATGCAGGTTCTATTCTCCCCTTCCGCGTAATACTCTATAATAAGCTTTGGACAGTGGTACAGACTTGTTACTGTTCACTCCGTTCACAGCAACAGATGCACACAAAATGGGCAAGGACAGCCCATTTTGGCGCGTGACAGTCTCGGGTTTGTCACGCAGAAGACGCGTGAAAACACCTCGCGGTGGCACCTGTGAACAGTAACACAGACTTACCATCGATCGTCCACAGGATGGGAGTGATTACAGATAGACAATGTGACTATGGAGAAAAAACTCCAGCTGGTTCAACAGATCCGTTCCAGATACCATGAGAACCAGTATGATATGTCTAACAGGGAACGGATCCTCTATGGCAGGTCCAGGGATCCATTGGATGCCTTTCCGGAACCGGACCTAGAACAGCCGCACCCCTCTTCCCTATTCCGGGTGCGGCTGCTTGTGGCCCTTCTCCTCTTCGGCCTGATAGTAGCCATGGACAGAGGCGGTTTCCAGGTGGCGGGGCTTACCGCTGACAAAATCCTGGAAGCCATCTCTGCCGATTATGAAGATGCTCTTGACCAGTGGGTGGAAGCCATGTCTGACAGCAGCAAATACTGACAGTTGAAGGATATTGTAATCCATTTCCTTTCATGGCGCTCAAAGTTCCCCTAGTAAATAGCGGCAGGCATTTTGCAGGGTATGAGGGGTACTGCCTGCAATAAAGTAAAAATCCATCTGTTCATCCCCCTCCGTATGAAGATAGGTGCCATAAGCGGCCAGGTCACAGTAGTATACTGGTCCCTGGGAAGATACCAGTATGCCATATCCCTGGTCGGAGAACAGGAAAGGCAGCCCTTCCCCGTAGGAGATATATCTGGCACTTCCCCGCACAGGAAGGGAATGCTGGCCACTTGGCCCAAGGGCAAAGATCTGCTCTTTCTTGCCTGGCTCCAGGCATAGCCAGCACTGGCTTCCACCACCGGGCAGTGCTTCCACCAGTCTGCACTCCCGGCTTTTCTCTGCCAGAAGCAGTTTCTTGTCCCTAGTCAGATAACGGATGGCGCCAGTGGCCTTGTCCATCTGAAGGATCAGTTCCTCTGTGGAGAGGGTGACCACTGGTCCCGCCTCTCTATAGGTCCAGAACCTGTCCAGGCTCCTTACCTGGATCAGTGGATGAACTGTGTTTGCAAGTTTCCCGCCTTTTGCAAAAGTCACCCGCACAATGCCGCCGGAAATGGGAGCCAGACGCAGGATACCATACCTGCTTTGGAGATACAGCCCGTCCTTCTGCCTGGATACCCAGCGCACAGCCAGGTCTGTCCTGGGGTGTCCCGGGATCCGCAGCTTCTCCGTGGAAGGCATATCCCCGAAAGCAGGCAGGGACGGCATGGCTGTTCTCGGCCCGGCACCGGCGGCTGACCGGGCAGGGACTGCAGATTGGGGCCTGGCACCGGCGGCTGGCGAAGGGGTAGTGGCCTGGCGGCCTGTGTGGAAGGATCGTGCCGTATCTGGAACAGGGCTTTTCCCCTTCGGAAGGGCTGCCTTTGTGGCACTGTCCCTGGCAGGAGTCTGCGGGACCCCTGGCTGTGCAGGGGCGAGGGCTGCCTTGGGCCTGGGGGAAGATTTCTCCTGCCCAGGGCTGTTCTCCTGCCTAGGACTGTTCTCCTGCCCAGGGCTGTTCTCCTCCTCCAGGCTGTTCTCCCGTCCAGGCAGAGGGCCTCCCACAATCTCTCTGGGCGGATCCGCGATCAGCCCGGTCAGATTCCCTGTGTGCAGCACACATAGTTCATGCAGGGCGCGGGTAGCTGCCACATACAACAGCCTGGCATGCCCGTCATCTACCGGGTAGGCTTCCCGTGTAGGATCCAGGATCAGCACGGCATCGAATTCCAGTCCCTTGGTATAGTCTACCGGAAGCACCATGACCCCGTTCTCGAACCGGGCACCCTCCATGTCCTGTTCCAGGGCAGCCAGACTGTCTCCCAGATCCAGGTAGACAGATAGTTCCCTGGCTGCGGCCAAGGCTTCCTCCTGGCTGCGGCATACCACAGCTATGGTGGGAAGCCCTTTTTCCTGCCAGTTTTTGCAGATGCGGGCCCCACGTTCCCACAGAGCCTTCCCCCTTGTCTCCTGGATCACCTCCACCGGATCCCCATGCCGTATGATGGGTTCCACCGGATAGCTCACAAAGCTGCCATGGTGCAGGATACGTGTGGCAAAGTCCGATATTTCCACGGTGTTGCGGTAACTCTTTTTCAGGATGCCGAAGCTGTCCATAGGATCAGGCAGAAGAAGCCTGCGCAGGGCTTCCCAGTCATTCAATCCAAAGCCGAAATGGATGTTCTGGGATACATCCCCCATAATGGTATAGGTACAGCCCCCCACGCAGAAGTCCAGGCAGTCATAGACCATCATCCCGAAATCCTGGGCTTCATCGATCACCATGTGATGGGCTTCACTGATCACCTCTGTCTCCTTGGTCCGTTTGTACAGGTAGGCCAGGGCCGCCAGGTCATAGACATCAAATTCCCGGGCTGGGGAAGGAATCTGGAATCCCCGGGCAGACTGGGCTGCAAGGAACTCCTCATACAGGTCATAGGTGGAAAGCCTCCAGACCTTGTCCCCATACCAGTTCCTGTAGGCCTTTAGGATGGCTTTCCGCTCTGCCTCCGTGTATTTCACGCCTTTTCCCAGGAACTCATCTTTGATCTTGATGGTCAGCCGCTCATTCAGCATATTGATCTTGGACTGGATGGAAACCTTGGGATTCTGGGTGATATACCGTTCCACTGCCTGGCCGTCCACCAGCAGGATCTGGCGGGCCGGGTCCTGCCTGCCGCCGCTTCTGTCGAATACTCCCGTATGACCGTCCTCAAATCCTTCCACAAATTGCATGGGATCCAGATAGATGGACTGGGTGGAGATCAGTTTCCACTCCAGGTTGTCACAATACTCTTTCAGGGAACGAAACCAGGCATCACTTCCCTTGTGGCTGCCCTCCCTTGACAGGTCAGCCTGTTTCCTGATGCGGTACTTTTTCCCGTCCCAGTCCTCATAGAGCAGTCTCACAAAAAGCTGTTCCATGGTCATCTGGCGCACTCCGTTCACATCCAGGTCCGGCAGTACACCGGTGATGTAATTCAGCAGGATCTGGTTGCTGCCCACAATATAGAAATCATCCGGCTTGAAACGATCCTGATAGTTGTACAGGATAAAAGAGATCCGATGCATCGCTACCGTGGTCTTCCCGGAGCCTGCCACCCCCTGGACAATGATATTATGGTAAGGGGACTTGCGGATGATCTCATTCTGTTCCTTCTGGATGGTGGCCACGATTTCTCCCAGGACGGCCTGCTTGTTCCGGGCCAGGTACTTTGTGAGCAGATCGTCATTGGAGATCACCTCGCTGTCATAGAAATCCAGGAGCCTGCCTTTCTCAATCTCAAAAGTACGCTTCAGCAGCAGGTCGATTTCGATTTCATTGCCGGCCGGGGAGCGGTAACTGCACTTTCCCAGCCCGTTCTCATAATAGGTTGTGGCTACCGGGGCACGCCAGTCTATGACTTCCTGGTGGGTGGTATCCCGGGAGATGCCTCCCCGCCCAATGTAGAGGGATTCCTCCCGCATCAGTCCCGGATCGCAGAAACAGATCCTTCCGAAATAGGGCTTATCCAGGGCCTTCTCATTCCGCGTCAGTGCCCGTGCCATGTGGTCGTGGAGGGTGATGGTGTTGTTGAGGAGAAGATCCAGTTCCGGGTTGTCATCGTGGTAGTGTTCCAGCATCTCATCAATGCTCTCCCGCATCTCCCGGACCTGTCGTCCATAGCTATCCACATTGGCGTGGATTACAGCGAGTGTCTCTTCCAGGTGCTTCTCCTCTTCCGGTCTGGAGGTTCCCTGGACGTGCCTGTCTCCTTCGAGTTTCATTCTTACGCTCCTTTCTGGGTGGCCGTAGAACATTGGCCAGATGGTTGACTAGCTGAACTGTTACCCCAGTATATCAAAAAATAAAAAAAATACTAGACTTTTCTTTTTCATTCTGGTATCATATATAATGTCTTGTAGGATAAAATAAATATCTGTAAAGTGAAGAATATTATTCTCTATATCATTTATCGTTTCATTCCCTTTTTGGAATTATGTGAGGTAACAATATGGAATTAAAGAAACTCCATACAGATTTTTCAGTATGTATTGTAGAGGATTATTCTCTTGTAGATTTAGAGGCAGACCAATGTGATTCGCCGTGACGATGGCTGGGAGGGGTTTCGGATTCAAGGCACTTTAGACTTCTCTCTGATTGGAATAGTATCTAAGATTTCAACAATTCTGGCAGATAGCAGTATCCCGATTTTCGTAGTATCTACTTACAATACAGATTATGTTATGACTAAAAAAGAATATTATAAAAGTGCATTGAACATTCTCGAACATTCAGGATATCAGATTACAAACTAGTACTCCGTGCTAGTCTCTTTTGGGCAGACGTGTATCCAGAGCTTCCCTGATCCGGGGTATTTCTTTATGGATGTACTGCATTCTGTCTATTGTGTTTCGCACCTCAGAAATGCCTAATTCTCTTTCTGCTTCATCCGCACATGTTCCCAAAGCCCGTTGGACATTATACTCCAGCCACTCCACCCAGGTATAAGCCACACCCAGGACATTGCCATACCCCCGGAAGCAATTGTCATATGCCTCCAGATAACCGTCAAAGAAGGCAATCATTTTGTCAAGATCCAGCTGACCTGTGACAATCCCTGACCACTGCAATGCCAACTGTATCACGTGGGATACGGGATTTCCGTAGTCCAGGCATTCCAAATCGATCATCCATGGGATGCCATTGTCCCACATGATGTTCTTTGGATCCATGTCTTCATTGGATAAACATAGCACAGGGGGCAATGAGGCCCTTGCTTTGTTTAATTCTCTTTCAGCAGATACAAGAAATCCTTCCTTCTCTTCTAATAAAGAGGCAATCCCAGGGTTTTTCCCTTTTGCCTTCGCCACATAAGACCGCCAGTCTATATGACTTATTTCGACCTCCAGGTGTTCTATGTTTTTTGGTGCAATTGCATGGATTCTTCCAAGGATATTTCCAGCTTGAAAGCACATCTTTCTTGAAATATGATTCCAATCGGCAATTTTTCCCTTCTGCCATCGGAATACATAGAAAAACTGGCCATCTATCTCTTGCATCTTATTACCGCAAAATACCATGGCTGGCACAATGGGAATATCGCTGCTCTCCAGAATTCCCTCAATTTTTTCTGCCCTAGCGAAGTTCGCATGTACATCTGGCCTTTTCATAATCTCTGCATTTAAATGCTTCACTGCGTACACGCCGCTGCCGGTTGTGACTTTGTACATCCTGTGCATGAGGCCGCCGGTTACAGGTTCCACATCTGCCATGATTTTTCCCAGGCTACACCTACGTATTAAGTTCTCTAATACCTCTTCTATCGCCTTTTCCATCCTGCTCCTTTTCCTTTTGGCCCTGGCATATCACGTGATGTCGGGGTCAAAAGGTATTTTGCCCCCTATGATACCACGGATTGCTCCGCACTACGTGCTCTTGCAATCCTAAAACACCTCCTAGGACCTGTCAGCCAGTTCCCTGGTAATCTCCTCCCAGCCCACATCCTTCTCCACCATCAGCACCATCATGTGGTAGAGGAAATCGCTGATCTCATATTTTACTTCATTGGCACCGGGATTCTTGGCGGCAATCACAATCTCCGTTGCCTCCTCCCCAAGCTTTTTCAAGATCTTGTCCAATCCTTTGTCAAAAAGGTAATTGGTGTAAGATCCTTCTTTGGGATGTATTTTCCGGTCCTTGATCACATCCAGGACTTCCTCGAAGACCTGTAGGGGATTATCTGTCTCCTGGTAGTCTTTTTTGGTAATCTCCTGGAAGAAGCAGCTCCTGGCCCCCGTATGGCAGGCAGCACCCACCTGGGAAACCTTCGCCAGGATGGTATCCATGTCACAATCTGCGGTGAGGCTCTTCACATACTGGTAATGGCCGCTGGTCTCCCCCTTGCGCCACAGTTCCTGCCTGCTCCTGCTGTAATAAGTCATCCTGCCCGTATACAGGGTCTGTTCGTAGGCCTCCTGGTTCATGTAGGCTACCATGAGGACTTCCAAGGTGCGGTAATCCTGCACCACCACAGGAACCAGCCCGTCACAGCCTTGTTTGAAAGCCGTCCAGTCGTAAGCGGCTTCCAGGGTCTCCACCTGAATGCCGCTTTCCTTGCATAGATTTTTCAAAGTTAAGATCTCCTGATAATTGTCATTGATGGTATTACCTGTGACCCCGCACACATTGGGGTAAGCGAAGATTTCAATCAGTTTATTCAAGGCAATCTGGTTGACCTGCACATAGAAAGGCAGGTCTGTGACTGCCTGGGTCTCCCGGATCTGGTGGGGATTCATCAGCACCAGCCCGGACAGGTATGTTCTAAGCAAGTCCTTATGGGCTTCCAGCAGGGCTGGATCATTGTAGGAAGCCAGCAGCTTCTCGCTGCCGAATTTTAAGGACACTTCCTCTGTGATGGCAATGTTATCTGCCTGTTCATAGTCCAGGATCACCTGCTTACAGCCTGCATACAGAAGCTTTTTCACATCTTCCATACGTCTGATATGTCCGGCGCCGATCACATCCATCTGGGCCATGGTGCAGATCTCCTTGATCAGATCCAGGGCTGCCTCATGGTCCGTGTCATTTTCAGACATGTCGAACACGATCAGGCCGTCTGCATTGTGTTCATTGTACAGATGCACCAGGCGGCAGGGATCTGTCTCCACCACGGAAAAGTCTGTCAGTGTCTTGACGGCATGTCCATTGTATAAATAGATGCATGGCACGAATTTCTTGACTATCATATGTGTATCTCCTATAGACCCTCTGTTTCCTTTTACTTTTTTCATCTTTTCTGCTTTCCCATACTCCCTCTTTTGGATGGGCGCAGCTTCTCCTGTCACAGGCTCCCTTTTGTACTCAGCACATCCACCACCCTGGGATCCAGGGAAACGGCCTGGTCAAGGGCCTTGGCAAAGGCTTTGAACATGGCCTCTGCCATGTGGTGGGCATTGTCGCCGTGAATCAGCTTCAAGTGCAGGTTCATGCCCCCGCTGTAAGAGACCGCATAGAAAAATTCCCGGATCAGTTCTGTGTCCAGGCCGCCGATCTTCTCCACCGGAAAAGCCGCATCAAAATGCAAATAGGGTCTGCCGCTTAAGTCTATGGCGCATAGCATGAGCACATCGTCCATGGGAAGAATACAGGAGCCATACCTGCGGATGCCCCGTTTGTCCCCCAGGGCCTGCCGGATGGCTTCCCCCAGCACAATGCCGGCATCTTCCACCGTGTGATGTCCATCCACCTGCAGGTCGCCGTCTATCTGGCAGGTCAGGTCGAAGAAGCCATGTCTGGTGAATCCTTCCAGCATATGGTCAAAAAAGCCAATGCCGGTGGCAATGTCCGACTTCCCGCCCCCGTCCAGGCACAATGTCATGGCAATGTCCGTCTCTTTGGTTTTCCTGGTTATGGATGCTGCTCGTTCCATTTCTGCACTGCCCTTTCAAAGATTTTTATAAAAGTCCAGTCAGCGCCCATTCGCAAAGACGCTTTTAGTCCTCAAATCTAACTTTAATGCTATTGGCATGGGCTGTCAACCCCTCGCTTTCGGCAAACAACGCAATATCCTCATAAGCCTTCCCAAGGGCTTCCCTGGAATAGGATATGATACTGGATTTCTTGAGAAAATCATCCACATTCACCGGGGAGAAGAATTTTGCCGTACCGTTTGTAGGCAGAATGTGGTTCGGACCGGCATAATAGTCCCCCAGGGGTTCCGAGGAATACTCCCCCAGGAAGATAGCCCCTGCATTGCGGATCTTTGTCATCACCTCAAAGGGATTGGCCGTGAGAATCTCCAGGTGTTCCGAGGCAATCTCATTGACGGCATCACAGGCATCCTGCATGTTATCTGCCACCAGGATATAGCCGTACTGATCCAGGGACTTCTGGATGATCCCTGCCCGGGACAGTTCCTTTACTAACTGATCCACCTGGTCAGAGACCTTCTGGGCCAGCTTCCCGGAGGTGGTCACTAAAATGGCGCTGGCCAGTTCGTCATGTTCCGCCTGGGAGAGCAGGTCTGCCGCCACATAGCGGGGGTTGGCGGTCTCATCTGCCAGTACCAGGATCTCGCTGGGTCCAGCGATGGAATCGATGCTCACATGGCCGTACACGGCCTTCTTGGCCAGGGCCACAAAGATGTTGCCAGGTCCGGTGATCTTGTCCACCTTAGGGATGGACTGGGTGCCGAATGCCATGGCGGCAATGGCCTGGGCGCCGCCCACCTTATAAATGGTATCAACCCCTGCAATATCGGCAGCTACCAGGGTTCCGGGATTGACATTGCCGTCGGCACCGGGGGGTGTGGTCATGACAATCTCCTTCACCCCTGCCACCTTTGCCGGAATCACATTCATGAGCACACTGGAGGGATAAGCTGCTTTTCCACCGGGCACATAGACACCTGTCCTGGCAATGGGTGTGATCCGCATGCCCAGGATGGTGCCGTCCTCCCTGGTGTCAAACCAACTGTTCCGAAGCTGCTTCACATGAAAATCCCGGATATTTCCGGCAGATTTCCGGATCACTTCCACCAGTCTGGGATCCAGCTTCCCATAGGCTTCTTTTATCTCCTCCCTGGAAACCCGGATATTCTCACTGGACAGGGCAAACTTGTCGAACTTCAAGGTATAGGCAAATACCGCCTGGTCTCCCTCCTGCCGCACACGGCGGATGATCTCATTGACCGTCTCCTCATAGACAGCATAATTGTCAGGACTTCTCTTCAGCAGATTCTCCAGGACATCCTGCCTGGAATCCTCGTTTAAGGTTATGATTTTCAACTTTATGTTCTCCTTTCGCGCCTTATCCGTGTATCTGGCATAGGCAGTAACCGTTCAGACAGGGCTTTACCACAGACGTCCCCGTATGGCATGTACAATCTCTCCGATCCTCTCCCCTTCCATCTGTACACTGACCGGGTTCACAATCATTCTGGCAGACAGGGGACAGATCTCCTCCAGCACTTCAAGTCCGTTCTCATGGAGAGTGGAACCAGTCTCCACAATATCCACGATCACATCGGACAGTTCTACCAGGGGACCCAGTTCCACAGAGCCGTTCAGCTTAATGATATCCACTGTCTGATGCTTCTTATTGTAAAAATAGTCCTTAGCAATATTCGGATACTTGCTGGCCACCCGGATTCTCTGATGGTGCAGCAACAGTTTCCTGGCACTTTCGGGTCCGCAGACACACATACGGCACTTGCCGAAGCCCAGATCCAGGACCTCATACACATTGCGGTTCTCCTCCAGCACCGTGTCCCGTCCCACCACACCAATGTCTGCGGCCCCGTATTCCACATAGGTGGGCACATCCGGTCCTTTGGCCAGGAAGAACCTCAGCTTATGTTCCTCATTCTGGAAAATCAGCTTGCGGGAATCTTCTCCCATCTCCCGGCAGGTAATGCCGATTTCTCCCAGCAGTTTCATGGTCTGACTGGCCAGCCGTCCTTTTCCCAGGGCAAAAGTCAGATATCTGTCTTCATGCATGGCTTCCACCCTCCCTTTCTCCTGGATTGAAGCACACCGGAATCCCCTGCCGGCGCATTCTCATGGCTTCCTGCAGGCATTCAGAATACTTCCCAGGGGTGTATACCAGTTCTGTTGCAGGCCCAGGCACCGGAATCTCCACCTGCTGCCTGGACAGGGCCTCCAGAATACTGTCTATGACCATCACAAAGCCTACTGCCGGCGCTTCCTTTCCAAATTGTGCCAGCAGGTGGTCATACCTGCCGCCCTTTGCCACTGCTTCCCCCACACCGTAGGTATAGGCCTTGAAAACCATGCCAGTGTAGTATTTATATTTGCTCAGAAGCCCCAGGTCAAAGGAGACATAATCCTCCACTTGATACAGTTTCAGAATCTCATACAATTTCTCAAGCCTGCGGATGGCATCCAGGGACCGGGTATTGTGTGCCATTTCCCTGGCGGCAGCCAGGGGATAGACTGCCTTCTCCTTCCCGCTTCCTGTCATGCAGTGACCGGCTGCGGCACAGACATTGCCGAACAGGTCAGCCACCCTCAGCAGCCGTCCCAGGTAAGGCTCCTCCACCTGCCGTTCCTGGAGCAGTTCCTGTGCAGCAAAGTAATTCTTCCCCGAGATGCAGGCCCGAAGTTCCAATTCCGTCTCTTCGTCCAGCCCTGCTTCCTCACACAACCCCTTGAAAAACTCCACATCCCCGATACTGACCTGGAATCTCTTGCATCCAATGCCCAGCAGGGCATGCACCACCAGGCTGATCATCTCCCCGTCAGCCTCCACGGAAGAATCCCCCACCAGTTCGGCCCCCAACTGGGTGCATTCCTTCAGCTTGCCCTGCAGGTTAGACGTATTGGTAAAGGCACTGCCCAGATAGCTGAAGCGCAGGGGTCTGTGCTCCTCCTGGAAATACTTCGCCGCACACCGGGCAATGGAGGGGGTAAAGTCGGGACGCAGCACCAGGGTGTTCCCCTCCTTGTCAAAAAACTTATACAGTTCCCTGCTTGGCGTGGTTCCGATTTCCCTGGAAAACACATCAAAATATTCAAAGGTAGGGGTCTGGATGTCCTCATATCCATATAGGACCAGGCTCTGGTGGAGCAGTTCTTCCACCTTGCGCTTTTTCCGGTATTCCATTCCATAGAGATCCCGCACTCCTTCCGGAGTATGTAGCAAATGTCTGTTCATGTTTGTCTCAATCATACCTTTCTACTTGTCTGAATGCTTTCCTCCTGGCAGTTTCTACGCAGTCTCTGGCACTTTATCGCGCTGCTGTGCTACCACGGGAAAGCAAAAGTTATACTGTAGTATATAAAAAGATTGGGAAACTGTCAAGACTGGGTTTGCGGAATCGATTCCCTATCCTCCAGATCCTTCTTCAGCACATCCAGGTAGGGAACCAGGATGCCATGTTTCTTCGGCAGCACATAGGCGGGGTTCAGTTCTTCATACCGGAAACTTTTCCGCCCCCCTTCCAGGGAACGGTTCCAGAAATACAGGAGCATCTCCAGGGGAAGGTAATACAGGATATCCTTGTGGGTATAATAGATCAAGAAAAAGGCGATTCCCCCCTGTTTCTCAAAACTTTCCATAAAGCGGACCTGGTGTGCATGAATGTGCTGAAGGGGAAACGTATCCGTGGCACATTCCTTGGCATCGAAGCACACCGGAATGCCCTGGACGGCCCCGATATAGTCCACGGTACTCTTCTGCTCAAAGTAAGCCAGGGTAATCTGCCGGTGTTCCTTATCCATCTGGATGGGAGTGATCGGGGTGGGAATCTTCTGGATCAGCGCCAGACCTGCCTCCGCATATTTTTCATTTGTCCGGTTGATCATGTCTTCCAGTGTGGAACCTCGCAGTCCCCTTGAATTCCAGGTGGCCATTCCCTATTCCTCTCCCCTATCCTGCCCCTATTTTTGAAGCTTCTGCTTTGCAGCTGCCTGGCTCATTGCCCGCAGGAATCAGCCTGGCCCTGCATCTTCTGGAAATTCCAGCCCCAGTCCTTTCTGCACTTTTCTGAAAAGATCCGGACAGGGCGCCTGGATCATTTTCCCCTCAAACTCCACCCGGCAGGCATGGAGCAGCTGGCAGTCCAGGCCATATGCCTGTTTCAGTTCCCGGTTGGCCGGCAGGTTCCCGTATTTGGGATCCCCTGCCAGGGGATGGCCCTCTCCGGCCAGGTGGGCACGGATCTGGTGGGGCTTGCCAGTGAACAGTTCTACCTCCAGCAGGGTATATCTGCCAGTGGTACATAAAGGTACATACCTGGTATGGATATAACTGCTATCATAGGAGCCTTCCTGCCTGGTAAGCTTTCGGGAATCCGTGATCTTTACTATGTTCCTTGCCGGGTCCTTCTCCAGGTACCCCTGGATGTCAGCCTCTTCCCGCACCTCTCCCACACAGATGGTCCAGTAATATTTCCGGATACGGCGTTCCTGGATACACCTGCTTAAGCACTGGGTACCTGCCAGGGACTTCCCACACAGGACGATCCCACTGGTATTTCGGTCCAGCCGGTTGCACACGGAAGGATGAAAGGATACCAGTTCTCCCTGAAAGGAAGGATCTTTTTCCAGCAGATAGCCGATCATCCATTCATTGAGACTCATGTCCTTGGGACCGGCCTTCTGGGTTAATACCCCGGCAGGTTTTCCCAAGGCCAGAATGTCTGGATCTTCATACAAGACATGGATCCCGGCAAGCGCCCGGTAAGCTTCCTGGTAGGCCCGGATGTCTACGGTTCCATCGAAATTCCCTGCATATTTTGAAAAGGTCTCATCGGAGAAGAAGAAACAGACCTGATCCCCCAGAGCCAGGATCTCTGCCCCTTCTGCCTTCCGGCCATTTAAGGTTATATTTTTCTTGCGCAGCATCTTATACAGGAAGCCATTTCCCGCCTGGGGCAGGTATTTGTGCAGGAATTTATCCAGCCGCTGGCCTGCCTGGTTGCTGCTGATGGTAACAGACTGCATACACCCTCCCGTTCCTAAAGCATGACATTTTTCAGTGTGGAGAGAATGCCCTCCGTTCTCTCGGTGTCTGCCTCCATCTGTGCCATCTGCCCCAAACGCTCCGTATATTTATCCAGATCCGTGAAGATCTTAATGGTGACATCCTTGTAACCGTCCAGCTTCAGATGGCCCCCCAGATGTCTATAAAAATCATTCTCCTCGAACTTCCCGCCTTCCGCATATCCACATATGGTGTTTCGTCTCACCGCCAGATGGCTTACCACATAATTTTTCTTGTCCGAGGTAAACACACAGTCGAAGAGACCCTCCAGATCGCCACAGGCTGCCAGGATCTTCTCTGCGGCAGTGGCACTGCAACTCTTATACCGCAGGAACATAATGGCACCTACGGCACTTTTGCTGGCTGGAAGGCATCCCAGCACAGCCACCACCCCCAACAGATTCGCCTTTCTGCCTGTCTGGATATACCCTGCCACAAACAGGGAGATGGATATGGCAAAATACATAACTGTGCGGATTATCTCATATTTCTTCTGGGAGTCCAGATACCCCCTGGTTCCTTTCACCTTGTCGGTGCTAAACATTCGTGACAACTGCATCTACGTGTTATCCTTTCTATTCGTTTTCTGCCTGCTTCAGCAAGTCAATTGCCCGGAATAAAACACTGTGTGGGCACAGCTTCGCCAGTACCCGTAAAGCCTTCATGGGCAGACCGCAGACAGATACAGGCTTTTTGTGATAAGAGTCTTTAAGTGCCAGGGCCACTACTTTCTCAGGGCCAACCATGGTATATTTCTTCACTGCCAGGGAGGCACCGGTCTGCTCCGCAATGTCAAAGAAAGGGGTATCCACAGGGCCGGGACAGATACTGGTCACATAGATGCCCGCTCGCTTCAGTTCCTCCCCCAGCGCCCTGGAGAAGCTGAGCACATACGCCTTGGTGGCGGCATAGACTGCGAAATCCGGCTGGGGCAGGAAGGCAGCGCTGGAAGCCATCTGCAGGATCCGGCTGCCAGGACGCATATAGGGAATCATCCGGTGGGTCAGTTCTGTCAGGGCCTGGCAGTTCGTGCGGATCATTCCCAGGGCCTTTGCCCTGTCCTGGGAGGCAAAATCCCCCAGGATCCCATATCCTGCGCAGTTCACCAGCATCCGCACCACCCCGCCCTGTTCCATCAAGGTGTCTTCCAGCCGGTCAAGCTGTGCGTCTTTTGTGATATCCATGGCCAGGATCCTGGTCCTGTGGTACAGGCATCCTGCCAGCTCTTCCAGCTTTTCCCGCCTTCTGGCAATCAGCCAGAATTCGTCCACATTGCTGAAATAATCGTCCATCTGGAGGGCAAATTCCTCCCCGATCCCGGAGGAAGCCCCGGTGATGATAATGATATTTTTCATGAAAACCCCTTTCCGCGCTTTCCACGAATTGTTTTATGATACTATATCTTTTCGCTTTTTTTGATGAATATTCCGTATCGTCTTTTTAGGTCCGGACTTTTGTTTCTTGGAACTACTGTCATTCCTGTCTTCCATCATCCGGCGGCCTGTTCTGCCTTCCGGCACCTGCCTGCCAGATTTTCCACCGGATCTGCCCACAGGCATCTGGCCGCCAGACTTCCTGCCTGGCCTGCCCAGGGGCATCTGGTTCCCCTCCTTTTCCCCAGGCCTGTGGGGACGGATCAGGCATTTTTTGCCATAGCCGATCAGATCTTCCCGTCCCGCCTGCATCAGGGCTTCCCGCACCAGGTCATAGTTTTTGGGATTCCGGTACTGGATCAAGGCCCGCTGCATGGCTTTCTCGTGGGGATTCCTGCACACATACACCGGCTGCATGTCCCTGGGGTCCAGTCCGGTGTAATACATCACCGTGGACAGGGTGGAGGGTGTGGGATAGAAATCCTGTACCTGTTCCGGCATATAGCCCAGATCCCGCAGGTACTCTGCCAGTTCTATGGCTTCCTTCAGGGTAGAACCGGGATGGGAACTCATTAGGTAGGGCACCAGGAACTGGTTCTTTGAAAGCTCCCGGTTCAACTTGTTATACTTTTCCACGAACCGTTTATAGACGGCATTTTCCGGCTTCCCCATACGCCTTAGGACAACGTCCGAGATATGTTCCGGAGCTACCTTGAGCTGTCCGCTTACATGGTGTTCCACCAGTTCCCGGAAAAAGGTATCATCCCTGTCTGCCAGCAGGTAATCGAAACGGATCCCGGAGCGGATGAACACCTTTTTCACCCCGGGTAAGGCCCTGAGCGCCCGAAGCAGCTCCAGGTAGTCCCTATGATCCACATACAGGTTCCGGCAGGGACTGGGGAAAAGGCACTGCCTGTTCTTGCAGACACCTGCCGACAGCTGCTTCTCACAGGATGGGTGCCGGAAATTGGCGGTAGGACCGCCCACATCGTGGATATATCCCTTAAAATCGGGATCCTGTACCAGAAGCCTTGCCTCCTCCAATAGGGAGGCGTGGCTCCTGGTCTGGACCGTGCGGCCCTGGTGGAAGGTAAGGGCACAGAAGCTGCATCCCCCGAAGCATCCCCGGTTGCTGACCAGGGAGAACTTCACCTCCGAGATGGCAGGCACACCCCCCTGGGATTCGTAGGAAGGGTGATAGGTACGCCTATACGGCAGGGCATAGACCTCATCCATCTCCTGGGTTGTCAATGGCGGGGAGGGAGGATTCTGCACCACATAGATTCCTCCCGGATACCCTTCTATGAGAGGTTTCCCTGTACAGGCATCCGTATTCTGGTTCTGCTGGAAAAAGCTTCTGGCATACAGGGCTTTGTCCTGCTTCATCTCCTCATAGGAGGGAAGCAGCACCGGATCAAAGATACCGGAGATATCCTTGGTACGGTACACTGTGCCCGGAATAAACGTAATGTCCTTCACCGCAATGCCGCTGGCCAGGGCATCTGCAATCTCCACAATGGACCGCTCTCCCATGCCATAGGAGATCAGATCTGCCTGACCATCCAGCAGCACGGAACGCTTGAAGCTGTCTGTCCAGTAATCATAATGGGCCATCCGCCGCAAGCTGGCCTCGATGCCGCCCAGAATGATGGGCACATCCCGGTAGGTGCGGCGGATCAGGTTGCCGTAGACGGCTGCCGCATGGTCCGGCCTGCGTCCGGTCTTACCTCCTGGAGTGTAGGCATCCGTGGTTCTGCGTTTCCTGGAGACGGAATAGTGGTTCACACAACTGTCCATATTGCCTGCGGATACCAAGAATCCCAGCCGGGGCCGTCCCAGCACACAGATACTCTCATCCACCTTCCAGTCAGGCTGGGAGATCATGCCCACTGTGTAGCCATGGGCCTGCAATACCCTGCTGATAATGGCATAACCAAAGGAGGGATGGTCCACATAGGCATCCCCGATCACATATACAAAGTCAAGCTGTCTGATTCCCCTTGCCTCCATATCCTCTTTGGATATGGGCAGGAATCCCTCTGCCCTGTCTTCTGTCATAAAACCTCTTTTCCATTCCTCAATCTTCAAAAATATGATGGTAATCTACGATATAATAATCTGCCAGCTTCTGCTTCCGCTCCTTCTGGTCCGCAGAATAGGCATCTTCCACCGCACAGACCTTCATGCCGGCATTTTTCCCAGCCTGGATCCCGGGCACTATATCCTCGAACACCAGGCAGCGGTCCGGCTTCACCCCCAGTTCCCTTGCCACAGCCAGGTAGATGTCTGGCGCCGGTTTCCCACGCTCCACATCACTGCCCGTCATCATACAGCCAAAATATTCCCCCAGGCTGTGTACCCCGGCAATGTTCTCCACCAGTTCCCTGGAATTGCTGGTGGCAATCCCCAGCAGGATCCCCCGCTTCCTACAGTCTTCCAGGAACTTCGGAATACCTGGCTTCAAGGGCACTTCATTGGCATATTTGTCCCAGGCCATTCGGTTCCACTGGGCCTTGATCTCCTCCAGGGAATCCGGAATGGGAAAATGCTCCTTGAAGTAAACTGCTGTCTCGTGGAAGCTCATGCCCTCTATCCTGGACTGCAGCCCCTCCGGCAGGGGAATGTGGAACCTGCCCAGATACTCAATATCGATGGCACGCCACATCCACATGGAGTCTACCAGGGTACCGTCCATGTCAAAAATCACTGCCTCTATGTTCTGAAACATTTCCTTGCTCATGTATCCTGTGCGCCTCCTGTCTCTCGTATCTGCCCTTTTGTATCTTTTTTCGTTCATAGACTCCTTTTATCGGGCCGTTTTTTCCCGGCCTCCTGCAAGGCTGTCACTTCCTCTTCCCGCAGTTCACGGTAGGCACCAGGTTCCAGTTCCCCGTCCAGCCGAAGGCCCCCGAAGCCAATTCGCTTCAGCGCCAGGACCTGGTTGTCCACCGCCTGCAGCATCCGCTTTACCTGATGAAATTTCCCCTCCTGGATGGTAAGCAGGATCTGATCTGCCTCCTGGACCTCCACAACGGCTGGCAGGGTGTCTTTTTCTTCCCCGATGTCCACCCCCTGTTCCAGGCAGGCCACATCCTCCCGCGACAGGGAATGGGCTACCTTTACCTGGTAGACTTTATCCACATGCCTGGAGGGGGATAAGAGCCTGTGGGCCAGATCCCCGTCATTGGTCAGGAGCAGAAGGCCTTCCGTGTCCTTGTCCAGCCGTCCCACTGGGAAGAGGTCCCCACGGTAGTCTGCCCCCAGAAGTTCCACCACTGTCTTTGCCTGGCTGTCCCTGGTGGCAGATACCACCCCGGCCGGTTTGTTCAGCATATAATATACATACTGTCTGTACCGCAGGAGCCGTCCCTGGAAGCTGACCAGGTCCCGGGTCTCCTCTATCCTGCGGTCTGCAGACCTCTCCGGGACCCCGTTCACCGTCACAAGTCCCTGGCGCAGGTATCCCTTTACCTGGCTCCTGGTTCCCAGGTTCATTTCACTTAAAAATCTGTCAAGACGCATAAACCAACTCCCGGTTCATATATTTGGGAAAAGGAGGTATTTCCCATGGTACTTATCACCCTTTTGCTTCTGCTTCTGGCGGGCTGTATCCTGTTCCATTCCCAGATAAGCCTCCAATATGCCTTGACGGGGCTGGATCTGTGGTTCCGGAAGATGATCCCGTCCCTGCTTCCGTTCATGATCCTGTCCGGCGTCATGATTCGGATGAAACTGACTGAGAAGGTAGCCCTGGTCCTGTATCCCCTGGCCGGCCCCCTTTACCAGATCCGGAAAAATGTCTGCTACTGCATGTTGCTTGGCTTCCTCTGCGGCTTTCCCATGGGGGCTAAGGTTACGGCTGACCTGTACAGGCAGGGAATGATCACCCACAGGGAAGCAGAATACCTCCTGGCCTTTACCAATAACATCGGTCCTGTCTATTTCTGCAGCTTTGTGCTGCCCCTTTTGGGACGGCGGCTGGTACTGCCCTATCTCTTCGGCATGTACGGAATTCCCCTGCTCTATGGGCTGGTACTGCGCTATACGGCTTTCCGGGACTTGACCCGCCAGGAGGAAGGACAATTGCCTGGAGATACAGCACCTCTGCATACAACATCCCGAACCTTGCCATTCTGGAAGGGTGTCCGGAAGGAGTCTTCCCCTTCCGCTGATCTTCATGCGGCATCCAGGGAAGGCCCGGCCCCAATCCCCCAAAAAGGAATGCGTTTTTCCCTGGAAACCCTTCTGGAACAGCTTGACGACACCATATTCTCCTCTATCAGAAGCATTCTGATGCTTGGAGGATACATGGTCCTGTTCAATCTGATCAACCTGGTGCCCCACGTGCTCTTAGGAAAGCCGGTTCCCGTGCTGGCTCCCCTGCTGGAGATCACGGGAGGGCTTGCCATGCTCCAGGACGCCCTGCCCCTGTACAGCCTTCTGGTCCTATCCTTCGGAGGCCTGTCCTGCATTGCCCAGACTTATAGCTGCATCAAAGGTACCGGACTCTCTCTGCCTTCCTATGTATTCCACAAATGTGTGCTGACAGTGCTGGCTGCCGCCTATTACCTGTGCTGGTTCTTCTCTTCCCCGAAGTCTTTCCTTTGCTGATACTGTCTGCTGCGCTGCCGCCTGCACCTCCTGCGCCTTCCGTAGACAATTGCCTGGGATATCACCAGAAGCAGCATCAAGAATACCACAATCCCCAGGCTGATTTCCAAAAAAACCAGGAAACTGACCTCTTTGGACTGCCTGACCTGGCCGGAAAATGCCTCCAGGGATGCTTCCCCTTCCCCTGGAGAGACTCCAGGGGAAGATTCCTGGTCCTCCGCATCGGACGGTTCCTCCTGCCCATAGGAAAATGTCTCCGGGCTGCTGTAAGGATTGCTCTCCGTATAGAGGTCATAGAGATTGTAGGCCCGGACGATCACCTCCGGCCTGATGCCGGAATCCACCTGTAGGCGCAGGGTAAAGGTGTCCGTGTAGCTTCCTGTCAAAGCGTCACTGCCCGGCCATGGCTCCCTGGGGCTGTAGGTATGTCCCCCGTCCAGACTGTATGAATAGTACAACAGTACAGAGTCATAATCCGCTGCAGAAACCTCCATGGTCAAAGCCCCTGTCCCATAGTCTGCCCCGGTACATACCAGTTCGCACACATCTGGTGCCGTGGTATCCGGCAGCGTAAGGGGCATGATACCCCCGGCAGGTACCTCTGCCAGGGAATAGTCGGTATAATCCACCTGGAGGATGCTGCTCTTTAAGCCAAAGTACCTGGCTACAGCCGTGGCATCGGCCCTGCCAAATGCCTCCAGCTTTTCCCGGCTGTCACAATAGCCTTCGTCCCGGCTCTCATCTACATGGCAATGTTCGATGATCAGCGCCGGTATCTGTAAGGCTACAGATTCCCGGATGATGCCATAATAATCAATCCCTGCACTGTTCAGCCGGGTCTTCACTCCCCGAAGGAATAGTCCCATTTCCCGCATGTCTGTAAGGAATTCATGGCCAAACTGGTATCCGAAACCATTATATGGGGAAAGGGAAGATACCCAGACCTCTGAGCCGAACAGTTCATGGTTCTCAGAGGCATTGTAATGGATGCTGAACAGGAAATCCGCATCCACACTGGCTGCATATGCGGCCCTCTCCTTTAGGGACAACTCCTGGTCCGTGGTCCTGGTCAGGTAGACTTTCACATTGTCGTAGAGTCCCAGCTCTTCATACATGGCCATGGCGGTAATGAGGGTCATGGCCTTCTCTTCATGGTTGTTCTCTATGGTACCCTGGTTCTCCCCACCATGCCCCGGATCTATGACAATCACAAGTTCCTCCCCCACATCCTGTAACCTGGGAGCCCCCTGGGCTGTCAGGGAACTTCCCAGAAGACAGGACAGGACGCAGATGAAGAGGAAAAATCTCTTACGCCATCTATTCTGCATATATTCTCTCTTTCTGATTTGGTGATTTCCATTTTGATGCTACGGACATGTCCTATATACCTGGGGAAAACTGTTACGGCTTTCTGGTATTTCCCTATGGATGGAAAGAACCGGCTTTCCGTGGAAAACCGGTTCTTTTGCATATCCTTATATGATATCAAGTCCGTCACCGGCCGGCTGGTCTGCCGGAACCTCTTCTATGGGATGCAATGCGCTGCGGTTGGACTGGATCAGTTCCTTATACTGGTTCAAGGAGCCGATCAGACTGCCATAATTGGAGTTGCTGGACTGGATGGCAGATACAACAATGGACTCAATCTCCGCGAGACGCTCTTCTGTATAGCGAGCGGCCTGTACGCGGAGTTCATTGGCCTCAATGGTGGCCTTGTCCAGAATCTCCTGGGCCTGCCTGGCAGCCTGTGCCACCACCTCATTGGCCTGGGCGTAAGCCTGCTGCATGATCTCATGCTCGCTGGTCAGTTCGTTGGTGCGCTCCGTGGCCTCATTGATCAGTGCATCTGCCTTGGCCCTGGCATCGTTTAAGATAGCCTCCTTGTTGCTGATGATCTTCTGATACCGCTTGATCTCATCAGGAGTCTTCATGCGAAGTTCCCGGAGCAGTTCATCAATCTCATCCTTGTTGACAATGATCTCCGAGTTGGACATGAATTTCGGCTTACAACTCTCGATATAATCCTCTAATTCATCTATTAACTGTTCTATCCTGCTGCTCATGGGCTTGCTCCTTTTCCTGGACTGTTCTCCGTCATCAAGATATTCCCCCGCAAACCGGCTCCATGAAAACGCTTCGCGGAACCACCCGTGAAAAGTAACCGTTACTGTTCACTCCGTTCACAGCAATTATGCACTGCACAGCAGTCAAGGCAATCAAGATTGCCTGGGTTTGTCACGCAAAGCGCGTGAAAACACCTCGCGATGCCACCAGTGAACAGTAACAAGTACCCCTCCTATTGCCGGATATGATACTTTTCATATATCAGTTTTGCCACAAAATCAGGAACACACTGACTGATATCCCCGCCGAAGCTGGCAATCTCCTTCACGCTGGAAGAACTGAGATAGGCATATTCCAGGCTGGTGGTGAGGAACATGGTATCCAGCTTTCCACGGGAAAGCTTACGGTTTGTCTGGGCAATCTGCAGTTCATACTCAAAATCCGTGATGGCCCGAAGTCCCCTGACAGCAACATGCAGGTTATGATCTGCCGCATAATTGATCAGCAGCCCGCTGAAGCTGTCCACCTCCACATTGGGCATGTCTTTCGTGGCTTCCTTTAATATCTTAACACGTTCTTCCACAGAAAACAACGGTGTCTTTACCTGATTATTCAAAACACTGACAATCAGCACATCAAATATCTCAGCGGCCCGTCTGATCACATCCAGATGTCCGTATGTAACCGGGTCAAAACTCCCCGGATATACTGCTCTTCTCATGGTAACTTCCGCCTCTACATTTTACTCCCGGCACTTCCGGATAAATACATGCTTATTTGTCTTGTAGCGCTTCTCGCGGTCCAGATAATACCCCAGGTCCTCCAGGTAGGGAAACTGGGTATCCAGGGAAGCCTCCACCACGATCAAGGTCCGGTCCGTCACATAAGGCATGGTACTAAGAACTGACAGTACGTCCTGTTCACACCCGCTTTTGTACGGTGGATCCAGGAACACCAGATCCACTTCCTTCTCCCGGATGCTGCCCAGGGCGCTGCACACATCCTGCTTTATTACTATAGCACGGTTCTCCAGTTTCGTAAATGCCAGATTTTGCGAAATACAGGAGAATGCCTTTACAGAATTCTCCAAAAAATACGCTTTTTCGGCTCCACGGCTCAAAGCCTCTATGCCGATGGCCCCACTGCCGCTGAACAGATCCAGGAAAATGCTGCCGGGCACATCAGCCTGTAGCATATTGAACAGGGTCTCCTTGATCCTGTCAGTGGTGGGCCGCACATCCAGCCCCTCCGGGCATTTCAGCGGAAGGCTTCTGGCCGTCCCTGCAATCACTCTCATCATACACTCCTTTTCACAAGCCTCTTTTTATACCTTGATCTTTGTCCCTTTTCCATCCCGCCTGCCAGGCTTCAGATGGTTCAGAAGGACTGTTTTCTCCTTGTATACAATAGAAGTCTCCACGCCGTTCCGGATATAGTAAACCTGTTCCACCTGATCCTTGCTACCCAGTTTCATACCCCTGACACCCACGGCACCTTTTTTCTTCTCCGGGATCTCCTCTATGGGAAACCGCAGGAAATATCCTTCCCTGGTCTGGAGCACAATACTCCTCTGGTCTATCAGGGACATGACGTTTACCACTTTGTCCCCTTCCCCCAGCTTCGTGGCAGCCACCGTTCGTTTGGACACGTCAAACTCCCCGCCGTCCACCAGCTTCATCATGGACTGGGCGGTGACGAAGATCACCTGCCGCAGGTTCAACTGGGACTGGCTGGTCAGATACACAATGGACTCTTTCTCGGAGTTATAGTTGCTGATATTGTCAATGGGCGTTCCCTTATCCCGGAATCTTCCATAGGGGATATCGGATACCTTGATGGTGTGGAGCTGGCCGGTGTCGGTGAACAGACAGACCTTCCCCGTATTCCTGCAGGTGAACACATACTTGTTCTCGCTGTCTGCGGCTTCCTTGTTCCGCTCATAGGTGGCTGCGTCAATGACCTTGGCATACCCGAAGCGGTCCATCAGGAACACCACCTCCATCTCCTCCACCTCCTTCTCCCGGTAGACGGCTTCCTCCGCGTTCTCTATGGAAGTGCGCCGCGCCCTGCCATACTCCTTCTTGTAGCCCTCCAGTTCATTGATGATGACCTGGGCCATGGAATCCCTGCGCTCTAAGATATCCTCATAGCGGTAGATGTTGGCCATAGTCTCCTCATGTTCACTGATCAATGCCTCGATCTCCAGGCCGATGAGCTTATAGAGACGCATCTCCAGGATGGCATCTGCCTGTCTGGCGGTAAACTGTAGTTGGGCAGCCATCACCTTGGACTCCCTGGAACGGAACTTGATGCCAGTGGTCTTCCCCTCCACCAGGCAGGCCTTCGCCATGGCCCGGTCCTTGGAACCCCGCAGGATCTCGATGATCAGGTCGATCACATTGCATGCCTTGATCAGTCCTTCCTGGACTTCCTTCCTGTCCCGTTCCTTGGCCAGCAGGTTGGTATATTTCCTGGTGGCAATCTCATACTGGAAATCCACATGGGCCTTCAGGATGGCCTTCAGGCCCATGGTCTCAGGACGGCCTCCGGCAATGGCCAGCATATTCACCCCGAAGGTATCCTCCAGGCGGGTCTTCTTGTAGAGCAGGTTCACGAAATTCTCCGGATCTGCATCCTTTTTCAGTTCTATGACGATACGGATACCTTCCTTGGAGGACTGGTTGGAGATATCCACAATATCCTGGGTTTTCTTGGTCTCCGCCAGGGCGGCCACATCGGACAGGAACTTGGAGATGCCAAGCCCGATCATGGTATAGGGAATCTGGGTGATCACCACATTGGTCTTCCCACTCTTTTGCTTCTCATATTCCACCCGGCCCCGGATCTTGATCTTCCCGGTACCGGTCTCATAGATCTCCAGAAGCTCGTCCTTGTTGGTCACGATTCCACCGGTAGGAAAATCAGGCCCTTTCAGGTAGCGCATCAGTTCCCCTGTGGAGATATCATTGTTCCGCATATAGGCTTTGGTGGCATCTATCACTTCTGCCAGGTTGTGGGGCGGCGTGCTGGTGGCCATACCCACTGCAATCCCCTCAGAACCGTTTACCAGGAAATGGGGAATCTTCACTGGCAGCACGGAGGGTTCTTTCTCCGTCTCGTCAAAATTGGGCACAAAGTCCACCACATCCTTGTCCAGGTCTCCCAGAAAGGCCTCCTGTGTCACCTTCTGGAGCCGGGCCTCGGTATAACGCATGGCAGCGGCACCGTCCCCCTCAATATTGCCGAAGTTCCCGTGGCCGTCTATGAGGGGCATGCCCTTTTTGAAATCCTGGCTCATGACCACCAGGGAATCATAGATGGAACTGTCCCCATGGGGATGGTATTTACCCATGGTGTCCCCCACGATACGGGCGCTTTTCCGATAAGGCCTGTCGTAGCGGATCCCCAGTTCATACATATCATAAAGTGTCCTGCGCTGCACGGGCTTCAGTCCATCCCGCACATCCGGCAGTGCCCTGGCAATGATGACGCTCATGGCATAGTCGATGAAGGATTTCTGCATCTCTTGTGCGTATTCTGTTTTGATGATCCGATTGTCGTCCATTTATTCCGTTACCTCATATTTCCCGTCATGCCGATGGAATCAGCACAAACCGTGAGAAAGGCGCTATTTTGCGCCGTAGAATTTCTTAGACGGTGTTCTTTGGCGTCTTAGAAATTCTTCTCAAGCTTTTAAATATCCAGTTCCGCATCCGTGGCATGGTCATAGATGAAAGCCTTCCTGGGAGGCACTTCCGTGCCCATGAGCAGTTCTGTCACCTCCGATGCCATCCTGGCATCCTCGATCTCCACCAGCTTCATCCGCCTGGTCTCCGGGTTCAGGGTGGTCTCCCAGAGCTGGTCCGCATCCATCTCCCCAAGGCCCTTGTAGCGCTGCAGGGTAAAGGGACCCTTGTGGGTCTTCCTGTATTTTTCCAGGGCCTTGTCATCGTAGAGATATTCCTCTGCCCCCCTGGAGGGCATGACCTTATATAAGGGCGGCATGGCAATGTACACATGTCCCTCGAAGATCAATTCCGGCATAAAGCGGTAGAACAGGGTCAGCAGCAGATTGGAGATATGGGAACCGTCCACGTCCGCATCGGTCATGATCACAATCTTGTCATAGCGCAGCCTGCTGATGTCGAAGTCATTGCCGTACCCCTCGGAGAACCCGCAGCCGAAGGCATTGATCATGGTCTTGATCTCTGCATTGGCCAGAACCTTGTCAATGCTGGCTTTCTCCACGTTCAGGATCTTGCCGCGGATGGGCAGGATGGCCTGGAACATGCGGTTGCGGGCCATCTTGGCACTGCCGCCTGCAGAATCCCCCTCCACAATGAATATCTCGCACTTTGCAGGTTCCTTGGACTCACAGTTGGCCAGTTTGCCATTGGAGTCGAAGGAGAATTTCTGCTTTGTGAGCATGTTGGTCCTGGCCCGTTCCTCGGTCTTGCGGATCTTGGCTGCCTTCTCCGCACAGGAGATAATATTCTTCAGCACTTCCAGGTTCCGGTCGAAGAACCGGACGATCTCCTCCCCGGTGATCTTGCTGACCACCTTGGCCGCATCCTGGTTGTCCAACTTGGTCTTGGTCTGTCCCTCAAACCGGGGATCCGGGTGCTTGATGGACACCACCGCCGTCATGCCATTGCGCACATCGGCGCCCGTGAAATTCACATCCTTTTCCTTCAGGATTCCCAGATCCCTGGCATAGGTGTTGATCACGTTGGTAAACATGGTCTTGAACCCTGTCAGGTGGGTGCCGCCCTCGGAATTGTAGATATTGTTGCAGAAGCCCAGTACATTCTCGTGGAATTCATTGATATACTGGAAAGCCACCTCCACGGATATTCCTTCACTCTCCCCGGAGAATGCGATCACATCATGTACAGGTTCCTGGCTCTTGTTCATATCCTTGATAAAACCAGTGATGCCTTCCGGCTCATGATAGATGATGCTCTCCGGCTCCTCCCTGCGCAGGTCCCGGAACACGATGGTAAGGGACGGATTCAGGTAGGCGGTCTCATGCAGCCGGCTCTTGACTTCATCTTCCTTGAACCTGGTCTTGTCAAAAATGGTGTCGTCCGGCAGGAAATTGATAGTGGTGCCACTCTCCCTCGTACGGCCCTTTACCGGAAGCAGGCCATCTACCAGTTCAATGACGGGATTCCCCCGCTCGTACTTATCCTCATAGACGTACCCGTCCGTCTTGACTGTTACGGTCATCCTGGTGGACAGGGCATTGACCACCGAGGATCCCACGCCGTGCAGGCCACCGCTGGTCTTATAAGCCGTATTGTCAAACTTTCCCCCTGCGTGGAGGGTGGTAAACACCAGTCTCTCTGCACTGATTCCTTTTTCATGCATGCCCACGGGAATCCCACGCCCATTATCCACCACTGTGGCAGAACCGTCTGCCTCCAGGGTGACAGTTATGGTGTCACAGAAACCTGCCAGGTGTTCATCCACGGCATTGTCCACGATCTCATAGATCAAATGGTTCAGTCCTTTTGTGGACACACTGCCGATATACATGCCCGGACGCTTCCGCACAGCCTCCAGCCCCTCCAGTACGGTGATGCTGGAAGCATCATAGTTGTTATTTGTCTTCGCCATTACACATATTACTCCTTGCTGTCTTAGGCACCCTCGCCACTGTCTGCCCGCGGCACTGCGGGAGCAAACAGAATACCTGTTCGCCTCCCCATTATAGCAGAAATTTCCTTTGTTGTAAAAGGAAAAATGAATAAGGAAAGGACGGTGCACTACCGTCCTTTCAGGAATCTTCTTTTTCAGATATCCAGCTTCTTGGAACAGGTCACTGCCAAAGCACCCGGCCCGATATGACAGGCCACACTCAGGGAAAGAGGATCCATGTGGATCTCAAAACCAGGAAACAGTTCCTGCACCTCGGCCCTGAACTGTTCTCCCGCTTCCCTGTCATAGGTATAGGCCATGGAGATCCAGTGTTTCCCAGGATCCGGAGCACCTCCAAAACGCTTTTCCATGTCATTTTTCACGGCATTTATCATAATGCTCTTGCCCTGGGTGGTGGTTCTGGCTTTGGCAAAAGCATCCAGCTTCTCCCCCTGGATCTGCAAGACCGGCTTCAGGCGCAGCATAGTGCCAATGGCTGCTGCTGCCGGGGTAATCCTGCCCCCTTTTTTCAGATAATAGAGGGTATCCAGCATAATATAAATACTGCTGTTGAACTTGTCCTCCTCCAGGATGTCCCGGATCTGGCGGGCATTCATGCCTTTTGCTGCAAGATGCTTTGCATCCAGGCAGGACTGGCGCTGGGTTACGGAGATCCGCTGGTTGTTCACCACCTGGACTTTTCCCTCATACTCCCCTGCAAGCATCATGGCACTCTGGCAGGAGCCGGACAGGCCGCTGCTCATGGGGATGTGAACCAGTTCGTCATATTCCGACAGAAGCTTCTCCCAGAGACTGGTCACGGATTCCGGGGAAGGCTGGCTGGTGGCAATGTTGGCACCAGACTGCAGCTTCTCATAGAACTGTTCCTGGGTCAGGTCTATGTCCTCAAAAAAAGTCTTTTCATTGATCATGAAAGGCATCGGCAACACATATATCCCATATTCTTTTGCGGCATCCTGGGTAATGCCGCTGTTACTATCTGTTACAATTGCTACTCTTGGCATAGTATCCCTCATTTCCATGTACCTTGGTGAAACACTATTTGCTACACATTCCTGTTCCCATTTTACTGTTATATGGAGCGAAAGTCAACATGGTTTGCCGCTTTCAATTCCAGATATTTGCGAAGTGCCTTATTTTCGGGCAGGGAAAGTGCCGGATCCTCCGTCAGAAGTGTTTCCACCGCATCCGAGGCCAGCTTCAGCAGCCCTGCATCCGTGTACACATCTCCCATGCGGAAGGAGAATTCGCCGCTCTGCCGGATGCCGAACAGATCCCCCGGTCCCCGCAGCTTCAAATCCTCCGATGCAATGTGAAACCCGTCATTGGAGTGGTTCAGGATCTCCAGCCGCCTCCTGGTGTCCGGATTGTCCCTGGTATTCACGAAAATGCAATAACTCTGGTGCTCTCCCCTGCCCACCCGGCCCCGCAGCTGATGAAGCTGGGCCAGGCCAAAACGCTCCGCATTCTCCACCATCATCACCGTGGCATTTGGCACGTTGATCCCCACTTCAATGACCGTGGTGGACACCAGAACGTCAATAGAGCGGGCAGCGAATTCCTCCATGATCCGGCTCTTCTCCCCGGGCCGCATCTTCCCGTGAAGGTATGCCACCTGGACCTGCTCTGGAAGGACACTGCGCAGCTTGTCTGTATAATCAGCCACATTCTCCACATCTTCCAGTTCCCCCTCCTCCACCTGGGGGCAGATCACATAGACCTGGCGCCCCTGGGCCACCTGTCCGGCAATAAACTGATACGCCTTTGGGCGGTAGGCTGTATTCACCACACAGTTTTTGATGGGCAGCCGTCCTGCCGGCAGTTCATCCACCACGGAAATATCCAGGTCCCCATAGAGAATGATGGCCAGGGTGCGGGGAATGGGGGTGGCACTCATGACCAGGATATGGGGACTTTCCCCTTTTCCGGCCAGATGTTCCCGTTGCTTCACACCAAAACGGTGCTGTTCGTCTGTGACCACCAGGGCCAGGGACCGGTAGACAGCCTTCTCCTGGATCAAGGCCTGGGTGCCGATGACCAGGTTGGCCTCCCCGGACGCCATTTTGGCGTAAGCCTCCCGCCTTTCTCCGGCCGGCATGGAGCCTACCAGCAGGACTGGCCGGAAAGCCAGCCCATATTTCTTCGTGTAAGTGCAGATGGTCTCATAATGCTGCATGGCTAGTACTTCCGTAGGGGCCATCATGGCTCCCTGGTAACCGTTTGCCGCTGTCATCAGCAGGGCCAGCACAGCCAGGATGGTCTTACCAGAGCCTACATCCCCCTGGACCAGGCGGTTCATACAGTGTCTGCTTCCCAGGTCATCCCGTATCTCCTGCCATACTTTTTTCTGGGCATTGGTAAGGGAAAACGGCAACTGTTCCAGAAACCGTACCGTGTCTGCAGTCTCAAACATCTGGTACTGGTTCTCCAGTCCCCGGCTGAAATCCTTGTTCTGCCGGCACAGATACAGGAAGCTGAAAAATTCATCGAACACCAGCCGCCTCCTGGCCTGCAGCACCTCTTCCCGGTCCCTGGGAAAGTGGATCCGGTTCACTGCATCCTGGTAAGACAGCAGGCCATACCGGGACAGGAACTCCTCCCCGAACCACTCCTCTTCATATTCATACACAGCAAATACCTGTCTAAGGGCCCTCTGGATGGCCTGGTTGGTCAGCCCTTTTGTCAGGGAATACCTGGGGCTTAAATGCCCTGTCAGCTTCCGGTATTCCTCCAGGACATAATACCTGGCCTGTTCCATGGATCGGGACTCCCCCTTTACCTGCACCATTCCCCGGAACACATAGTAGCCGCCCCGCCGGAGTACCTTTTTTAGGAAAGGCATGTTGAAGAAAGTCAGATGCAGGACACCGGAACCATCGGAAACTGTCATGTTGAGGATATGGAGGCTGCGCACCTTTTTCTCATTGGGAATCCCTGTCACGGCCCCGTGGATGGCACATACCTCCCCCGGAACCGCCTGGGCGATGGGAACAGGATCCTCGAAATTGTCATACTCCCTGGGATAGTCCTCCAGCAGGTCACCCACGGTCCGGATGCCCAGCTTCTCAAAGAGCTTCCCTGTCTTCTCCCCGACTCCCTTTAGTTCAGTCATCAGCGTATCCCTGTCCAATCCTGCCCCTCCCTTCTGGCTCCCCGGAAATCTAAGTGTGTGTATGGAAACGAAAGAGAGACAGCACATGTCTGTCTCCCCCTGAATATCCTATCCGTTCCGGTTTGCCACGCATAACACGTAAAAGTCCCTTACAGCGGTACAGGCAAACGGTAATCTCCTATCTGCACCGGCCTCCCATGTCATTCCACAGACATCACATAGTAATAAATGGGCTGTCCCCCGTACTGCAGTTCCACATCACAGGCAGGATAGCGCCCCGCGATCTGTGTCCTGAAGCGTTCTGCATCTGCCTGGGCCACATCGCTGCCGAAATAAATGCTGATCAGTTCGGAGTCTTCCGTCATCATCTGTGCCACCGTGTCCTCGGCCACCTGCTCCAGGCTCCCGCCTACAGACAGGATCCCCTGGTCACCGATGCCCATATAGTCATCCTTCTTGATTTCCTTGTCATCAATCACCGTATCCCGGACGGCATATGTTACCTGTCCGGTACTCACACTGCCGATCTCCTGGATCATATTCTGCTCATTCTCGTCCGCAGACAGTTCCGGTACAAAATTAATCACCGCCGTGATTCCCTGAGGAATGGTCTTGGTAGGAATCACCAACAGATCCTTCTCCGTGGTCAGTTCTGAAGCCTGGTTCGCTGCCAGGATGATATTCTTGTTGTTGGGCAGGATGAACACCGTCCTGGCATTCACCTTCTCCACAGCATCCAGGATATCTGCCGTGCTGGGATTCATGGTCTGGCCGCCTTCAATGATATAATCCACTCCCAGGCTCCTAAAGATATCGCCCATCCCTTCCCCTGCGGATACGGCGATAAAACCATAATCCTTAGGCGGTTCCGGAGCGGCTGCCTTCCCGGGACCGGCGGCTTCCTTTTCTGCCATCTTGAAGAGCTTCTCCTGGTGCTCCAAACGCATGTTGTCGATCTTCATGTTGGAAAGTGCCCCATACTTCAATGCCTTCTGGATCGCCAGTCCCGGGTCATTGGTATGTACATGCACCTTCACCACATCCTCATCGGCCACACATACAATGGAATCTCCTATGGATTCCAGGTATGTCTTGAAATCCATCTCTGCTTTAATGTTAAAACTTCTGTTCAGCATAATGATAAATTCGGTGCAATAACCAAACTTAATCTCTGTCTGGGCCTGCACATCCATGGAGGAACGTGCTGTGCTGGCCGGCCGTGTCTCGGATACATTGTCCAGGCTGAGGTCAATCTCTTTGCCCAGGTAAACGTCAATGGCACCGGAAAGTACCTCCACCAGCCCCTGTCCTCCGGAATCCACCACGCCGGCCTGCTTCAGTACAGGCAACATCTCCGGGGTCTGGGTCAGCACATACCTGGCATGCTCGATCACGGCTAGCAGGAAAGTCTCCATATCCTCCTGGCCTTCTGCCGCCAGTTCCCTGGCCTTCTCGGCACCTCCCCTGGCCACGGTGAGGATAGTTCCCTCCTTGGGTTTCATCACTGCCTTGTAGGCCGTTTCCACTGCCTTGTCAAAGGCTTCTGCCAGCACGGGAATGGTCAGTATCTCTTCCTCCTTGATCCGCTTGGTAAATCCGCGGAACAGCTGAGAAAGTATCACTCCTGAATTCCCTCTCGCCCCACGCAGGGACCCGCTGGAAATAGCCTTGCAGATGGCGCTCATGTCCGCATCCTCCGGCAGGGCAGATACCTCCTTTGCAGCCGACATTATGGTCATAGTCATATTGGTTCCTGTATCCCCGTCAGGAACGGGAAAAACATTCAGTTCGTTGATCCATTCTTTTTTATTCTCCAGGTTCTTCGCACCGGCCAAGAACATTTTAGAGAGCAGTCTGGCATCGATTTGTTGTAAGCTCACGATATCTCCTCCTTAATCAATCACTCTGACACCATCTACAAAGATGTTGATCTTCTCGATTTCAATGCCGGTAAACTCTTCCACCTTATATTTTACATTGCTGATCAGATTATCCGCCACGGCCAGGATACTCACGCCATAAGCAACAATCACATGAAAGTCAAGGACAAGCTTGTTGCGGTTCAGCGTCACGCTGATTCCCCTGGTAATGCTGTCCATCTTCAGCAGACGCACCAGGCCATCCTTCATATTGACGCCGGCCATGCCCACGATTCCGAAACATTCTACTGCCACACTTCCTGCATAATGGGCTATCACTTCATTGTCTATGAAGATATTTCCCATATGGGTATTCATAGAAGAACCTCTCATCTCAAACCCTTCCTTTCCGTTGCGCTGGGACTATTTTTTAGGAGCAGCTCCTTGCGTAGTGCCACCGGTCTCATCACTGTTCCCTCAATCTTCCAAACATACATATACTTTATTTTAACAGCTTTCCCTAAAAAAGGAAATATGAAATATAAAATTTAAAAAAGATTTTTTTTTACTTGCTTTTCTTGTATATTTCTGGTAATATAACACTGTTGTGAGTTTATCTCACAAAATCTGCTACGTTTGTAGGTGTCGAGGAGGTGTCAAGATGGCCAAATGTGATATTTGTGGTAAGGGAGTTCATTTTGGTAACAACGTAAGCCATTCTAATAGAAAAACAAATGCAATATGGCATGCCAACGTAAAGCGTGTGAAATGCATCATCAACGGCAGCGCCAAGAGAATGCATGTATGCACCAGTTGCTTGAAGTCCGGTAAAGTAGAAAGAGCCTAACTCCTAACAATCCATTGTTGCTAAAAAGAGCAGATCTTGTATCTGCTCTTTTTACGTCCTTTTCCTGTTCTATTATAGCCCTTTTCCGGTCTATATATGAATTTTATATAGGATTAATTTTTAACAGTCCCTTATGTCTGCTCGAAATGATTTTTCCGTCTGTTATATTCCCGGTTGATCATCTGCACCAGTTCCCCGTCTCCTGACAGGTTGTCCGGATGGAATATCTTCATCAGGTCCTTATATCGTTTGCGCAAGGCCAGTGGATTGGTGGCCCCACGGAACAGAAGCCTCACGGATTCCTCATAGTCCCTGCCGGCCTCTATTCCCTGGTGCAGGGGACTTGTCCGCCTGTCTGACAGTTCCTTCCGCTGGCGTTCAAAACTGCGCCTGTCCTCTTCGAGTTGTCTGAAACCATTCTGTAGGATCGCCAGCTTTTTCTCAATGAACAGATTCTCTTCCTTCAAGCGCTTGCGCTCTATGACGGTCCTGCGGTTCAGATCCTCCAGTTCCCGCTGGAAGAGCACCCGCTCCTTTAGGAATTTCTCCCGGGAAGCAGCCAGTTCCCGTTTCTCGTTTTCCAGACGGATATTTTCCTGGAAGAGCCACAGCTTTGCTTCCCTAAGCGGACTGGCCTCTTCCGCTTTCTTTATCTCGTCCCAGTCTATCATCTTGAACCAACCTCTCAATCGCTGCAATAGCAATTGTATCCCAGGAACAGTAACAGGGCAATGAGAATCAGCCCAACCAGCCGGTTCCGGGTAATCAGCATGATCAGCATACCAATAGCGATAAAAAAAGCAATCAATCCAACAATTTTCTTCATGGTTCCCCTGGTCTGTGCCGGACAAAACCCGTCCCTCACAGCAGTCCGCTCTTCTCTCACTCTATTATATGCACCACATGGCGTGATATGGACTATGGCTTAATCTTCTCTCTCCCCGGGAAACGCAATATCAACCACTTCGGCATCCGGTATCTCATCTGCATCCTTGGTCTTCGGTTTGGTAAACTTCTCCACCAGGTCAGGAATCATATCCAGGACCTTGGTGACGGCATCCTGGTTCTTGATATTCACCAGCTTAGTATAGCCATCCCGGATCACCAGGACTGCACTGGGAGTCATCTTACCGCCCATGCCGCCTGCACCAGAGGCAGAGTTCTTCTGTCCGTTACTGCCACTTCCAGCCCCTACGCCGAAGCTTACATCTACCAGAGGCAGGATAATGGTGTCTCCCACCTGGGTGGCCTCTCCCACTACCGTCTTGGTGGAAAGGACAGTATCCATACCCTTTAACAGGGATTCCACTACACCTTGGAAATTCTCTTTATCAGCCATTTTACTTCCTCCCTTTTTTCCATTTCTTGATCCATGCCCTCAGTTCTTCGTCCAGGAACAGTCGTAATCCGTTCCAGAGCAGGACGGCCAGGGTAATGTGTCCTGCAATCTCAGCCTGTCCGGCCAATATTGCTCCTGTAAAATCCGGTGTCAGTACCACATGCTTTCCCAGCCCCTGGGACACCATGCAGAAAGCACCATAGAGATATCCCGTGGTATCCGGGGAGCCTGTCCCAAAGACAATGTCTGCCCGGCATTTCCTTGGGCGCATATTGCGTAAGATCTTCCCGGCGTGCCTTCCTATAAGGCTTAGGCACTGGCTGGTGGTCTCATCCTGCAGCAATTCCACATAGTAGGATATATTCTCCCAAATTTCCTTTATTTTATCATATATGTTTCGGAATGTGTACTTTATCTTTGTAAATTTTGCCAGAATACCCGTGGCTTCTTCTGTGGAACCAGTCTCCTGACCCTCCGTCTGCTGTCCGGAGCCATCTGCCTGGGTGGTTCCAAGCCCATCTGGCGTGACGGCTGCCGGAACTGTCTGAACGGTTCCCTTGCTGTCTGATCCTGGCGTGACCACCGGACTGCCTTGTGTGGGTTCCCGGGCTGTGTCCGGACTGCCCTGTCCGCCCTCCGGTTCTGGCCTGTCAGCTTCTGCTTTCTTTTTCCGGCCTTTCTCCTGTTGTTTCTTCTGCGTTCCCCTCTTCTCCCTGCCAGAGTCATAGAGGGAGAACCATAACAGTTTTACGGTAATCTTCCCAGGCTGTGGGTATCTGCCTTTCACCCGCAGGATACCAAAAAGCCAGCAGGCCCCTACCTGGCCGGCGAGATCCCCACCATCCTTCTTCCCATAGGCGCGGTAACTTATAGGGAAGAAGAGTACCAGCAGCACCAGGATAAGCACAAGCCCCAGGACCGCCAGAAGCAGGATACCCAGCACAGCCAGGATTTGTAAGATCACACTCCACATAACAAATACTCCTTCAGGCAGCAGTCCCCTCTCTCCTGCAGGCATTCCTCCACAATCCGTACCACCAGCGCCACGGCTTCCTCATGGCTTCCCGCCATTCCTACCACATAGGGCGGATGCGTCCTGTAATACTTCCAGGTAAGCTGTTTTGCCTCATATATTTCCAGAAGATCCGATGGGTTGCGGGAAAGGGTAAGCAAATAAACACCGGAAAAAAGAGATCCCTTTTCCAGCTTTCTCTTGATTTTATCCAGTTTTCCCTCCGGGATACTCTCCCCGAGATACAATTTTGGATGATAGGTTAGTGCGATTGCCATGCTCGTCCTGTTTTGCCACATAGTTCCTAAAAGTATTTCCGGCTGCCCCACAGATTGTTCTTCTTCAGTTCCAGGTATTCATTGTATGCTTTTTCCAGGATCTGTTTCTCATTGGAGAACTTTAACAGATGATAGGCTTCATGATACTTGTAGAAGCCGGAATCTACGAAAAATTCTTCCCTTTGTGGCTTGCTGTAATAGCTGTCTGCCATCATCAGGTACCAGTGAACCTCTTTCTCCACAGTATCCTCAGGTACCGTGAAGCTGTATTCGCTGGTGCCGATGTACTTGATAATGGTAGCTTTCGCTCCGGATTCCTCAAGCACCTCCCGCAGCGCAGTATCTTTGTATTCTTCTCCCTGCTCTACCGTGCCTTTCGGCAAGACCCAGCCCTCGTATTTGTTCTTATAATTCTTATACAAGAGAAGTATCTTTCCACGAAAAATTACCACACCGCCACAGCTTGTTGCTTCTATCATTGCAATTCCTCCTGACTGGTGTGCCATAAGATCAACTAAGGACTAGTATAGTCTAATATTTCCAGAAGCGCAACCATTATTTTGCATACGCCCCATTACTCTACACCGCGCCTCTCATGTCCGGTGGTATATGGGCCGGGAAAAGTGCCTGTGCCCCTTTCCTTCAGGAAAAAGTCCAGCACCCTCCGCATTTCGGCTGACTTCTCCACCGTAAAATCCATGCGCAGGTCTGCCCCGTCCCTCTGCTTCCCCGGCCAGGAATCCTTCAGCACCAGGGGAACGCTGTTATAGATCACATTCATACAGTGCCTGCAATGATATGCCACCGGGAATTCCTTCTGGTACCGGTCCTGCAGGGTAAGCAGGCCTTTCCCTGTGCCACCTTCCTTCAGGCAGTCCCCCATGGTCTTGCGCAGGCAGTTGGCTGTCACCATCATGGGAATCCTGCCATAGACAATTCTCTCCCAGGCGTTCCCTGCCTTCCCCCGGGCACATTCCATCCGGGTAAGGAACTGTCTCTCCCGGCTATTCAGTTCATAGGGAAGACAGAAACCATCTGTCCAGTTCTCCAACAGGGCAGCGGCCTGGCTGTTCCAGCAGTAAACATTGGCATCTGTCCGCACCAGGAAATCACCTCTCCCAGCCCTTCTGTACTCCTGCAGGAATCCAAGGCCGTCCAGGGAGCGGCCCATGCATCCCTGCAGGACATGGGAATTCTCCACTAGGATACGGCAAAGCTGGTCCAGATATTCCTCTTCCTGCTTCCTGACAATATAGGGAAGCACCGCCATGCACAGAACCTCTTCTGGCAGAGACCGGCACAGGGCAATGGTCTCGCTGGTCCATTCCACCAGAAGATCCCCGTCCACATAGACCCGCCTAAGGGGAATCTCCCTGTATAGGGGCAGACTTTCGCACAGGGTATGGAACTGTTCCAGGGTACACACTGATATGGCCCAGCCAGGCTCCCTGGAAGCTGGCTGGATATGCCCATGGACATTTTCCCGGTCCCCATTGCTCCCCTGCCTGTCTCCAGGTTCCCGGGCCATATTCTCCTGATGGGCAGAGTTGACAGCCGCCTTCCGGATAACTCTTTCCAATTCTGCCACGGCACTGCGCCTCAGTTCATTGATCTGCTTCAAGGGGTAGAAGGCATCTTCTGATACCTGTACCTTCATCTGCTCCACATAAAAAGCACTGTCCCCCAGCTTTCCAAGCTGTTTCTCCACGTTTTCCCGGGTGATGGGCTGTTTCTTCGCCGGAACCACCATCTGCCCCTGTACAGACACCTGATGGCCTCTGTGGTCCAGACTGACCATGGCTGTCTGGCCGGTGCAGAACACCGCCTCCACGGACAGGGGCAGTCTGACCTGGTCAGTCAAATATTTCTCCCGTATCTCCTTTCGCATCGCCTCCTGGCCGCCGCTGTAGGCAGGGCTGTCCAGAGTCACCATATCCCTGCCGTTTCTCTGGAAATAATACCCCTCCTGGAGTCCGCTCCTGATGTACAGGGAGGAAAGCACTTGCAAGTCTGCATCAGACACCACATACCCTGCTGCCGCTGCCTTAGCTCCTTTTTCCTTCTGCAGGGCATAATAGGAATCGATATACCTGCGGTATATGGCAGTAACACCTGCTGCATATTCCGGCTTCTTCATGCGGCCCTCTATCTTAAAGGAATCGATTCCTCCCTGTATCAGTGCCGGGATATGTCCTATGGTACACATATCTTTTAAGCTCAAGGGATAGGTCTCCTGTCCGGCCATGGCCCCTCCGGTTCCCCTTACGGTATAAGGCAGCCGGCAGGGTTGGGCACACCTGCCCCGGTTCCCGCTGCGGCCTCCCAGGATACTGCTGAACAGACACTGCCCGGAATAGCAGTAGCACATGGCCCCATGGATAAAGGTCTCCAGTTCCAGCCCGGTGGACTGCTTCAGCGCCTCCAGTTCTTCCAGGCACAATTCCCTGGCTGGCACAATGCGGCTGACATCCAGATCCTTCAGCAGCCTGGCCCCATAGGCACTGCACAGGGACATCTGGGTGCTGGCATGGAGGGCAAGTCCCGGAAACAACCTCCGGATCCTTACCAGCACCCCCAGGTCCTGTACTATGACTGCATCCAGGCCTGCCTCATGGAAAGGTGCCAGATAGTCCTCCAGATCCTGGAGTTCCGTCTCTTTCACCAGGGTATTTACCGTAAGGTATACCTTCACGCCCATGAGATGGGCGTATTTGATACACTCTACCACTTCTTCCGTTGTGAAATTTTCTGCATACGCCCTGGCCCCGAAGCGGCTGCCGCCCAGGTAGACTGCATCGGCTCCTGCCCCTACCGCCCCATAGAACCCTTCCCGATTGCCGGCAGGTGCCAGCAGTTCCACTTTTCCGTCCCTTTCCATCTATGATCTCCTGTCAAGAATCTAATATACCAAAAGGCTGCCCGGATCCGGACAGCCAATCTCATTTCTTCTTCAACTCTGTTTCCAACCGCACGATCTTCTTGGCATTTTCATTCAGCTCCCGCTGGAAATCCTTGGCCTGGGCCTCGGAACTCTCCAGCTTCATCTGGGCCGATATCAGTTCATGCTTCAAGTCATACAGTTCTTTTTCCCTGGCCTGCAGTTCTTCCTCCAGGACGGCAATCTGCTTCTTGGCCTTAAAATAGTCATCTGCAATATTCAGCTGGAGCAATACCCCCTGGGTATCCATGGGCTGCCTCCGGAAGCTGTCCACCTTGCTATATTCGTTGAACTTATTGTTGATGTAGGAGGCAACCTTCTGGAGATATTCCTCACTCTCATATCCACTCAAGGTATAGACCTTCCCGCCTATGATGACCTCTGTATCTGTTTTGGATGACATGATATCTCACCTTTCTGCCTGGTTTTTGAGAATACTGTCATTATATATCAAAATTGGCACACAGGCAAGCAGAAATCGTGTTTGTATGCTTACGGTATCACCCCCGCAGCCCCCAGGTGCTGGTAGGCATACTCCGTTGCCACCCGCCCCCGGGGAGTACGGTTCAGAAAACCGTTCTTGATCAGATACGGCTCATACACGTCCTCTATGGTACCTGCATCCTCCCCGATGGCCGCCGCCAGGGTATCCAGTCCCACCGGTCCCCCGTCAAACTTCTGGATCATGGTCATCAGCAGGTTCCTGTCAATATGATCCAGTCCCAGTTTGTCCACATCCATCAGGTCCAGGGCTGTCCTGGCTACATCTTCCGTGATCACGCCGTCATATTTCACCTGGGCAAAATCCCGTACCCTCTTTAGGATCCGGTTGGCAAGTCTGGGAGTGCCCCGGCTCCTGCGCGCCATCTCCATGGCTCCCGCAGGTTCGATCTCCACCTCCAGCACCCTTGCAGAATGCAGGATAATGAGCTGGAGTTCTTCCACGGTATAGAAATCCATATGGTAGATCATTCCGAACCGGTCCCGCAAGGGTGCCGTCAGAAGGCCCGCCCTGGTAGTGGCCCCTACCAGGGTGAACCTGGGCAGTTCCAGACGGACACTGCGTGCCGTGGATCCCTTGCCGATCATAATGTCAATGCAGTAATCCTCCATGGCCGGGTACAGCACTTCCTCCACCTGCCGGTTCAAGCGGTGGATCTCATCCACAAAGAGCAGGTCCCCCTCCTCCAGGTTATTCAGCACTGCCGCCATCTCCCCCGGCTTCTCAATGGCCGGGCCACTGGTCACTTTCAGATGTACCCCCATCTCATTGGCGATAATTCCCGCCAGGGTAGTCTTTCCCAGGCCGGGGGGGCCGTAGAACAGCACATGATCCAGGGCATCCCCCCGCTGCTTTGCCGCCTCAATATAGACCTTCAGATTTTCCTTTACCTTGGATTGACCGATATAGTCATCCAGCTTCCTGGGACGCAGGCTTCCCTCTATCTTCACATCTTCTTCCGTTATATCGGTCTCTATCATTCTCTTGGGCATGTTCCTCTTCCCTCTTGCTGGAGTCGTTCTCTGTATATGGTGCTTAGAACATCTTCTTCAAGGCGGCCTTCAGCACTGCGCCGGCATCCATCCCTTCGATTCCCTCAATGGCATTCACCGCCTTCAGTGCCTCTGCCTGGCCATATCCCAGGGACACCAGCGCCTCCACTGCCTCCTTCTTCTGGGGCGTATCTGCAGAAAGGGCATGGGCAGCACCGTAGTCCGTAATCTCACGGCTTATCAAGGCATCATCCATCTGGATCTTCCCCTTCAGTTCCAGGATCAGACGTTCTGCCGTCCTGGCACCGATGCCCGGTGCCTTGGTGATGGCCTTGGCATCCCCTGTCATAATGGCATAACGCAGGGCATCTGCATCCAGCACTGACAGGATGGCAAGCCCTCCCTTAGGTCCGATACCACTGACGGTGATACACTGCCGGAAGATATCCAGGTCATTTTTCGACAGGAACCCGTAGAGTTGGAAGGCATCCTCTTTCACATTGGTGTGGGTATACAGCTTCACCATCTCCCCCGTACCTGGCAGCCTGGAGGCTGTATCCGGGGAGATCTTCACATTATACCCCATGCCGCCCACATCTACCACTACATTGTCCTGCGAGATCTCCTCTATGATTCCCTTTACATATGCAATCATTCTGTCTTCTCCCTACACACTTCCCGACATACTGCCCCGGCGTCAGTGCCATCAAGGATGGCACAAGCAATCGCACGGAATCTTCATTCCTTTCATGCCTTGCTGTGCTGCCCCCGTGACCGCAGCAGCTTATGGTATACCACTCCGAAGCATGCCAGGTGCACCAGGAAGGTCAGCCCCCAGCTTATAGGATAGGACAGGTACAGGCATTCCAGGCTGCGGTACTGCTGGAACACCGTGTAGATCCATACCACCCGGAGCAGGCAGGCCCCTGTCAGGGACACCAGCATGGGCATAATGGCATATCCCATGCCCCGCAGGATCCCCACCATCACATCCATCATGCCACACAGGAAATAGGGCACACAGATGTAAAGCATCCTTAGGATCCCGTACCGGATCACCTCAGGGTCAGTGGAATAGAGCTTTAGCAGATGGCCTCCCAGCAGATAGAACACATTGCCCATGGCCAGGCCCACTACCACCACGGCAACCTGGCAGATCAGTGCTACCTTTCCTACACGCCTGAATTTCTGTGCCCCGTAATTCTGCCCGCTGAAACTAATGGCTGCCTGGTGGAAAGCATTCATGCCGGTATAGACGAAACTTTCCAGGTTGGCAGCGGCAGTGTTCCCTGCCATGGCCGTGGAGCCAAAGCTGTTCACAGAGGACTGGATCAGCACATTGGAGATGGAGAACAGGGCGCCCTGGAGGCCGGCAGGCATGCCAATCTGGAACATCTTCGCCAGCTTGTCCGGTGCAATCCTCATGCCTGCCAGTTCCAGCCTGTAGACACTGTCCGTACAGACCAGGCAGCGGAGCACCAGGGCAGCCGAGATGGCCTGGGAGACCACAGTAGCAATGGCCACTCCCGCCACCCCCATGGAAAATACAATCACGAATATCAGGTTCAACACCACATTGACCACACCGGCGATCAGCAGATAATACAGGGGCCTCCGGGTGTCCCCCACGGCCCTGAGAACGGCACTGCCAAAGTTATAGGCCATCATGAAGGGCATTCCCACAAAATAGATCCGCATATACAGCACCGAGTGGCCGATCACATTCTCCGGCGTGCCCATCCAGCCCAGGGCAGGCCGGGAGACAAAGAATCCCACCAGCACCAGGATGGTACCGCAGACCACCGAAGTAGCCACGGCTGTCTGTACCATCTCCTTTAATTCCCCCTTCTGTCCCGCCCCATAGAACCGGGCCACCAGCACATTGGCACCCACAGACAGGCCGATGAAGAGATTCACGATCAGGTTGGTCAGGGAACTGGTGGAGCCAACCGCCGCCAGGGCATCATTGCCGGCAAAGCGCCCAACCACCACGATATCCGCTGCATTGAACATAAGCTGCAAGATACCGGAAAGCATGAGCGGCACATAAAAGATAAGGATTTTACCCAGAAGCGGGCCATTACACATATCAATCTCATATTTTTTCGATGCGTTCTTCTCCATTTCTATCCCTTCCGTCCCTGAGTATATCTGCCTTTGCAGCACAAAAGCATCCTTTTTGCAGAAAGCCTGTTACACTGAAGGGAAAGTAACAAAAGCTTCGCAAAAGGATGCCTAGTAACAGACAGGCTACAAAAGCTCCTGCAGAATACCTGGTCACGCCTTGCTGTTGATGTAATTGACCAGCCCTTCCGAGGCAATGATCTTCTGCATGAATTCCGGGAAAGCCTGCCCCTGGAAGGAGGTTCCTTTCGTCACATTGGTGATGACGCCGGAATCAAAATCCACTTCCACCTGGTCTCCGGCCTCGATTCCCCTGCTGGCCTCGGGACATTCAATGATGGGCAGGCCGATATTGATGGCATTGCGGTAGAAAATCCTGGCAAAGGTTTCCGCAATGACACAACTCACACCGGCAGCCTTGATGGCAATAGGGGCATGTTCCCTGGAGGAACCGCAGCCGAAATTCTTGTCTGCCACAATGATATCCCCCTTCTTCACCTTCTGGATAAATGTACCGTCAATATCCTCCATACAGTGGGTGGCAAGTTCTGCCGGGTCGGAGGAATTCAGGTATCTTGCGGGGATGATCACGTCTGTATCCACATTGTCCCCATATTTGAAAACGGTTCCTTTCGCGTTCATATTGATCCTTTCTATCGATATATTTCCTACAGCATCTGTGGTCCTGCGATTTTCCCTGCCACTGCACTGGCGGCAGCTACTGCCGGGCTGGCCAGGTAGATTTCACTGGTCACATGCCCCATGCGTCCCACGAAATTGCGGTTGGTGGTGGACACACAGCGCTCTCCTTCGGCCAGGATACCCATGTACCCACCCAGGCAGGGTCCACAGGTAGGGGTACTTACAATGGCCCCTGCCTGGATAAAGGTCTTCAGAAGTCCTTCCTCCATGGCCTGCATATAGATGGCCTGGGTGGCAGGGATCACGATGCAGCGCATTCCCTTTGCCACATGCCTGTCCTTCAGGATACCGGCTGCACAGCGCAGGTCATCCAGACGCCCGTTGGTACAGGAACCGATGACCACCTGGTCAATGGCAATCGGCTCCATCTGCTCAATCTCATCGATCGTGTGGGTGTTCTCCGGCAGGTGGGGAAACGCCACCGTGGGACGCAGGGTACTAAGGTCAATGGTATACTCGGCTTCATATACCGCATCCGGATCTGCCTTGTATATCTTGTAGGGCCTTGTGGAATGTTCCTTCATATAGCGCTCTGCCAGGTCATCCACTGGAAAGATCCCGTTCTTGCCCCCGGCCTCAATAGCCATATTGGCAATGGTAAAACGATCATCCATGGACAGGAAGCCGATTCCATCCCCCACAAACTCCATGGACTTGTACAGAGCCCCGTCCACACCGATCATGCCGATAATGTGCAGGATCACATCCTTGCCGCTGACATACTCTGCAGGCTTACCGGTAAGGACAAAACGGATGGCTCCCGGCACCTTGAACCAAGCCTTGCCAGTGGCCATTCCGGCTGCCATGTCCGTACTCCCCACGCCAGTGGAAAAAGCCCCAAGGGCACCGTATGTACAAGTGTGGGAATCTGCCCCGATGATCACGTCACCGGCTACGGTCAGTCCTTTCTCTGGCAGCAGGGCGTGTTCGATGCCCATCTCCCCCACCTCAAAATAGTTGGTAATCTCATTCCTGCGGGCAAATTCCCGGACACACTTGCAGTGTTCCGCAGACTTAATGTCCTTATTCGGCACAAAATGGTCGGGAACCAGGGCGATCTTGTCCTTGTGGAATACGCCCTCCGTCTTGAATTTCTCCATCTCCTTGATAGCCACCGGGCTGGTGATGTCATTTCCCAGCACCAGATCCAGGTCTGCCTCGATGAGCTGTCCGGCCTTTACTTCCTCAAGCCTGGCAGCGGCGGCCAGGATCTTCTGTGTCATAGTCATTCCCATAGCTTCTCAACCATGCCTTTCTGTATAATCTGATCTTCCCAATCATGATAGCATACTCGGCAGATTAGTTCAAACATTACTTCTTGATTTTTCTTACTGACTTTTACCAGGAAGGATCCGGTCCCCTAATGGCAGTGTCACGTCCCCTGCAAAGAGCAGGTAGATGGCACCCAGTCCTGCCACGATCAGGAAAGCCCCTGCTATACCCAGGATCCCGGCAGCAGTCCCACTTTTCTTCCTGCATTTTGCGGCGGCAACCAGCAGCAGGACGCCAATGACAGCCAGGCAGATCATCAGCAACAGATACATAGGGCACCTCCTTCATACATGCCAGGTAGTCGTCACTTTGAAGAGATCACCATCTACTTCCAGTTCCAGTTTCCCTCCCTGTAGTTCCGTAAAACTCTTGGCAATTGCAAGGCCCAGGCCGCTCCCCTCTGTATTGCGGGAGACATCCCCCCGGACAAAGCGCTCCGTCAGTTCCGAGGAATCCACTGTGATCTCCTGGGCTGATATATTCTTCAGTGTGATCACCACCATATCGTCAATCCGGAAACCATTCACATAGACCCTGGTTCCAGGCATGGCGTATTTTGCAATGTTGCCGAACAGATTCTCGAAGATCCTGTAAGTCTTCTGGCTGTCTAAGGGCAGGATCACCTTCTCCTCCGTCAGGTTCATACGCAGGTCCAGGGCAGCGGCTTCCAGCTTGTCACCAAGTTCAAAGGCCACCTGCTTTACCAGGTTCATGATATCAACATCCACAATATTCAGTGTCATGTTCTGGGAAGTGGCCTTGCTGACCTCAAAGAGATCCTCGATCAGTACTTTCAACCGCAGGGATTTCCGCTCCAGGGTATCCAGGTATTCCCGCCTCTGGTCCGGTGTAATGTTTTCATCCTTCAGCAGGTTCACATACGTGATGATGGCCGTAAGGGGTGTCTTCAGGTCATGGGATACATTTGTGATCAGTTCTGCTTTCATACGCTGGCTCTTCACCTCTTCTTCCACGGCCTTCTTAAAACCGTTCTGAATCTTGTAGACCTGGGGCTTGAAGGGTTCAAATATCCCGAGGTCTTCATGAAGGGATACATTCAGGTTACCCTCTGCCATGGCATCCACTGCCTTCAGCAGCAGGCTGTACTTTTTCTGGATATCACTGACATATTTGCGCAGGGCCAGATACAGGATCACCGAATACACCACAGTGATACCCAGGCCCCCGAACCACAGGAGACTGATCACAAACAGCACGGCAGCATTCAGGATCACGATCTTCAGGATACTCCTGTGGGCATTCCGGGTCAGGTCCATATGCTCCACTGCACGGTATGCCTGGAGGCACCTTCCCTTGATATATGGGAAAAACCGGTAAACCAGGCTGCGTTGCCGGATATATCCCTTGATGCCCATATCCCAGATGGCCCTGGCACATACGCCAAAATACCACCAGCAGAAAAAGTACAGTGTGAGTACGGACAGATTCAGAATCATCACAAGCAGTGCAGCAACCTCATACGGCGCCCCCATATAGTTTATCATGGCTTCCTGCATGCTGCCGCTGATCACTGCGGTGGCCATGTGGATCACAAAAAAGCAGCAGGCAAATACAGCCATTCCTGCCCCCAGGAGGACCTCCAGGCTGAAGCTGCATATCTTCTCGTTCCGCCATGGCTTCGTGGACCCCAGCACCGGCAGGAAACACCCCAGCAGGAAAGCCGCCAGGATACACAGCATCAGGATTCCAACCAGTTCATCCCGGATCAGGGCCGAATAGACGCTGTCCCCGTAAGCATGGGATTCCATGTACTCCAGGTAACCCAGCCCCGAAGCATAATCCACCGTCACCCATCTCTGGGTGGGGTACGTATGCCCTGACATACGCTTCTCCCACGCCTGCTGTGAGACAGCATATGTCACGGTACAGTCCCTGGGTCCACTTATGGTGCCATACCGCTGGAACTGATCCATATTGTTCTCCATATGCTGTATGAGCGTGTTGTCCCGGACGACTTCATAAGCCATCTTCCGGATCTGCTCCGCATCATTTCCATGGATCTCTTCCCCTATGGAGACCTGACCTGCCCCATCAAACACAAAACTCAACAGAAAATACTGGTCCTGCAGGGAATCCCGTATATCTTTTTCAGACATATTGGTGACATATTCCCCTGTCAGATTATCCCGGATCACATACCCATAGTTGCTGTTCAGCCCGGAAAACCCATTTTCCAGGGACTGAAAATAGCCGTTTAGATTGAGAATTTCATCCCTTACAGAATAATACGCCTCCTGAGGCATACTCTTCCCATATGGACTATCCTTCTCCGGTATCTCCCCTTTTGCAGTGATATCCCTGCCCGGATCAATGCCCTGGTTCTGGTTTCCCTCCTGAGGCTCCTTCCCGGAAAGGTCTTCTCCATCTGGTTCATCCGGGTCATCTCCTGCAATATTCCCTTCCTGACCAGGATCCTCTTCCAGGTCCACATCCTTCCCGTTCCAGAATTCCTCACTGTCCTCATACTGGTTCAGAAGTCCGGTGTCAGCAAGCCATTCATATCCCTCTTCCACTTCCAGGAAAATCTCACTGTACTCACTTACGGACTGGGTCTTCAAATTATACAGATCCCTGTAGAGCAGAAAGGTGTTCTGGTAGAGCCAGTCGATGTTGGTGGCATTCTCTATTACCTGATATCCACTTTTCACGGCATAGGAATGGAACAGGCCGTAAAAGGCGGAAAGGGCTGATGCCCCCAGCAGGCTGACTACGATGCCCCAGAATATCCAGGGCCTTCGCCGGTACAATCCTTTTGTCCCATTTCCGGGATCCGGTCTGCCTCCAGAAAGCTGCCCCTTCCACTCCTGCATCCCTTCCACAGGTTTTTCTTCCACATGCTTTTTCCCAAACAATCCCATACCCTCTCCTTCGGTCATCCATGATGCCCTGTCATGATCTGTCCCGACCTGTGTCCGGCCCCAGTCACGGGACTCCCCTGCCCAGACTTCCAATAACCTTACTGCCCTGTCCTCAAGCTTTCCCATTGCCCTAGGAACTGCAGTTCCTTACTGCCTGTCGATCTTGTAGCCCACTCCCCAGACCACCTTCAAATATTTGGGATTTTTAGGGTCTATCTCTATTTTCTCCCGGATATTCCGCACATGCACCATGACCGTATCCGTGTTCACTGCTTTCTCATTCCAGACCCGCTCATAGATCTCATCCGCAGAAAAGACCCTGCCAGGATTCTTGATCAACAATTGCACGATCTTGAACTCCATGGGAGTCAGCTTCACCGGCTCCCCGTCCACAGTCACTTCCACGGTATCCTCATTCAGTTCCAGGCCGCCGATAGTGTAAATATGTTCCTTTCCCCCGTCCTCGCTGACTGCAGACAGATACTTGGAATACCTGCGCAGGTGGGAATTCACCCTGGCCAGCAGTTCCAGCGGGGTGAAAGGCTTCGTCACATAGTCGTCAGCCCCCATGTTCAGCCCCATGATCTTGTCTACTTCCTCTGACTTGGCAGAGAGCATGATCACAGGGAATTCATAGTTTTCTGCCCGCAGTTTCATCAGCATGGTGACACCATCCATCACCGGCATCATGATATCTACAATAGCCAGGTGGAATTCTTCCTGCTGGATGACTTTCAAACCTTCTGCCCCGTTTGCCGCCTGTCTCACTTCATACCCCTGGTTCTTTAAGTAAATCTCGATTCCTGCCCGGATCTCCTTGTCATCTTCCACCACCAGGATGCGATACTGTCCATTTTCCATATGTCTGTCTCCCCTCATTCTTCCTTTCCTTCTTCTGTGCAGGTCTTTGACGTGCGATCATTCCCGTCACACTTCGGCCTGCGCCATTTACACGGTCTGGCCGGACTGTCACAATCCCATTATAATAATGCTGCGCCTTCTGTGCAACTGCTTCTTCGCCGTATTCCAGGGCTAACCCAGGACATCCCTGTGTTTTCCTTTTCTTGTCATGTTATTTCTTTCCGGGATGTTGCCTACAGTATATGCAATAAAAATAAATGGAGGCTGTATAAAATTCACAAGATTTTCTTAAGATATGAGAAGGAAACAGGAAAAGAGGAAGTAGAAGGGACATGATGCAAAACAAGGCAAAAAGGCACCCCCGCCGGGGGATGCCCTTCCCTTGTTACTGTTCACTCCGTTCACAGCAACAGATGCACACAAAATGGGCAAAAACAACCCCATTTTGGCGCATATGGTGACTTAGGAACTGTTTAAAAAATCTTTACATCTTAGTTGTTGATCAGCTTGTCGTCCTCATTGTTCCAGCTATAGAGCTTGCGGATCTCCTCACCCACCTTCTCTGCCGGATGCTCACTGGCCAGCTTCCGCATGGCCTTGAAATGTACCTGGCGGCCTGCAGGAGACATGTCAAGCAGGAATTCCTTGGCAAAGGTGCCATCCTGGATATCGCTCAGGATCTTCTTCATGGCCTTCTTGGTATCCTCGGTGATGATCTTGGGACCAGTGATGTAATCGCCATACTCTGCTGTGTTGGAGATGGAATACCGCATGCCGGCGAATCCACTCTGGTAGATCAGATCCACGATCAGTTTCATCTCATGGATACATTCAAAGTAAGCGTTCCTCTCATCATATCCGGCTTCCACCAGGGTCTCAAAGCCTGCCTGCATTAAGGCGCACACGCCGCCGCAGAGTACAGCCTGCTCCCCGAAGAGGTCTGTCTCTGTCTCTGTGCGGAAAGTGGTCTCCAGCACACCTGCCCTGGCACCGCCGATACCCAGGGCATAAGCCAGCGCCAGATCCTGGGCCTTGCCAGTGGCATCCTGCTCCACGGCGATTAGGCAGGGAACACCCTTGCCCTCCTGGTATTCACTTCTCACAGTGTGTCCCGGACCCTTGGGCGCGATCATGGTCACATCCACATCCGCAGGGGGAACGATACATCCGAAATGAATGTTGAAGCCATGGGCAAACATCAGCATATTGCCTGCCTCCAGGTTCGGTTCAATGTCTTTCTTGTAGAGGTCAGCCTGCTTCTCATCGTTGATGAGGATCATGATGATGTCAGCCCTCTTCGCGGCCTCTGCGGCAGTAAACACCTCAAAGCCCTGCTTCACAGCCTTGTCCCAGGACTTAGAACCCTCATAAAGGCCGATGATCACATGGCAGCCGGACTCTTTCAAGTTCAGCGCATGTGCATGTCCCTGGCTGCCATAGCCAATGATGGCGATGGTCTTACCCTCCAAAAGGGACAGGTTACAATCTTCCTGATAAAAAATCTTTGCCATTTTTTCTCCTCCATATCTGTTTGCAATCTATTTATAACTGACAGGATTTAACCTGGAGCTAACGCATGTATCCCGGCTGGAAACCAGTACACAGTTCCAGACCTGGCCGGTCAAAATCTAAGCTGCCATGTTCAGTCTTCTATGTAGGTGATATGTTCTGTTCCCCTGCCCAGTCCGGCCAGGCCTGTCCTGGCCATCTCCAGGATCTCATAGCCGTCCAGCAGGCTGATGAACGCGTCAATCTTCTGCTGGTTGCCTGTAAGTTCGATGATCAGACTCTCTGGTGCCACATCAATGATCTTCGCCCGGAAGATATCTGCCACGGAGATCACACTCTGACGCTGTTCCGCAGCCGCCCGGACCTTGATTAGGAGAAGTTCCCTGTAGACGCTCTTGTCCGGTTCCAGTTCCTTGATGGCACGCACATCCACCAGCTTGGCAAGCTGTTTCTCGATCTGTTCTAAGATCTCGTCATCCCCGGAGGCCACAATGGTTATCCTGGTGAAATCAGGGTTGGAGGTGGCACCTGCGGTGATACTCTCCACGTTATAACCCCTTCTGGCATACAGTCCGGCAATGCGGCTTAGGACACCGGAAGTATTATTTACAAGAAGCTGAAATACTTTTTTCTGCATAAGAATCCCTCTCCTCTCGAACTCTTTCGATATCATATCAATTTCCTGGCCAGTTGTCAACAAGAACACTTTAGTCTTTTAAACATTTAAAGCATCAGCGTGACAGTTTCATGCTTGTCTGACCTGTTATTGGCAGTACATTTTCCATGGATCTGTATTCGCATACACATACATGCACATATCAGCCCTCGTCATTCTCGCAGCATTTTGCCAGGGCCAGTGTCCCGGTCCTTGCCACTTCCACAATGCTGATGGACTGCAGCATCTTGATGAGCAGCTTGATCTTATCCGGGGTATTGCAGATCTGGATCATCATGAAGTGCTTGGACATATCCACGATCTCTGCCTTCATGATCTCACACAGTTCCATGATTTCCCGGCGGTTATTCTTGTTGTATTTGATCTTGATCAGCATCAGTTCCCTGGTGATGCACTGGTGCTCCGCGAAAGTCTTCACCTTGATCACGTCCAGCTTCTTGTTCAGCTGTTTCTCAATCTGCTCTATGGTGCGCTCATCGCCGCTGCTTACAATGGTCATGCAGGAGACGGCGGTATCGTCCGTCTCCCCCACGGCAAGGCTGTCAATATTAAAACATCTGCGGGAAAAGAGTCCGGCCACCTTGCACAGCACACCGGAACGGTTTTCAACCAGCACGGAGTAGATCCTTGTCTTCATTTTATTTGCCATTCCAATCTCCTTCTCCTGTCATACCGCCTGGCTCATTGCCCGCGGAAATCAATGAACTGGTGCAAATCCGGAAGAACGCTGCTTTTGCGTTCTTCGGCGTGAAGCTTGAAATCACTTGGCGAGATTTTTTCGAGCTTAGTGATTTCCTTCACGCTTAAACAAGATCCATAGGATCAATGATGCATTCCAGCAGCATGGAACTATCTTCCTTCAGGAAGGCCTCAATGACCTCATCACATTTTTCCATATTTTCCAGGCGAAGGAAAGGCAGGTCGTATGCTGCCGAGAGCTTCTCCAGGTCAGGACTTCCTGACAGATCCACCACGGAGTAATTGTCCTTATAGGTAAAGTGCTGGAACTGGCGCACCATTCCCAGATAATTGTTCTTCAGCACAACGATCTTCACCGGGATGTTGTGCTGGCGCATGGTGGCAAGTTCCATCATGGACATCTGGAAAGAACCATCGCCGCAGACAGCAACTACCTGCCGGTCCGGTGCAGCAACCTTGGCTCCCATGGCAGCAGGAATGGAATACCCCATGGTTCCCATGCCGCCGGTGGTAAGGAATTTTCCTTTTTTCACTTTGGCATAGCCGCAGGACCAGATCTGGTTCTGTCCCACATCTGCCACATAGACTGCCGTATCCTCCATTTTCTCTGTGAGCCTGGCAATAAAGGCCGCCGGATCTACGTAGCCGGGATCAGGGGTACGCTTCTTCGCCATTCTGACCCGGTTCTCCCGCAGGGTGTCCACCCATTCATGGAAATCGCAGGTAAACGCTTCCTTCGCAATATCTTCAAAAATATGCCTGGCATCTCCCACCAGGGGAATGGTAGGGCCTGCATTCTTGCCGATCTCCGCCGGATCCACATCCATATGGACCAAGACCTTGTTCTTGGTGATCAGTTCCGGCTGGTTCACAGCCCGGTCTGCCACCCTGGCTCCCACCATGATCAACAGGTCGGACTCATTCATGGCCAGATTGGCATGAGGCTGTCCATTGTTCCCTACCATACCAAAATGCAGGGGATGTTCTGTGGGCATCACACCCTTTCCCATCATGGTAGTGACCACCGGAATGCCATGGTTTTCGGCAAAGGACTGAAGGTTCGCCTCCGCTTCGGAGAGAAGCACGCCTCCGCCTGCACAGATCAAGGGCCTCTTTGCCTTCTCCAGTTCCTTTATGACTTTCCGGATCTGTACCGCATTTCCTTTCACCGTGGGCTTATAGGTGCGCAGGTGCACCTCCTCCGGATACTTGAACCGGCTCACAGGCGCATTCTGGATATCGATGGGAACATCGATGAGCACTGGCCCTTTCCGGCCCGTGTTGGCTATATGGAAGGCCTCCTTGAACACCCTGGGGATATCATCTGCATTCTTCACAAGATAGCTGTATTTTACAAAAGACTCCACTGCCCCTGTGATGTCTGCCTCCTGAAACACATCACTGCCCAGTAGTTCGCTGTTCACCTGGCCAGTGATACAGACCAGGGGTATACTGTCCGCGAATGCCGTGGCTATGCCAGTGATCACATTGGTTGCACCAGGGCCTGAAGTCACCGCACACACGCCTGGCCTGCCGGTAAGCCTGGATACGCCGCTGGCTGCATGGGCGGCATTCTGCTCTGTACGGATCAGGATTGTCCGGATGTCTGATTCCAGGATACTGTTGTAAAAAGGACATATTGCCACTCCTGGATAGCCAAACACAGTGGTGACCCCTTCTGCCTCCAGGCATTTGATGATTGCATCTGCACCTATCATACCATTCCTCCTTAAGAATTATCGATTACACAGGATACCTGTTCCTATCTATTATCCACCAGGTGTCTGGCCACCTTCACGGCCTCTGCCGCATCCCGGGAATATCCATCTGCGCCGATCTCCTCCGCATAGTCCTGTGTGATGACCGCACCTCCTATCATCACCTTTGCATCCAGCCCTTCCTCCCTCACGAGAGCCACCACTTCCCGCATCCGCTGCATGGTAGTGGTCATCAAGGCCGACAGGGCGATGATCCGTGCCTTATGTTCCCTGGCCGCCTGCACAATTTCCCGGGCTGGTACATCTTTTCCTAAGTCAATGACCCGGAAACCATAATTCTTCAGCATTAGTGCCACCAGGTTCTTCCCAATGTCATGGATATCCCCTTCCACGGTGGCAATGACTACCACTGGCATGTCCTCCCCTCCCGTTTCCTTGAGCAGCAGGGGTTCCAGGATCTCAATGGCATTTTTCATGGCTTCAGCACTGGCAATCAGTTGGGGCAGGAAGTATTTTCCCTTGTCAAAAAGTTCCCCCACTTCCCCGATTGCCGGAAGAAGTACCTGGTGCAGAAGTCCTGACGGGTCCTTCCCCTGGGAGAGCGCATCCTGGGTCATCTGGGCAATTCCTTTGCGATTGCCTTTCAGTACCGCCTGGTAGAGATCCCCGGCCAGACCGGACAGCACAGGTTCCCCTGCAGCCCCAGCCAGGCCTCCCCCTGGTGTTCCTGCCGTGTCCGCAGCTTTTGCCGGAGCAGGGGATGATGCCGTGGCAAGCAGTTTTTCTTCCCGCCTGGCACGGTTTGCGGCTGCTATCCCTGCATATTCTATATAGCGGATGTCTGCCCCTTCCTTAGCCAGCAGCAGGTCCGTAGCCAGGGCACATGCCATCAGCAGTTCCTGGGAAGGGTTGGCAATGGCCATGGTAAGCCCTTCCCGGATCGCCAGAGCCAGGAAGGCAGTATTCACATAGCTTCTCTCCGGCAGACCAAAAGAGATATTGGACAGGCCACAGACCGTGGCAAGCCCCTTTTCCCTGCAATAGCGGATGGTCTCCAATGTCTCCAGGGCAGCATTTCTGTTGGCACCCACAGTGGCCACCAGGCCATCCACCACCACATCCCAGTCCTCCAGGCCGTACTCCCTGGCACAGGCCAGCACCTTTTCAATGATTTCTTTCTTCTCCTCCATATTGGCAGGCAGCCCCTCGTCCCAAAGGGGCAGCAGGATAAACATGGCCCCATATTTTTTGGCCAGGGCCAGCAGTTTCTCACATTTTGCTGTCTCCAGGGAAATGGAATTGATCAAGGCACGCCCCGGATAATGGCGAAGTGCCGCCTCCAGCACATCCACATGACTGGAATCCAGGGACAGGGGCAGGCTGGTGACACCCCCCACCTCTTCTATGGCCTGTAACATCATGGCCTTCTCATCAATGCCGCTCATGCCCATGTTAATATCCAGGATACAGGCACCGTCCTGTTCCTGCTCCTTTGCAAACTGCAGGACTTTGTCCATGCTGCCTTCCCGCAACTGGGCCTGTAACAGTTTTTTCCCCGTAGGGTTGATCCTCTCCCCCACTACCAGGAAACCATCCCCGATTTCAAAAGAGAGGGACTGGCGTTCGGAGGCCAGATGGTATCTGGTAGAAGGGCACCGGTCAGCCACCACCTTTACCTCCCTGCCATAGGCCTGGCACAGCCTGCGGATGTATTCTGGTGTAGTGCCACAGCATCCTCCCAGAATGGTAGCCCCTGCCTCCACAAGCTGGCCCATCTCCTCCACGAAAGTATCCACATCACAATTGTAACAGGTATGCCCCTGGCTGTCCAGATAGGGCAGTCCTGCATTCGGCTTCGCAATAATCGGAACCCTGCGGGTCACACTGACCATATCCTGGATCACCTGCCTCATATGGGCCGGACCGGTGGAACAGTTCACCCCGATGGCATCTGCCCCCAGGCCTTCCAGCACAATGGCGGCCGTCCTGGCATCCGTACCATACAGGGTCCTGCCGCCTGGCTCAAAGGTCATCGTCACCATCACCGGCAGGTCAGAAACCTCCTTTGCGGCAATCAGCGCGGCACGTGCCTCTGCCAGACTCATCATGGTCTCCACTGCCAGCAGATCCACGCCGGCCTCCTGCACTGCCAGGATCTGTTCTTTATAGATCCCGATCAATGTCTCCAGTTCCATAGGTCCTATAGGTGCAAGCTGCACCCCTGTCATGGAGAGATCCGCAGCCACATACACCTTACGTTCTGTAGCTGTGGCTGCAGCTTCCCTGGAAAGTGCCACCAGGTCCCGGTTCATCTCCTGCAGCCGTCCTTCCAGGCCATACTCAGCCAGCTTCACACGGTTGGCGGTAAAGGTAGGTGCCATCAGGATATCGGTGCCTGCTTCCACATATGCCTTCTGCAGATCCAGCAATACCTGCTTATGTTCCAGGATCCACTGTTCCGGGCAGACCCCGGGAGGCATACCCGCCTTTACCAGGTTGGAACCTGTAGCACCGTCCAAATATACATATTTCTCAGCCATTCTGGCAAATTCTTCCCTATTCATACAGTCCTCTCTTTGTCCGGGCCGGCAGGTGCTTCCTTCTTCTCCCCGTCAGGCTCCCAGACCGCTTCTTCTCAACAGTTCCTTACATCATACCACAGACTTGTTTTAGTCGTAAAGGGGAGGATTTAACCTTTTCTCGTATAAGTATTGCGAAAAAGCTTAAAATATGTTAAATTCTAAGGAACTGTTAAGTTTTACTCTGCATAGGGAATATCCAGGTAAGTCCGCTGTAAAGATTCGTCCTATAAAGTTCCCAGGAGTGTTTTGGTGCTTTTCAAAGTGAGGCACTATGAAAAAGAAAACGAAGTGCCTGTATAGACAGGCAGGGAGGTAATTTGTGAATATAAGATTTCGTGGGCTGTCTGCCATTGTCCTGGCTGTCTGGCTGCTTGCTGCATGCGGCCAGGATCCTGAACTTGCACAATTCCGGAACAGCATAGATGCTTTTTGTACCAGGATCTCGGAGATTGACACTTCCATCAACAGCATTGACGCCCAGTCGGAAGATGCCACCGCACAGCTGCTTTCCTATCTGGATGAGCTTGACCTTGCGTTCCAGTCCTTCGCAGAGTTGGATTTCCCGGAAGAATTCGACTACCTGGAGACCCTGTCTGCAGAATCCAGCCAGTATATGACAGAGGCAGTCTCCAGTTACCATGAAGCCTATGGCAATGGTGGTTACAACGAATACACTGCCGAATACGCCAGGGAGAACTATTCCAGGGCCTATAAGCGGGTCCAGATCATTATTACATTCCTTCATGGGGAAGTGCCGGATGATGAAGATTTAAAGATCCAGTGAGTAAGACAGATCCAGGCAGAAGTGCCTTTTTGCTTTCCTTCAAAGGCAAACCTTTAAAGGAAAAGGACGCTTCTGCCCGGATTCCGGTTCAGACCATGCAGATGCCAAAGCATAGTTTCAAGACATTCTTCAAGACAAAATTTACCCCTATTACCACCAGTGCCCCATAGAGGTACCAGGGACGGAATCTCATTCCCTTGTATCCAGGAAATATCCGCATGGCTGTCTGGGAGATCATAAAGAGAAAATAAAATACCACCCCATACAGGATCAACGGATGATACCAGAGGGACTGCAGGATCTCCCCCCGCAGGAAAGCCAGCACCGCACGGGTACCGCCACAGCCAGGACAGTACATCCCCAGTACGACTTGAAAAATACAGCTACTTTCCAGTAGCTGTATCCCAGAAAACAAATCCATCCTTACAATGACAGCCGCTATGGCACAGAATCCCAGTAGCACAAAACCTGCCCTGTAAAAAAACACATTGAGATGTTGATCCATCTGTCTATCCATTAGAAATTATAGTAGTCATAAGGGTTGAATTCCCCTCTCTGCATTGCCTGGAATATCTGCGCAATGATAGCCGTATAATAAATGGCCGATATAGTCCCCAGCACAAGACCTATAATGGAACAAATCAAGCCGGCCATCCCCACGCCGTGTTTCCCTTTCTTGTTCCCTACAATGGATAGAACCAGGCCGATAATGCCAAAGAGTACACTGGGGTAACCATAACAGCAGACAAATACAATGGACATAATGCCAAGCACCAGTCCCCCGATCTGCAAGCCATTAGCGCTGCGGGGCACATTCTCATCTACAGGCGCATAATAAGACATACTGCCTGTGTTGTCCTGGTAATGATTCTGCTGCGCATTCTGTTGATTCTGCTGATACAAGTCCTGCGAAGACCCGTTATCGTAATTCTGTCCGTCCATTCTTTTCTCCTTCTATTTTTATTTTACCTCAAAAGTTATGTTCAGCCCCGCATAACAGCGGGGCTGTGGTTCCCTCTTCCCCTTAAGGTACTCTCCTTCCCTTAAGAACATTCCTGTGTAACAGACCTTAATCCCGGAAATAAGAGATAATATCCGTCAGCCTGGCAGACAGTGCACTGATCTCCTGTGTAGCCTCGTTCAACTGATCCATGGACTGCACTACCATGTTGGTAGACGCCGTGGTCTCCTGGCTGGCAGCCGCATTCTCCTCGGACAGTGCAGACAGGTTCTCTGTCACCATCTGAATCTTCTTGCGGATCTCATTGATCTTGTCAATCTCTGTCTGTACAGCCATGGTACTCTCGAACATCTTATCCACATTCATGAGTACGCTGTCAAAGTCCTTCCTGGTATCCTGCAGCTTGTCAATCTGATTCTTTGTATTGTCATCCAGGACAGCCGTCAGCTGGGAAGTCTCGGAGATATTCTCTACCAGTTCCTTGATGATCTTCTCGATCTCGGCGGCACTCTTGGAACTGTCCTCGGCCAGTTTCCCCACCTCCAGGGCTACAACGCCAAAGCCTTTTCCCTGTTCTCCTGCCCTGGCGGCTTCAATGCTGGCATTGAGACTAAGCAGGTTCGTCTGGGAAGCAATGTCACTGATCACGTTCACCACTTCCTGGATCCTGGATGCGGCATTCACATTGGTTTCTGCCTGCTTCACAATCTTCTCCACGGACTCCTTGGTCTGCATGTTGATATTGATCAATTCACCCATGGCAGTCTCTGCACGTTTACTGGTATTCTGGGACTGCTCTGCAGCAGAAGCCAGTTCATTCACATCCGTGACAATGGCTTCCAGGGACATTCCCATGGTCTCAATGCTGATGGCAGCCTCCTGGGTATCCCCTGCCTGGGAGGTGGCGCCATGTGCTACATCCTCGATTGCCCGGGATACTTCATTGATAGATGTATTGGTATTCTCTGCCACATCAGCCAGTGCATCGGAATTCTCCTTCATCACACCGGTACTGGACCTAATCTCCCCAATCACCTGTTTCAGCTTATCAGCCATGCCATTGATACTATTGGCCAGGCGTCCCAGTTCATCCTTCTTGTTAAAATATCCTACCACTGCATGGACATTCAAATTACCTGATTCCATGGAAACCACAGAATCCACACAGTTGGTAATGGTCCGCACCAGATTGGAAATTAAGAATGACACCAGAAGCACCACCAGGACCAGCAGGACTACCGTTACAATCAGAATGGAAGTCATGGACTGGTTAATGACCTTCGTCACAATCTCTCTGGGAATTCCTGCAAAGACCATACCCACTACTTTGCCATCTGCATTCGTCAAAGGCTTGAAATAGCTGTAATAAGCATCACCATTCACCACGGCATTGGTATTAAAATAATCACCGCCCTGGTTCAGCACCTTACTGACGGCTTCCGGAACCGGGTTTGTCCCCACCAGGCGTTCCCCATTGTCCTGCAGAATGGTAGTCATCCTGCGTATATCACCGTAAAAAAGGCTGAGGTGAATATTGTTGGAAGCAGCAATGGTATCCATTAAGTCATATGTAGCATACAGATCCTGTCCGCCTTTTGTAAAGCTGTCTGTAGACTCATCATAAGCCCAGTCACCCTTTATGAGTGTATCATAGGAACTCCTTACTGTCTCACAGACTACTGCCAGACGGGACTCCACCATGGATTGCAGGCTCGCCTTGAGCTGGACACTGCTGACCATGAAGATGAGCACTCCCAATAGCACGGCAGGTACTACTGACAGCAGGTACATCTTCAGACTAAAACCGCCAAATCTTTTGTCTTTCATTTTCTCCACATCTCCTTGCTCGCTCTTTTGGGTGGCTGGCCATGTATTCCTCATATCCATACTGGCCGCCATGCCCTTTCATTCAAGTATTATAGCACGGTTATTGCAAAAAGGCAAACGCAAAGATGTGAACCCCCAAAAAAATTCTATTTATAGCGGGGCTGTGTGTAGTACCCCTTCGTATACCGGGTTCTGTTATGACTGTATCCGGAAACAGTGCGGCGGTATTTTTTCCTTCCTGGCTTCCTTATTTTTTTAAGCATCACACCCGTAAAAGTAAATTCTGCCCCAACAGCCCCCATGACCACCAAAGCTGCTGTTTCCACCTTGTCTGGTTTTGTGAAGCCTTCTGTCCTACCTGTCGGGAACAGGTCTTCTCCACCTGCCGGAAACAGGCTTTCCTCCGTACCCGGCGTGGGCACGGGGGAATCCTCCCCTGCGGGCGGTACTTCCCCTTGTGTCTCTCCTGGCTGTGTCTGTGTACCCGGGTCTGTCTCCCCGGGCTGCCCGGTTCCCGCCAGGGAACCACCGCCATGGTTGTTACCTCCTTGCTGAGGTACCCTGGTAGGCATGGGAGTTGCCGTTGGCGACAGAATCCCCCCATTGCTTTCATGATTCCCGTTTCCTTCATTTCCATCATTCCCCTGGGACTGGGAAGGCCCGGGGGAATCCGAAGGCCTGGGGGTCTGTGTTGGTTCCGGGGTTAAGCTGCCCAGCAACACTTGTTCTGGCAGTTCCACCCCCTCCATGGTCTTCAGGTCAGACCCATACACATATTTCAAGGAATCCCCTGCCACACTGACTGTCACAGGTTCAGTACTGCCTCCCGGATCCGTCACATGAATCCGGCCCAGGGAAAGGGATCCTGCATCCTCTGCAAACAAAGCATTTCTCCCTGCCATGTAGACATGCAGCATCCCGCTTTCCGCATGATATGTATATTCACACACGCTGGCGTTGCTGCCTGCAAATTCAAATGCTACCTGGGCCGTGGCCGGTGCATCTACTACCAGAGAAAACTGCAGGGAGGAAACCCCTTCCTTTGCGGCATGTTCCGAGAGCAGTGTGACATTGCCTGACGCATCCAGCGAAAAGCCATCCCCACTTTCCGCAAAAACACAGACAGACAGGTAAAACAACAGGAACAAGACCATGAAGATGGACGTTGCCGCTGCTATATGATGCATTCTCTTTCTCATGGATCCATCCTCACATCCCTTCTTGCTTTACCAGGGGACAACATACAGGCCCCCTGGTATTCTTCCATCCTTCTAATTGCCAATGTTTATGACAGGCAGGGTTCCAGGCACCTCCACAGACAGGGAATCACTTACCAGCCGCTGCCCTTCATTGGTCAAGGCATCGTTAACCCGGTATAGTTCTGCCCGCACCCTGCTATTTTTCAAGGAAGCCTGCTGTCCGGGTTCGATCCAGTAGATCCAGGTGCCATTGTACACATTCTGGACAAGACCTTCTGCTGCCACATCTGCCAGGATAATCTGCTGTGCCTTCAAGTTCCCTTCCCCATCCGTGCCGCCTACAATATTGCCGTTCTGGTCATAGAGCACCACCACATTGTATGCGGGATTACCCTTATAAGTGCCTGTAAAGACGATGGAGCCGGCGGGAATCACATGGTTCTGGCCATCCTGGCTGTAAGTAAAATCACTTCCCAGTTTTCCGATGGCCACCGCCCGATCCTCCGCTGTCCGCGCAAAATCCACGTTGTCCCCTGTCACACCCAGCACATCCAGTTCTGCCATGGCAACAGGTTTCAATCCCTTTTGTGTCAGGATGAATTTCACAGCTGAGGCTGCATAGGTACTCACATAATCTTTCTTCCCGTTTTCAAAATATATGGTGCTGGTCCGGCCTGCTTCCTGTCCAAACTGGCCTTCTGCCGCCGTAACCCATCCTTCCCCTGTACGCACCTGGATCTCATAACTCCCTCCGGGAACAGTCTCTCCCAGGGTATATTTGAATCCCGAAATGGTCAGTGTCCTGTTGAACTCAATGGTAAACGCGGCATTCTCCATGGCATTTGCCTTAAAAATCGTTCCCACATTGTTGTCTATCAGCATTCCGGCCGGATCTTCCCTGGGTGGTTCGCAGGGGGATTCTTCCGTGCCATTTGCTGTAGCATCCTGCCCCTGGACTATCATGCCCTGTACGCTGGCTGTCCACATGGATTTGTCCAGGCTGCCATCATGTTCCACCTTCAAAGGTTCCAGACTCTTCACCGCTGAACGGTTCAAGTATTTGTCAATCAACGTAACTTCATACCAGACCACCCTGTTGTTGATGGGAAGGGTGTCGCTGAAGGTTCCCTCCGGCCGGGCAACAAAGCCTACTGCCTCCTTCTGGGTCTGTCCTCCTGAGATGGTGCATCTGACAATCTCATATCCCAGGATATCTTCCTGGATCATATTTTTAGATGCAAGGGTAATATCCACCTGGTTGGCCACCTCTGTATTGGCGACGGAACAGACCCCATCTCCCACGGCTTCCACGTTCCCTGCTGTACCCAGCCTGCTGCCTGTACCTGTAAGGCTGTATACCCTTGCCTCATCATTCACATAGCAGATAGCCCTGGTCTCTGCTCCAAACTGTGCTGCATAAGCCCTGGTGCCTTCATCCGGTGTCATGCCCCAGCGCTCAAAGAACTCCAGGATATTCTTCCCGGCGGCTGCACAGGACAGACGCATTAGCTTCTGGTCCGTGTCCCCTTCCAGCACAAGCGTCACACCGCCGGGGGCAGGGGCCTTGGCAGGCGTCCTGGCATAGGTATCCACCCTGGCGAAGAACAGGTTGTCCAGCTGTGTCTGGTAATCCTCATAGGTCTTGAAATTATAACCTTTGTCGTAAGCCAGGTGGAGCTGCCAGTACATGCCCAGCCGGGTAAATACATTGGATGCCGCGCCCTTTGTCCCTGATGCCACCTTCTGGTAGACCTTATCGTACTGGAACCGTACGCTGTCATTGGTGTCTTTTGCCTGTGCCAGCACTGCAAAGTAATTGTTGGTGACTTCAGCAATGGCATAAGCCCCCTGATTGATACAGTGCCCGATCTCATGGGCAATACCCCATCCGAAATAGGCACCGCTCTCATACCGGCCCTCACTGTCAGCCTGCACGGGGGAGGCTCCCACCATACCAGTGGCAGATCCCCACTCAATTCCGATATGGTTCCCCGCAGCATACATGAAAGCGCCGGAAAACATCCTCTGGTAGCGGATATTCAAGTGCCTGCCCGGAATCCGGTCCACTTCATCTGTTGCATTCCGATTCAGTCCCTTGTGCTGGTAGAACAGATACATCATCCCTTCCATGGCATCCATGGAACCTACCAGCCTGTCAGCCTTCTCCTGCAGGGAGCCGGATCCCGTTCCTGCCAGGATCTGTTTCGCCGGCAGGGAGAGCATCATGGTATCCAGCAGGATATCAGAAGCCCCCAGGATACAGTTCTGCTCATCATAGGCAAGGTTTACCTGGCTGTTTTTGCCTCCCTGGTGCACTTCCCCATGCTGTGCTTCCATCTTGTCCACATAGGCCTGCAGTTCCTTTAGATAGTCCTGTGCCAGGATAAGCCGCTGTGCCGGGTCTGTCACCTGATACAGATCCAGCTTCGGAACCTGCACCCCACCACTGACCCGGACTGCATACCGGTCATCGGGGTTGTCTCCCGTATACTGGACATACAAGGCCCCTCCAGATTCATATTCTGATGCAGACCACAGCTTGGGTACAGTTATCTTGTTGGCACCTACCTTTAAGGAGGCGATCTCCCTGCTCACGGAACCCGATTCCGCATGGTACTGGGTAGCCACCAGTTGAAGATTGGTGGCATCTCCTGTCTTTCTGGTATTGTGGCCCACGTAGACCATGATCTCTTCCTGGGCTGCCACTGTCACACCCAGGGGCTGCCATGCATTCAAGCCGCTAAATCCCCTGCCTGCATCCTTGGTACTGATGGTATTATGTATGGTGACAGAAGCCCCCAGACGGGCATCCTTCAGGATGGCTTCCGCCGTGGCCAGTTCCTGTTCCAGAAGCTCCCTGTCCGGATGGTATTCCCCGCTGACAGGATCCACGGTATTCACCTTCACCCGCAGGGCATCTATATGGGACTGGGTCACATCTGCCCGAAGCGTGGTATGCAGGTCATCTGCATAGAGGGCCATGATCTCGTCCATCAAGGTATCATAATGGTAGAAATACACCTCTGACACAGTGATGGGCACATTCCCTGTGGCCAGGTAACGGGCCAGACCGAACTGGATCTTCTTTAACTCCACTGCCTGGGGAAGTTTCAATACATAATATATCCTTCCCTCCTTGTCAGACCGCTGCTGTATGGATACATTCCCCAGATCCACCTGGGCACCGGAAGCATCCCAGTACCTGACTTTGGCATAGGAATAAGCCATATCCTGGGTCTCAATCTCCTGGAGGGCAATGGTATCCATCTTGTAAACCTGGTCGAACTCATAGGTCAGTCCATGTTGTAACCCCATGGCATTATAGCCCCCGTCATCCCAGGAACCTTTATAATAGTAGGAAGCCGGATCATGGTCCACGGTACCCCAGGCTGTGCCGGATTTGGTATCCAGGGGACTATCATACATCTTGCCGTTTGCCGCTGCCTTTACGATATGCTTCCCTGCCTCCCCTTTTCCCCCAGTGTTAATCAAGTTATATCTGGGTACCACTGCAGGATTCATATCCGTGGTCTTGGCAGAGACTGTAATCGAAGGACTGCTCTCACCAAATTCATTGACACCAGTTACATAGAGTGTATATTCTGTCAAGTCTTTCAGACCCTGCAGGGTATAACTGTTCCCCTGGATATCAGGAATCTTCTGATATTCCGCTGCAGTACTTTCCTTATAAAATAAAGTATACGTAAGGGTATCCTTCATGTTTTTCCAGGACACCACGATACTCTGGTATTTTCCCCTGGCAGATACATTGTCCGGTTTGTCCGGCTTGCCGTTTGGCTTAGGCGTAGCCGACACTTCCGGACCATATCCGCTTCTCCAGGTACCATTCACGGACTGTACCTGGATGCGGTATTCCTGATAGTTCTCCAGTTCCCTTCCACCAAAGCTGGTCAAGTCAAAGGCATTCTTATTGACCATCACGGTCTCCTGGCGGTCCCCCCGCTTTACCAGCACCTCATATCCTGTCACATTGACACACGTATCCCAGGACAGACTCACCTTCTTGCTGGACGCTACGGCATTTAGGTTCTCCGGAATGTCCATCTCCGGGTCAGGAATCCTGTCCCCCATACCATTGACGAATTCCACCTTGGAGATCTCCGCAAGGGTAGGATTGGCCATCATGCCTGTTATAATAAATGTTATCTTCTTCACAGCAATCTGGCTGCCCAGGTTGATCCATATGGCACCATTATGTCTCTCAATGGTGACACCTTCATTGCCCCGAAGCAGAGGATATATACCTTCCTCCGGCACTGGTATCTCCACTGGTCCCTGCAGGTTCCCATCTTCCTCATAAGTAATCAGAAGCTTGCCCTTCCTAATATGGTTATCCCCTGCCGTCTCCAGAATGAAACCATCCATCTGGTTCATGTCACTGGTACCATGGAAATCAAATTCCAGGGTTAAGGGGTTGTCCTCTGTGATCTCCCCGTCTGCAGCCGGCTTCAATGTCACACTTCCCACTCCACCCAGGGCATCTGCCAGGCTCCCACTGGCGATGACCGTCCCCTGCGTGGCACCTCCTGTTATTGCCAATGGGGAGATGGAGACCTCCTCCCTGGCCAGGGTGTGCCTGGTCTCATTATATCCGATGGTAAAATACTCCAGGTCCACCAGATCCACTACACCGTCCCCGTTCAGATCACATTGGGCAGAATAGGTCCCGCCATCAATTGCAGCCATCAGCTTTGTCCTGTCTGACAGGTCAATTTTACCATCCCCATTCACATCTCCCACCAACAGTACACCTGGATGGGGCGTGTCTGCCTGGTACACAACACCATCCAGTACAGGAAATCCTGTCATCAGGTTCACGGCGTAGGCCTTATTCCTAACGGAAATCGTCTGGGTATACGCGGCAAAACCCTGGGCAGATACCGCCAGGGTATACTCTCCCGGTGCCAGCTTCCCGAAACGTACCCGGCTTTCCTGCGCCGGCCTGCTTCCGGCTGCCTGGCTGCCGCCTATGACTACTGAGTCTGCCCGGCTGCCTCCCTGAGCATCTGACAATGTCACCGTGAATGTCACAGGCTGTTTCAGTTCCAGTGCAGCCCCAATGGATACAGTCACCAGTCCCACGTCTTCCACCTTCTGGTTATCCGAAGGCAGGACGTCCTGCCCAGAGGGAAGCGTGGCGGCATCTGATTGTGATACACTATCCTGTTCCGGCAGATTCCCACTCTCCTCTACTGTCTGACCCGATGTGTCCGGCTGTGCAGCATATGCTACAGACCCCATGTTAAAAAACAATGCGGCAGCCAGTAAATACGCAATTTGCTTCTTCACGTCCCTACCTCCCTGCCCGTTTCTGCGGGCATTCTTATCCATATTTGGAAATTCATTTCCAGACTTCCCAGCATACTGCCAAAAGCATGGGTTTCACTTGCAATGGCACCAATCTGTTTTCGACATCTTTCCCGTTTTCCCCAAGGCACGAACCGAAAATATTTCATGGCACCTTTTTTTCATTATGGCGACGTCCACATACGCTTGATGTAAACAATCCCCTCATATGGCTCCGGCAGGCAGATATCTTGTCTTACTGCCTCCCTTTCCCTGCCGGAAGTCCCATCCTTATCCACCTGGTAGACAATCCTGTGCTGCAGGTTAATCCGCCTGGAATAGTAGTCCTGCAGACTCCCCCTGGCTGCCTGACAGGCCGGTGGATCCTGGAATGGATTCTCCGCAATCAAGTGCAGCAGCATCCTTGCCCGCTCCTCCAGGCCTGCTTCCTTCAAACGTCTCTTGTCTCTGGATGCTTCCGCACTGAAAGTGACCAGATACATATGCCCAGCCTCCTCCCTACCACTTCCTTTTTGTCTGGGAGATCCTGTCCGTCTGCCATCCTCCCTGGATAATCCAGCATAAAATCCCCTTACCATTTGTCATCCGGGTCGTAAATCTCCCGCTTCTCCACCGGCTCTTCTGCCACAATGCTCTCCCGCAATCCTGGCACTGTGTTGAGATATATGGTCTCCTGGATAGAATTCCAGTCCGCCTCTGACAGCAGTACCGCATTCTTCCCCCTGCTGTTGGTGATTGTCACCGGCTGGCTGCTCTCATTCACATCCTGTATCAGCCGGTAAAGATTCTTCCGTGCCGTTGTCACATTCATTACTGTCATATACATACCCCGTGCCCGTTTTCCGAGAAGAAACATGTCCTCCATGGGCATCTGGAAATCTGCTTCCTATGGTTCCCCATCATCCATGTGATACACCTGATTCTGTCATTCCTGCCTGTCCATCTGCTTGATGCAGATTTATTATAGCGTACGTGAAAGCGTACGTCAATTACAATTTACAAGACAACTAAAACAAGCATTTTCATGTGTGTAACAAATATACCCATTTATGTATGGCAGGGGTTGCTGACTTTCTCCATAAGGCCCGCAATTATCTCGGAACAAACTGTGGGGCATTCTGTCATGGATATCTGGAAAAAGGATGCACTTATAGACCATGGAACAGCCTGGATTGGACTTGAAGACAAAACTGAGCCTGTGTGCTATACGGCAAAAAAGGCTACCGCCGACAACCTATGTCAACGATAGCCTTTGATTTACTGCATTTTTATAACCCTGGATCGTTTTTAGAAGCGATTTTCCTTAGCTGCCTCCTCGATGGCCACAGCCACAGCCACGGTAGCACCAACCATAGGGTTGTTGCCCATACCGATCAGTCCCATCATCTCCACATGGGCAGGAACAGAGGAAGAACCTGCGAACTGTGCATCGGAATGCATGCGGCCCAATGTGTCGGTAAAGCCATAGGAAGCCGGGCCAGCTGCCATATTGTCCGGATGCAGGGTACGGCCTGTACCACCACCGGAGGCAACGGAAAAATACTTCTTGCCGGCCTCAGTGCGCTCCTTCTTGTATGTACCTGCAACAGGATGCTGGAATCTGGTAGGATTGGTGGAATTGCCAGTGATGGATACGTCCACATTCTCCTTCCACATGATGGCCACTCCCTCCGGGACACTGTTGGATCCATAGCAGTTTACTTTGGCGCGAAGTCCTTCGGAGTAAGAAATCCTCTCGATTTCCTTTACTTCATTGGTATAAGGGTCATATTCTGTCTCTACAAAGGTAAAACCATTGATGCGGGAGATAATCTTAGCCGCATCCTTGCCAAGGCCGTTCAGGATCACACGCAAAGGTTTCTGACGCACCTTGTTGGCCTTCTCTGCGATACCAATGGCACCTTCTGCGGCGGCAAAGGACTCATGTCCGGCCAGGAAGCAGAAACAGTCAGTATCCTCTTCCAGAAGCATCTTGCCCAGATTGCCATGACCAAGTCCCACTTTGCGGGTATCGGCAACAGAACCGGGAATGCAGAAAGACTGCAGCCCCTCACCAATGGCAGCGGCGGCATCTGCGGCCTTACGGCAACCTTTCTTGATGGCAATGGCCGCACCTACGGTATAGGCCCAGCATGCATTCTCAAAGCAGATCGGCTGGATCTTTTTCACCTGCTCGTATACGTCAAGTCCGGCATCCTTTGTGATCTTCTCTGCTTCTTCCAGGGAAGAGATGCCATAGCTGTTCAGCACAGCATTAATTTTATCAATACGTCTTTCATATGATTCAAATAAAGCCATTTTTTCCTATCCTCCTATTTTTATGGAATCTTCCCAATTCACTCCGATCATTGAAAAAATATCATAATAACAGCTTCGTTACGTTTATTCAACTCACATTGTTCCTTGAAAAGCATCGCACAACAGTATTGCCGCTGTGCCTTACTCTTTCCTGGGATCGATAATCTTCACGGCGTCAGCAACGCGGCCATACTGGCCCTTGGCCTTCTCGTATGCAGTATTGGGATCATCACCCTTCTTGATGAAATCTGTCATCTTGCCAAGGCTTACAAACTCATAGCCGATAATCTGGTCATCTGCATCCAGGGCAATGCCTGTGACATAACCTTCTGCCATCTCCAGGTAGCGGGGACCCTTCTTCAAGGTACCGTACATGGTGCCTACCTGGCTGCGCAGTCCCTTGCCCAGATCCTCAAGTCCTGCACCGATGGGCAGTCCTTCCTCAGAGAATGCACTCTGGGTACGTCCGTAGACAATCTGCAGGAACAACTCTCTCATGGCGGTATTGATAGCGTCACACACAAGGTCGGTATTCAGCGCTTCCATCACCGTAAGGCCGGGGAGGATTTCGGAAGCCATGGCCGCGGAGTGGGTCATGCCGGAACAGCCGATGGTCTCTACCAGGGCCTCCTGGATAATGCCCTCTTTCACGTTCAAGGTCAGCTTGCAGGCGCCCTGCTGGGGGGCACACCAGCCCACACCATGTGTCAGGCCGGAAATGTCTTCTACCTTCTTTGCCTGTACCCATTTCGCTTCTTCGGGGATAGGCGCACAACCATGATGCACACCCTGGGCGACTGTGCACATTTCTTCAACTTCCTTTGAATAAATCATGTGAAATCTCCTTTCGATTCTGTGAGTTATTACTTTGTCAATCCGCTAATTGATAAAATAATATCATTCGGATACATTTTCTCATATTCCTGGCCAAAAATCAATACCCTGTACAAGGTTCCTTCAAAAATCGACATCTGTAATGGCGATAAGTCACCGGGAATACACAGTCTCATCCATAGTCCGGCCATGCTTCTTGCCTAACAGGGCTTCCTGTGATATGATAGGCAGGCTGACAGGGATGGTTCTTCTTCATAATCTCCCTCATTCCCGGACAGGGACATCTGTCAGACTCCTTCCAGGATGTCCCGTCCTTTTTTTCTCTAGCACTTTAACGCATCAACGTACTGCGTTGCGCACTAGAATGACTATACAACACGATGAGGGAAAAGTCAATCTTTGATTCCTTGATTTCCTCTAATTTAGTCTGTCCCGGCTCTTTTTTCCACAATTTCCGTCCTGTTCTTATAGATGCTGTCTGCCGGTATCACGCCCCGCACCATGGAGGTCGGATAGATCTGGGAATGTCTGCCGATCACGGTTCCGGGATTCAGCACGCTGTTGCATCCTACTTCCACATGATCCCCCAGCATGGCCCCCATCTTCTTTAGGCCTGTGGCAATGGCTGTACCTCTCCCCTTCACCATCACCAGGGTCTTGTCACTTTTCACATTGGATGTAATGGAACCGGCTCCCATGTGGGCCTTGAATCCCAGGATGCTGTCTCCCACATAGTTGTAATGGGGCACCTGCACCTTGTTGAACAGCACCACATTCTTCAGTTCCGTGGAATTCCCTACCACCGCTCCTTTTCCAACGATGGCATTGCCCCGGATAAAGGCACAGTGCCGGATTTCCGCCTCCTCGTCAATGATAAGGGGACCGTTCAGGCAGGCTGTAGGCGCTACTTTGGCATTCCTGGCAACCCAGATAGATTCCCCCCGTTTCTCATAGATCTCCTCTGGCAGGGTCTCCCCCAGGGCTATGATATAATCATGGATCCTGGGAAGTACCTCCCAGGGATACGTAATTTCCTCAAACAGTCCGGCTGCAAGGGTCTCACTCAAAGTATACAGGTCTTTTACCCCAATGGCATCCATCTTCACTTTACTTCCTTTCCCCTATCCTTATAGGATTACTGTCCACACTGGCACCATTCTCCTAACGCCCTGCAGTACCTCCTTCTGTTGTATTACAGTTCATCAGCCCATAAATCGGCACGGGAAATGCTGCCCCTTCTCAGCGGCTCACCTGGCTGAGTTCCAGCAGCTTGTCGCGCATATCCTGCTCGATCTTCTGCAATTCCACTTCCGCATTCTTCCGCTTCTCCCTGCCGTCCTGCTGGATCTTCATGACCTCGTCCAGGGTGCTGATCAATGTCTGGTTGGTGGCTTTCAGTGTCTCAATGTCCACAATGCCCCTCTCACTTTCCCTGGCTGTCTCCACGGTGGCAATCTTCAGCGTCTCTGCATTCTTCTTCAGCAGTTCATTGGTCATATCGCTGACAGCCCGCTGGGCCTTAGCGGCATCGGTGGAATGACTCACCCCTATGGCTATGACCATCTGGCTCTTCCAGAGGGGGATGGTGTTCACCAGGGTGGACTGAATCTTGTCACTCATAACGATGTCATTGTTCTGGATCAGACGAATCTGGGGCGCCATCTGGAGCGCCACGGTCCGGGTCAGTTCCAGGTCATGGATCTTCTTCTCGAACCGGTTGCACATCTCGGAGAAATCCCTGGCCGCCTGGGTGTCCTCTGGCAGACCGCTTTTCTCGGCCTTGGCCACCAGGGCTGGCAGTTCCTCCTTGCTGGCCTTATTCAGCTTCTGCTTGCCCGCCAGGATGTACATAGACAGTTCCTTGAAATAATTTAGGTTCAGTTCATACATCTTATCCAGCATGGCCACATCCTTCAGCAGGACTACCTGGTGCTGTTCCAGGGCCTCGCTGATCCGATTTACATTCACCTCAGCCTTGTCGTACTTTGCTTTCATGTTAGAAAGTTTGTTGGCATTTTTCTTGAAGAAGCCAAAGAACCCTTTCTCATCCTCGTCCTCATCGAACTCACGCAGTTCTGCCACTACCTGGGTCAGCATCTCCCCCACTTCCCCCATGTCCTTGGTGCGCACATTACCCAGGGCAGTGTCTGAAAAGTCTGCTATCTTCTTCTGGCATCCGGCGCCGTACTGCAGGATCATCTGGGTATTGGCCAGGTCAATCCGGGCAGCAAATTCGTCCACCATCTTCTTCTCTTCCGGTGTCAGTTCTACCTCCATGGCCTCCTTCTGTACCTCTGCCTCCACCACTTGGGCAGACTTGATCTCCACAGGACCCTGGGGCGCTGGGGCCGGAAACGCATCAAAAGTGAGAACTGGTGCCTCCTTCAGCATCTCGTCTAAATCATTCATCTTCTTCCTCCATCCTTTCTATTCTATTGATTCAAAATCCATTTGTCTACAACGGCTTCCTATCCGATCATTTTTGTGGCACCTTTTCAAATTCAAAGACAGACTGTCCTGCCAAGCCTTCCTTGGCCAGCATGGTCTGAAGTACCTGGGCATCCGTTGTCACATCGTAGGCAGTGTCCCGGAACAATTTGTTCAGCAACTCCCCGAAGGCCTTATTGATGGTGTCCAGCGTCTTTTCAATCTCTGCCTTGGCCTCTGCAATCTCCTCCCCCTGTACACTTAAGGAATCAAATTCCTCATAGGCTCCCACCAGTTTTATGGTGGTAGGCAGGTAATAATTCATGAATTTCTGCATCTGAGGCATCTGCTTCGGGTGTTCCCGCAGGCTCTCGAAGATCTCTTTCAGCAGGTTTTCCAGCCGGAAAAGCTTGGCAGAGATTGCCTCCCCGGGAATGTTGTCATTCATGTCGCGGAGACGGCGGATACAGTCACGCCCCTGGGCAATCATGGCATCCAGTTCGGGATTGCCAGTGGAATCTGCCTGGGCCATTCCCACCGTGTCCACAACATCTCCCGTGCCTGAAGTTCCCGTCTCCTGCGTCTTCCCGGCCTTCGCAGCCCAGGCTTCTTCCTGTCTTTTTTCCTGCTCCTGCACCTTGCGCTGCTTTTCCAACGCAAGATACTCCTGATAGATATGGTTATCCAGCATCAGGCAGCTTGCCTGTCTGTCCAGGTGCCCTTCCGGGAAGAAGCCTGCGGTGAGCATCTTCTTCACATCCTTTAAGATAAACTTAAGGGGCTTGTTGGTGTGCAGGGCCAGATCCTCCAGGTTAATATATTTCCTGTGTCCTGAAAGTTCCCAGTATTTCTGTGCCCGTCGGAGTGTGGATTTCTGTCCGCAGCCCACGCGGATCATGACAATGAAAGCAAGCAACAGCAGGACAAAGATCCCAAGGGTCACCCAGAATCCCTCCCCGTATACAAGGGCCAGTCCCAAAAACACCAGGGAGAGTATGGCCATGATCCCTGTCCCGATCCCACCGAAGACCTGGTAAAGGGTTCCCGACACCCTGCCTATTTTCTTAAAAGGTGCCATCATTACCTGGATGGCGCGTTTCCCGGCGTTGACCGTTTTGCTGCCCTGGTTGCCGTACAGATTCCCTCTGCGCTCCGCATCCTGCCTACGCCGCTGTTCCATCCATTCCTCTGTCATATTCCGGCTTCTTCCACCGGGACCCATGCCACCAGCCGGCCCGGCTGCCTGGCCCTTGTCCCTGCCAGGAGTGTGGTCCGGCTCCACATCCTCCCAGCCCTCCATCCCTTTCTTCCACTCTGCAGAGGTGCGGGTGATCTGCTCCTTCACATTGCCAATGGTACTGGTGACTGTGTCAGAAATGACTTCATTCAGATTGTTAAAACTGCCTGTCTGCAGGGCATCCTCCACTGCATTCCTGATGTCCTCGCCCAGATTTCTCCATGATTGGTTTCCGTTCATTTTCCCTGTCCTTTATGCCGCCTGTCAGAAGTCCTGGCCCCTTGCTGTATGGCAGTCCTTCCTTCCGGTATTCCTGGTACGCCCGATCTACTGTAATTTTCCGCTGCCGCCTGGAAACTGGCATACAATGCATTCTGGTTGCCAAGCTGCTTCACATACTGTGTCCTTCTGCCTACAAAACCTTCCAGCTTATCCATATAATCCTTCTGGGTGATACTTCCCTGGGCCACCAGGGTCAGCCCCTTCTCCCAGCTTGCCGTCAGGGAGGGATCCAGAAGGGCCTTGATGGAACTGCCCACCACATCATAGATCATCTCACCCATAAGGGTCGGTGTCAATACCTGTGTCTTCTTGTTCAGGGACAGATACTCAATATTCACCAGTTTTTTCAGAATCTCTGCCCGTGTGGCGCTGGTACCAATACCGCTTCCCTTGATCTGTGCCCTTAATTCCTCGTCCTCGATGAACTGACCTGCATTCTCCATGGTAAGGATCATGCTCCCGGAAGTGTAACGTTTGGGCGGCGAAGTCTCCCCTTCCTTGATCTCATAGGAATCCACTGCCAGAAGATCCCCCTTCTTCAAGGCTGTCAGAAGCCTTGTCATCTCCTCATCACATTTTACCTCTGCCTCTGTGCCACCTTCCCCGGGATTCTTCTCTCCTTTCCCGGAAGGCCCCTGGGCTTTACCAGGTTCCTGTGCAGTGTCCTTCTCTTCCTTACGGAAGGAGAAAGCCGCCACTTTCAGATATCCCTCCTGCAGCAGGATCTTGAAGTTTGCAAAGAAACGCTCCTCCTTCACCCGGATACACAGGGAGAATTTCTGGTACAGGGCCGGTGGGTAGAAGATACTGAGGAATCTTCGGACGATCACCTCATACACTTTGGCAGACAGGGGAGCCATGCCCCCGATCAGATGCAGCCCCTGTCCCGTAGGAATGATGGCGTAATGGTCTGTGATCTGCTTATCATTCACATATCTGGTCCTGGAAATATTCTTGTAACTGCCTGCTGCAAGGATGTCCGTGGCATATGGTGCCACCAGCCCATAGCCTTTCAGTCCGCCAATATTTTTGTGGATCTCCCTGGCCACCGCCGTGGAGAGCACCCTGGCATCCGTCCTGGGATATGTCACCATCTTCTTCTCATATAACTCCTGGACAATGCGCAGTGTCTCATCCGGGCTGATCTTGAAATATTTGGAACAGTCATTCTGCAGTTCTGCCAGATTATAGAGAAGAGGTGGATTCTTGTTCTCTTTCTTCTTCTCGATGGACTCCACTACCACATCGCCTACCGGCTCTTTCGTCAGATACCCTATGAGGTCCTGGGCATCCTTCTTCTCCTTGAACCCGTTTTCCTTATACAGTTTCGGGGAGGCGTAGAAGCGGGAATTCTCCACCGCCCTCCACTCTCCCTGGAAGGGTTTCCCCTGTAACTGGAAATTCCCCAGCACCCGGTAAAAAGGTGTCTTCACAAAGGATCGGATCTCCCGTTCCCTGTTGACCACGATTCCCAGCACACAAGTCATCACCCTGCCCACGGAGATTACCGCCCGGTCCCGTTTCAGGTAATCCTGCACGCTCCTGCCGTACTTCAAGGTCAGCACCCTGGAAAAATTGATCCCCATGAGATAATCTTCCTTGGCCCGCAGATAGGCGGCTGCGCTG